>DAON01000046.1 GCA_002501885.1 Euryarchaeota archaeon UBA220 | reverse complement strand
TGCCAAAGCCATCCTAGCTTCATAGAGCGCAGTTTCCGCAGAATCTAGAATCGCTTCGATTGAATCATCCGTTCCTTTTAGCCGTCTTGTTGCCTCCTCAAGCTCGGTAATCTCCTCACTCATTCCCTCGCTTGCGCGTGATACCAGTTCCTCCCAAGCGACTCTATGTTCAGCCAACTTCGCTCCAGTTATCGACTCAAACTTACTCACTCTAGCAGGTTCCCATGGATTGTGTCCTAGAGAGGCGACGATATCATGCACACATCTAGCCCTGAGCCCATAAGGGCCCCTAATTTCAATCCGGTTCATGAAACAGGTCTTCAACAGACCAAAACCCCAGTAGGCGGTACTTGTGATGGTCATTGTGAGCTCATTCGCTCGAGAAACGAGAATCCATCGCTGCTCATCGAAGACAGGAGATTCGACAAAGCGAGGTGGATCATGAGGGCCTAAGGCTCTAAGAGCAGCCTGAGCTACATCACCGAGGAACACTTTGCCACTAGAATCAGGCCAATTCAGAGGCCTAAGACAATCTTCCTCATCTATCGACATCTGCGGATTACCTTCTCTGACCTGAGCATACAGAATCGTCCGACTCGGGTCTGACCCGACTTCGCAAGCCTCGGAATCCATGCTGTGGTGCCGGTGCGTGTAGGATTGAACATTGCGCGCCCGTGGTAATCGCTAAATCCCTCCAAACCGAGCATATGTCGTGCCACGCAGGAAGTACGGCAAGTTGCAGAAGACCGTGGAGTACCCGCCCTCGGACAACTGTAGCAGGTGCAGGTCGGGCAAACATTGTCCAATACCAACCCATCCAGGATACACGATTCCGGCAGATCGTGAGTGGCAAGGCCCAGAATCAGTAGAGAAGCGACACAACAAGAAGAACCCGGCTAGAAAGTAGTCAGGGAATTCGTGGCATCTGCTCGGGAGCTACTGGAACAGACTCTTCAGTAGAAGGAGACTGTTCTGGAATTCCCACAATTTCGTTCTGAGCGCGGTGATAAATCTCTCTTAGTGTCTGGTCTCCGATTTCGAGATAGACTCTGGTGGTAGCTATGCTGGCATGACCAAGCAACCTCTGGATAGTCACTAGGTCAGCACCACGCTCCAACAGTCCCGTAGCGAAGGTATGGCGAAGAGTATGCGGACTGAGTCTAGAACGAGGGATGTCAGCTGCATCAGCCAACCTATCGATTAGTTTCTGAACTGAGCGTGGATTGATTCTGCGTCCACGACTAGAAAGCAGTAGTGAACGCCTCTCTCCGTCATCCTCACATATATTGGCGCGAGCGTTTCTGATTGGCATCCAAGCTTCCACCGCATCGACTGTAGCCTGCGTGAATAGAACAGTTCGATCCTTCTCACCCTTACCTCCGATGACAAGTGCCGATTTGTCTTCCAAGTCCATGTCATCGAGGTCGAGCCCACACAACTCGGAGACTCTCAGGCCAGTATCGAGTAGGATGGTTACTACTGGCTGAGTCAATGGGTCCTCGGATCGAGTTGCGGCGAGTCGTACCCTACTCAACTCACTGCGCCCTAGGGTGCGAGGTAGGGATTTACTGCGATTGGGTCTTTGAATCCAGTCCGGAATCATGTGTCCGACCCAGTTCAAGAGATGGGAGGCTGCTGCCATCCTAGCGTTGATTGTGGCCGGCTTCAGATCTCCAATACTGTTTAGCCACGAGTCCAATCTACCCTTGTTAGGGTCGATTCTGCCATGAATCTTCAGAACACTGAGAGATTGAGCCTGTTCCCAGTCGAGTGCCTCCTCGCCTGGTAGGGAAGTAGTAGCTAGAGTGCGGGCTGCTACAGTGTATGCTCTGATGGTATGAGCACTCTTCTTCTCGGTCTTGAGCCTCTGCAACCAGCACTCAAACCAAGGTAACTCAGCAAGTCCCTGAAGTCGCGAGGGAAGGGATGCACCTTCGTCGAGACCTAGTCCAGATAGTCTAGACCCGACTCTGCCACCCATGGCAGCTCGCATCCACACGTTTTGTTTTGCCCCATTTTCTTCTGTCATTTCTCGCCTCTGGCCAATCAAGGCCGTGCATCCCTGTCCCTACGGACAGGTCCAAGTATCCCTATTCAGACTTGAATGCTTCTCTCCAATAGGACTGGTAAAAGCCCGTTTGAGAACCACTGTCTCGACGCCGTCAATCCTGTGCTTCGGTTGACTGTCTATGTATCTCGTTCGCATTCTGCATAGATGTTTTACTAGACTCTACATGTGACTCCTCTAGTCTCTGATTGAGTAACCTTGCAACCTCGGCTGCAACTTTTCCTTCACCAACTACTGTCTCGATTCCCTCGAGACCCGGACTTGAGTTGACTTCGAGAACTAGTGGTCCGTTACTGGCCTCAAGCATATCTACTCCAGCCAAATCGAGTCCTAGTTTGTTCGCAGCTGTAACTGCAATCTCCTCGAAGCGTGGAGTCATCTCCACAGGCTCGACACTACCTCCTAAGTGGAAGTTAGATCTGAACTCAGAGCCATGCGCTCTTCTGCGCATTGCAGCGACGACCTTTCCTCCTACAACCAATGCTCTGATATCCTTGCCGTGAGACTCCTGGATATACTCCTGAACTAGAGGCCTCATATCGCGCTCAAGCATTTGATAGACCAACTGCTTGGCCTGCTGCTCGGTATGTGCTAGGAACACTCCCGAGCC
Source organism: Euryarchaeota archaeon UBA220 (assembly GCA_002501885.1). GTDB lineage: Archaea > Thermoplasmatota > Poseidoniia > Poseidoniales > Thalassarchaeaceae > Thalassarchaeum. The sequence continues at coordinate 843 of DAON01000046.1, read as the reverse complement.
GTGAGTACCTTCGTTACTCTTGACGACACAAGGAGTGCCACCTACCTGATTCACTGCACGAACTGTATCTTTCCAAGTTCCCACATTAGCTGTGACAGGAATGGGAACACCTGCCTCAACCATCATTTGACTGGCTGCAAGCTTATCTCGACTCTTTGCAATACCAGAACTGGAGTTGATTACAATCATTCCCATCCTCTCTAACTGCCTAACCACATGCACACCTCTGCGAGTGATTGAGTGTCCAATTCTAGGAATGACTGCCTCGCACTCTAGCGGCCAACCCTTGTAGTAGATTTTACCGCCCTCATCATCGACTAGCACAGTAAGTTTGAGTGGGTCAATGATCCGTACCGCCCAACCCGCTTCCTCAGCGGCTTTCGCGAGCTGCTTGGTGCTATACAGCCCAGGACCTCTTGAGAGTATTACTAGACGCGGGTCCATGATACCCGCCGACCAAGATCCCTTCTTGAGTCCTTTCATCGGAGTCGTCGAATTTCTTAGCGAGTACGCGTCCTGCAAGGCAGGACGCCGAAGGGGTTGAAAGCCTCCTGTATTCGCTACTCAAGGGTAGAATGTCGATTGAGGGTGAGCCCGACCGGGACGAACTGTCTGCGATGAAGGTCAGCGAACTACGTCAGATGTGCAGCGACCGAGGTCTACTAGTATCGGGCAAGAAGGATGTTCTAATCAACAGACTCATGGGGGTCGAGGCAACAGAGGAGCAAGCCCCAGAGGCAGCCGACTCAGCAGTCGGAAACATCGATGATGCCATCGACAAGATGCTGGCTAGAGTGAGGGGCGAGGAGTCTGAAGACCCCGAACCTGAACCCGCTCCAGCTG
>DAON01000099.1:1308-5455 GCA_002501885.1 Euryarchaeota archaeon UBA220 | reverse complement strand
AATCTCAACCATGTAGAATGGGACTCCAACATTCCTGACCGCGATGTGTGCAATATCCTCTGGGTATTCATGGAAAGCATTACCAATCTCAATAGTGTAACAGTATGAGTTGTGAACCCCATAGTGCCAATCACAGAAGTCACCAGTGGTTGGGTATAATTCGGAAGATTGCATTGGAGCGTAGGCAGTCATGTCTCCCATGATATTTCCATGATACACGAGATACTCGTCGTCGGGAGCGTAGCAGTTCGTACAGTGACCCCACGGCCATAGAACAAGTTCAGAGTATGAGTGCCAAGTCAATGTGACTTTGAAGTCAGAGGCTCCATCACCATCGTCGTCGTTCATCTCAGTCATATCTTGGATGAATTTTGTCTCAGGCTCGCTGTTTCCACCCATCCAGTCCTCGTCAACAAGGCCATCCGCATCGTCGTCTTTTCCGTCCACATGGTCCTCATTGAGTCGTCCGTCTTCGTCTTGATCTACGGTATCCACAGGACCGTTGTACACATCGTTATTCGGACCACCTGCATAGCACATCCCCGGGAATAGTGGTCCTGTGGCACCCAAAGGAGCACCCCATTCAAACTGGTAATTGCGATTCAGATCAACTCCGTCACAACTCGGGTCTACCTCTTCGTCGACATCAGGTAGTGGAGTTACGCCTGTGACAGTGTTATCTCTGAGATTCTTTCTCCAACCGCTGCGGTAGCAGTTCTCCCAAGCGGTGGGACCACAGTACTCCTCCATGTCGTACCTTACTCCATCAGTATTCAACATTGGAATCAAGTAAATTTCACGGGTGTTTACCAAATCGGTGATGAACTGTTCTGAGAAATCCTCGTCGACACCGAGATCGCCCGGACCACACGGTATACCATCGCCGTTACTGTCCTGATTGGTAGCATTCAGTAGAGCGCAGTCACCATCATTGTCGATGCCGTCCCAACCATCCTCGTCAATCAGTCCGTCCCCATCATTGTCGATTCCAGCCTTGCCATAGTAGTAAGCCACGGTTTCAAGGAAGAACATCGGAACCTCGAATGACATCCACTCACGGGCGTGGTGGTTCCCTACCAGCATTACATCAGGACGGTCGGCGTAGTTGCCGTCATCATCGTTGAAAGGGTTGTACTCTCCACCATTGACATTCCCAGTAATCTTCATCCAGGGACTTAGGTGATTGTAGTACCAGCCCTCGTAATCATCAGAGGTCATCTCCTCACCGCGAGCGTTGACACCGCCTAGTAGGCCCTCGTGATACTGCAAAAAGTCGGGATAGTATGCTGCTAGGGTCTGCATCCTCTCCTTCATCGAGAAATAGTCGTAATACTCACGGAACTGGAGCTTGTCTATGTCTCCATGTGGGCCCCAAGGGAAGACTTGGAAGGCATATTCGTCAGACCAAATGTCCTCGGGAGCATAACCAGAGTCTGTGTCCTGCGCTCCGACAGGGGCAATCAGAGTAGCTGGAGCGAGTAAAGAGAGCAACAGAGGGAGTAGCATTGCAGTAAGAGGAATACGCCTCTCTCTAAGTCCGATTGTGTCTTCATTCGGCATGCTAACGGGTAGCCGAGAGTATGTTCGGTATTCAATCCCTCGCTGACCGGCCCATAGGGCCGGGGTTGCCTTTTTGAGGAGGGCGTGCTCGGGCTGAGCATGAGCGTACTAGGAATTGACATGGGCGGAGAGGCTGAATTTGGTGCTTTTTCGCAGGGAACTGCAACAGTTCTAGCTCTCACCGTATTGCTTAGCGTGGGGGCCGGAATTTTCTCTCGAAGGATGTTGTTCCCTTGGTTGATGGATTTGTTTTCAAAGACAGAGAGGATTGACGGGAAGGATCTGTTTGCTCCTAGATCGCTGGCTTGGATGGTAGGACTTCTGGTGATGTGGCAGTCACTGGATTGGCTATTCATGAATGAATCAGATTTGGTTTGGGATGCTGATCTAATGACTAGAGTGATGGATTACTCTCGTGCTGGCTTCATTGTTCTGATGCTTTTTGCAGCATACAGACTGGTGGATTACCTAGACGCTTTCATTGTCGTCGAAGGTGACGATATGGCGGCTCGGCGCTCTCTTGCCAGCGTCGCGGAATCAATTGGTAGGCTTGCAGTGGTAATCGTCGGTTTCTTTGTAATCGCTGGGCTATTCGGAGTCAACCTAAACGGATTAATTGCTGGTCTGGGAATCACCGGTCTGGCACTAGCTTTGGCTGCAAGAGATTCCGTAGCCAATGTATTCGGTGCGATTTCAATCATAATCGATCAGCCATTCAATGTAGGAGATTGGATTATCGTCGAAGACATTGAGGGCGAAGTAATCAATATCGGACTGCGCACAACCATGCTCAGGACAGGTAACGATACAATCGTCACGATTCCGAACTCGAACATCACCAACTCTCCTGTTGAGAACTATAGCAAGCGCAGATTCAGGCGAATACGCCCTACATTCGAGTTCGAAGAGGGTAACGATATGGATGCACTCAGGAAGTTCTGCGATGTTCTGTGTGAGCAGGTTCTAGCAGATTCAAGGGCAACTAAGCAAGAGGATTCATGGGTCAAAGTGACTCAGGTACTACCTTCCAAGGTGACAGTATCGTGCAACTTCTACTGTCCCTCTTCTGCCAAGATTCAGAGGGAGTTTACTGAGGATATCATCATCATGGCTCGCTCCAGAGGCGAAGAGCTTGGACTCGGCTTCCACGAGCCTAGGCGTAGAGCACAAATGTAGGTCTTCTAATGGCTCGCCTGATTCTGATTCGGCACGGACAATCGGTTTGGAATGCTACCAACCGATTCACCGGCTGGACAGATGTAGAGCTCTCTGAGAAGGGAGTAATAGAAGCAGAAGAAGCTGGGCGTCAACTATCTGGCATTCGAATAGATGTGGTGCACACTAGCGATCTCATGAGGGCTCAGAGAACTGCAGAAATAGTGATGCAGCAAAACGAGTCCTCTGGAGAAGATGTTCCTACACATTACGATTGGAGGCTCAATGAGCGTCACTATGGCGCTCTGCAGGGTCTGAACAAGGCTGAGACTGCAGAGAAGCACGGGACTGAGCAAGTACACATCTGGCGCCGCTCATTCGATGTTCCACCTCCAGAAGGAGAAAGTCTTGAGATGACTGCTGAGAGGACGATTCCTTACTTCACTGAGGAAATTCTACCTGACCTAGAAAGTGGCAAGAATGTCCTTGTATCGGCTCATGGCAACTCACTTCGCTCTATCGTAATGCACCTAGAAGGAATTAGTCCCGAAGATATTGTATCATTAGAGATTCCAACCGGATCACCCATGTTCTACAATCATGATGAGAACGGCACAATTAGGGTAGATTCGTTCTAAATCATAGTGAAAGGTCGCTCTGGTGGCGGTGACATTCTCCTATACATGCGCATCAGCAAAGCGCTTGTGCCGATGAAAATCAAGGGCAATGCTACCTCATCTAGAGTCCAAGGAAAAGTCCAGTATAAGGTCGCTAGACCGAAGAAGCTGGCCATCGCAGAAAGGGCTCCGAAAGTGCGATTACTGAACATCTTCTTCTGATAAGGTTGGACATATCTCAGAATTTCCACGGCGGGCTGAGGGGCTCCTGATTGATGTGAAGAAGCTTCGAGTACATCCATCAAACATTGCTCATACTCCCAGATTGCAAGACCTCCTCTGTGCGAATAGAAGGAGTCGTCGGTAGACCACTCGACAGGAGCGGTTGACTTCCATCCTTCAATCAATGCTAGACGGAGTGGCATCAGTTCTAGTTTGGAGTCTGAATTGTGATGCAAACGAGATAGATCGTGGGCTAGAGATGCTAGGTCTCGCATGGCAGGGAACTCACAAACTGGTGGTCTCAGAGCATCTGCAAGACGAGTTCTTCCAATTCTGAGCGAGTCCCCGCAGATATCGCTGAATCTAACATCCATCAGGCTCAGAGTGCAAGGCTGGTCCTTTGAATACGGAGCTCGCCACAGGAAAGTAGCCCTCAGGGTCTCCTCTAACCATTGATTTCTAGCATTCCATCTTGACTGATCGGGAGGAGTTATCCTAGCTTCTCCAGCCTTGGTGTGGTATCTTCCAAGCACCATTCCGGCATTTCGTAACTCTTCTTGTGCCGACTCTGCATCATTCGCTGCTAATGCGTT
>DAON01000099.1:0-926 GCA_002501885.1 Euryarchaeota archaeon UBA220 | reverse complement strand
CAACATCTCGACCTTCGAATGAATATCCTCCGATTGGAATTCTAGAGCCATCTGGAGCAGCTTTTGCTCTAGCCCTTATTCTACCATCAGATACCCATGGAAGGAACTCGGCTAACCAAGTAGAATCGGCTTTCAGTACAGCGTTAAGGCCTCTTTCGTTCGGCATATTCTGTAGCGAAGTTATCGAGTCTGGATTGGGGACTTCTCCCCAAGCCTCCAACTTACTAACCAGGTTAATCCAATCGGCTGGTTCGTTCAACTGTTTAGGCTCAATCATTCTGGCCATCATGCCGATTCCTGCGAATCGCAGGGCCACAAACCCAGGGGGTGCCTCTTCATCTGACTCAACCTGTGTCATTGCAGCAGGCCTCCATGGCATTTCATCAGCAGACATGGTGCGTTCCCAAGGGGCACGACGTAGTATTGGGTTTCATTGAATCGGTCAAAGAAGCCTTGAACTCGACCCTCGACCGAAGCACATGGGTGATGCTGTGTCAGACATTCCTCTAGCCGTCGATATGGATGGTACTCTGATACTCTCAGACATGAGTGTGATTAGTGCCAAGCGAGTGATTGGCAGGCGACCCTGGATGATTATTGGAGTTCTATTCAAGGAAATCATTGGCAAGCGGGCACAATGGAAGAGAGACCTCGCTCGTAGACTTGATTTCGAGCCAAGCGAGTTGGATTATCATGAGGCGTTTCTGGACTGGATTACCGCCGAGTATGCACGAGGTAGGAAACTGCTTCTAGCAACTGCCTCCGATCGCTTAGTGGCCGAAAGGGTGGCCGCACATGTCGGCCTATTCTCAGATGTCTTGGCCTCAGACGAGTCATTCAACCTGCGAGGTAGCAAGAAGGCCGAGGCATTAATCTCAAGATATGGAGAGAAAGGATTCGGTTACGCCGGTAACAGTTTCCACGAT
>DAON01000107.1 GCA_002501885.1 Euryarchaeota archaeon UBA220 | reverse complement strand
CATGGAGCTGTGAACTCAAGGTGTGCGGTCGAAGTTGGAATGGATGATTTGGCTGAGCAATTGGGAGTGGATCCAATTACACTCAGACTAGCTAATCTTCTGCCTCCTCATTCTGCTACAATCACCGGATTCAGAGTCACAAGCATAGGGATGAGAGAATGTCTAGAGAGAGTCAAGGAGGCTTCTGGCTGGGATGACAAGTTCCGCAAGTTGCCAGATGGCCATGGGATAGGGATAGGTTGTGGATTCTTCATCTCCGGAAGCGGGCTGCCTATTCACTGGGAGCCGAACAAGTTCCCCCATGCCACTGTCCATCTCAAGATAGACATGGATGGAGGAGTAACTGTTCACACCGGAGCAGCAGATATTGGCCAAGGCTCAGATACCGTAGTTGCCCAATCGGTCGCCGAGGTTCTTGGACTGCCATTGGATATGATTCGAGTTCGTAGTCGCGAGACCGATACCTCTCCCGTCGACTTGGGCTCATATTCATCTCGTGTTACTTTCATGAATGCAAATGCGGCAATTTCGGCGGCTATGAATATTCGAGAGAAGTTGCTTGAAGCCGCTTCATTGGTCACCGGCGTGTCGTCTGACAAGCTAGTTATTGGTGACAGGCGAATATATGACAAAAGAGAGCCTACAATTGGGATTTCTTATCTCGAAGCTTTGCATAAGGCTCAGGAAGAAAAGGGTGCACTGGTCTCTTCCGGGGCCTATCGTACCCCTCCAATGGGAAGAGTCCACAAGGGTGCTGGAGCGGGAATTGCACCGGCGTACTCATTCTCTGCATATGTTGCTGAGGTCAAGGTAGATGCAGAGACAGGCCAAACAAAGGTGGTTAAGATCTGGGCTGCTCATGATTGCGGCAAGGCTCTGAATCCTCTATCTGTAAAAGGGCAAATGATTGGTTCATGTCACATGGGTCTGGGGCAGGTCCTTAGTGAGGAAATGAAGTACGGACGAAATGGACACTTGATGAATCCAGACCTGCTCGACTACAAGATTCCTAGCGTTCACGAAATGCCAGAGGTTGTGCCCATAATCGTCGAGTCGAATGACTCAGAGGGTCCTTTCGGTGCCAAAGAGGCCGGAGAAGGCCCTCTTCTACCAATACTTCCGGCCGTCTGTAACGCTGTATATGATGCGATTGGAATTAGAACTAGCGAATTGCCGATCACCCCGGACAGAATGTATCGTCTTATTGAGAAAAGGTGCAAAGAAGAGAGTGTTGAGCCTAGTGAATTGCAGTCCCCTAGGCTCGAGCATTCGGAATTACAAGGTGTCCTTGAGTCGCGGGCTGCCAAGCATTCTGCCAGAGATTCTGCCCGTGCATCAATGGAGGATGATTCTCCATATCACAACGGTGCTTTGTTTGGATTTGATCCGGTTATTCCTGCTGATGAACAGAACGAAAGATGGGTTGTCAGTGTAACTCCAAGTGAGGAATATGTGGACTCTCCACGCTTGGCCGGAAGCGCTTGGAAGCATGCAGAGAGAAGGCACGGGGGTGGTTTCTGATGCGTATGCCTCCGTTCACCCTACACACTCCAGAAACATTGGAAGAAGCAATCTCATTATCGAGTGATTTGGGAGACTCAGGAGAAGAGTTTGACTGGGTTGCAGGTGGCACCGACTTGCTTCCGAATTACAAATGGCACCTCAATGTGAAGCCTCATGTAATTTCGTTAGCTAAAGTCTCTGAGTTGTCTAAATTATCAGAAACTCACATTGGAGCTATGGTCAGGCTACATGAATTGGAGGACTCTGGTAGAGTTCATCCTCTGCTATCCAAGGTGGCGGCGATGGTCGCCAGTGTTATGATTAGGCGCTCGGGAACGGTGGGTGGAAACATCTGTCTTGATACTCGCTGCTTCTGGTTCAATCAAACAGAAGAATGGCGCGAGTCTATTGATTGGTGTTACAAGTGCGATTGTGGGACTGGTGCAGACTGTCGTGTGATACCAAATCAGAACACCCTTTGTGTTGCCACATACCAAGCAGATCTTGCCCCTGTTCTAATGTGCTTGGGAGCAACAATCCACCTTGCAGGGCCTTCTGGTGCTAGATCGATGCCACTAAACGAGTTCTTTGAATTAGACGGGAAAACAAGGAATGTGCTGCAGACAGGTGAGTTAGTCACTCACCTAACTTTACCGGATGACTCCAGTGAATGGGTGGGTGACTATCAGAAACTGCGTCAGAGAGACTCATGGGACTTCCCGGAGGCAGGAGTCGCAGTAGCTTGGAAACCTGGCGAAGGAGAAACTCCTGCGGACCTCAGAGTCGCTACCACTGGAATAGAGTCGATTCCAGGATACCATGTCGAAGAGGCGGCGACAATACTCGGAGACTGGAAAGGACAGTCTAGCCTCGAGGAATTGGCGGAGTCTGTTCGTACAGCCGTTAAGCCTGTGTTGAATACCTGGTATCCTCCCTCCTACAGACGCAAGATGGTCAAGGTCTTAACAAAACGCGCTGGAAGCGGACTAACGGAAGTTTAGCATGAATGGGAAACTTAACTTCTGTGTTGCGCTATTGGTTGTCTGCTCTTTGACTACAGTAAATGCGCAAATTGGCTCATGGGAAATGGGCATAGAATACCCACAAGATAACGAGGATGTCCCATTCAATGTCAAACAGGACGGAACAGCATCCATAGAATTCTTTGTCAGCAACGATGAGTTAGTGGATATAGTAGTCGAGTTTGAGTACGAAATTCCGTTTGAAGGAGAGGCAGATGGCCCAGAATCGGAGACTATCGGATCGGGAGAGAATAAGTCATTCATTCTGTCAGTATCTGGAATTGATGTCTGGAGTTTTGCTGCTGATTCGAAAGAGCAGTTTACAATCAGGGCCAATATGGTGTCTAGAGCTGGTTTACCAGTTGGACTCCCTGGTGAGAATAGGGAATCTTCTGGAGAGTTGCGTATACCGACTATCTACTCACTAGAGATAGATATCTCAGACCCAGTAGGACCTATGAACGCAGGGTCCGATGCCATCCTCAGAGTTAGTGTAGTAAACCACGGAAATGTGCAGGACAAGGTAGGAGATATCGAAGTCACTGACAATTGTCCGCTGCTAACAACAGACAACGGCTTGGACTCATTGATGACTCAGAATATCGCTTCTGGCCAGACAATTGAAGCAGATCTAGTTGCAACTGCATCGGAGAGTCATCCTCGTAGAAACTGTAAGGTCGAGGTTTCAATCTCCTCTAACGGTGCGATGAACTCCGGAGAGGCATCGGTTGTGAGTGATGATACAACTCTCACCGTTGAACCTCCCCTACAGAACGAGGAGGGCAATTCAGGAGGCAATGAAGATGGAAACTCAGAGAGTGTGACAGAAGTAGTTAGCACTAGTCTTCCTTCGTTGGGTTTTGTCCAAATTGTTGTAACTCTGGCAGTTGCCGCAGGGTACTCTAGACAGCGTTCTAATTGACTGTTATTTTATCTCCTTATTGGAGTGCCTGAGAGGGTGCAAAATTAGCACCGAGGGTGCTCGATAACATGCTGGGGCGTAAACTTCTCTCAGCAACCTATAACTGTGGAATTATACTCCCACGAGCACCGTAGGTGCTGCCTCGCAGCAACAAAATGAGAAACAGGTGTTCACAATGGCTGAAGAAGACGAAGGTGGTTTCGAATTCAGCACCTACATCATTGGTGCAATAGCCATCACAGTAGTGATGCTTCTGCTCCTTCCAATGCTGTTCGTTATTGGTAAATCTACAGCCTATTCAGCATATGAGCAAGAGGAATTGTATCAAATCTCAGATATGAGGGAATCTCTAGGTTCGGATGGCGAGGGTTATTTCATCGCTAACACCATGTCAACTCCGATGTTGGTAAATGATTGGAAGGACCCTCACAGAACCATGTTGCTCATTATTGCTCCAGAGAAGCCAATTGATGAAACTGAGGCAGATGCAATCTACGACTTTGTTACGGAGAAAGGGGGCAAAGTGATTGTAGCCGCAGACGGAACCAACGCCAATCGGTTGGCTGCCAAATTCGGAGTTACCTACTTTGGATTCCCTCTACAAGATGAGAATCAACATTATCTCGAGTATGATCAGGATAATGTCCCATACTATCCATCATGGCTGAATGTATGGAGCGTTGCTGCAGTTTCAGAAGATGTGAATGATATGCAGGCAGGGGCAGCAAACCGGGGCTGTAGCGAATTCCAGATTATCAACAAAAATCCTAGTTCTTGCAGAATGCCGATTATGTTCCGATCTCCGACTGGGATGAAATTTGAGCCTTCGGAAAGAGACACAACTCATCCTAATGAAAGAGATGTTAGTATTCTTGCTACAGCATCTTCTTCCGCCTTCATCGATCTAGAAGGAGATGGCGATGCGAGCAATCCAAAGAACCCCGCTCCTGGAGATTTGTCGTTAATCATCCGCTTCGACTATCACAACATTACTGCATACGATCAAGTCAGAGAAGGACAGTCTAGCATCGGAGGGGATGTCGGTGAGTTGGGCGTAACTGGTAGCATTGTTTTCGTGGCTGATGAAGAGGCTTTCTCAAACAGACTGTGGACCCTAGGGGAGGCAACTGGTGGAGAGCGTCGACTCAGTGAGAGCTGTGAGGGCGTAGTCGGGAGCTGCTGGATGCAAGATGTTCAGGATAACAACATGTGGCTTGGCAATGAAGTATACTACAACTTGCTAATTCACTCGATGATGGAGCACGACAACATCCAACTCTCTGGTGAAATCAGACTTGACAATTCTAACTTCCAGGTGGTCTTCGACGAGAGTCGCCACATCACAGGTGTAGTTTCGGCTCCATTTGTAGAGAGTATGGGCACAGTAGTTCTGCTCACCTCGAACAACTTCCTGAAGTGGTTGGTCGTACTCAATGTAGGCCTACTACTGCTGGTTGCAATGATGGTGGTGCCGCAGAAAGAGAATTGGAGGCATGTATTTGATTTGACAAAGTTCAATCAACGGCCAAACAAACTCGACCCCGGTTCCTATCGTTTACGTGTCAAACAGGCGCTGATTACCAAAATCAGAGTGCATCATGATTTGACTAGAGATGAGATGGCATCTAAACAACCATCAGAGGTCCAAGCTATGATTGGAGACCCAAGGCTCGTAGAGCTAGTTTACAGCGAGAGCAAGACATATTCCCCCCAAGAGCTGCGCAAGATGATGCAAGCGATCAGACGATGGGGGAAGAGAAATTGAAAATTGGAGAGAAGATAGAATGAATGCAACACCACCAGCCAAGAAAGATGAGAGTCCGCCCGACGATGTCGAGGCGGGTTACGCGAAGAAGGCGGAAGCCGCTCGCGGAAAGAAGAAGATGAGTGAGAAGCTAACAGCGGTAGGGGCCATCTCCAGTGCAATCAGCACTGAGGTACAGAAGGTCATTATCGGTAAGTCACATGTAATTGACAATGTTCTAGTAAACATCATGTCGAACGGTAACCTGCTGTTCGAGGATTATCCTGGACTTGCGAAGACATTGATGACTAACACCTTCGCTGATGCACTAGGATGCGATTTCAAGCGTGTCCAGTTCACTCCCGACCTGCTACCTGCAGATATCACGGGAACTAACATCTACGATGCCAAGAAGGGAGAGTTCAGCTTCAAGCCTGGGCCGATCTTCTGCAACCTACTACTTTCTGACGAGATTAACAGAGCACCCCCGAAGACACAGGCCGCACTACTGGAGGCCATGCAAGAGAAGCAAGTGACTGTAGGTGTGGTTACCCACGTACTACCAGCACCTTTCTTGACCATGGCTACTCAGAACCCTGTGGAGCAAGAGGGTACCTACCCGCTACCTGAGGCTCAACTTGACCGTTTCATGTTCAAGATGAGTGTCGGATATCCAGACCGCGCAGACGAGGTCGAGATTCTGAACCGAAGAATTGAGCGAAAGAAGGACGAGGTCGAAGTCGAAGTCATTACTGACCCAGCTAGAGTTGTTGCAATGCAGCAGGCTATCGAGGATGTCTACGTAGACCCTGCAGTTAGACTGTACATGGTCGAAATCGTTGCCAAGACCCGTGAGGACCCTAGAGTCCTAGTCGGTTCCTCCCCAAGAGGTTCTCAGGCTCTGCTAAAGACTGGAAGGTCTGCAGCTGCTATGCGAGGTCGTGACTTCGTTACTCCTGACGACATTAAATCCGTGGCAGAACTAGCGATCGCACACAGACTCATACTGAAACCTGAGCACCAAATCAAGGGTCTGGAGACTGGTGAGGTCATCCAAGACATTCTGAGACAGGTTCAGGTTCCAACTGTCTAAGATAGTCACGACTACTGTTAGGAGGTGAGATTTTGGCATGGAGTAGAAAGTCTGCGATGTTCGCAGCCTTGGCCATAGCCTTGTACCTCCTAGGACTAGTGCTCCGAAACTCACAACTCGTAACCGTAGCCGTGGTACTGCTCTCGTTCCTAACTTGGGCAGCATTCCGTACGACTCATGCCGATGTAGCATCAACCGGCAGGAGGATGGAAGAGCCCGATTCGGACGAGGGTATTCAACTGCACAGCATAACTGCGATGAGGAAGATTTCGTCTGCTCGAATTTTCGAGGATGGTGAAATCGATGTCACACTGAGAATTCAGAACCGCTCAAATCTCTCCAAGGTTCTGGAGGTCAGAGACCGAGTCCCCGATGTTATGCGCATTAAGAAGGGCGCCAACTATGTCCTGATGGAATTGGGTCCCAAGCGAGAAACCGAAATTTCGTACACTATAGAGACCCCTCTGAGAGGGTTCTACACAATAGGTCCTGTATGCATACGTGTTCAGGATCCATTCGGACTATTCCACAATGAGCGTGAGTTGAACCTCTACGATGATTTCCTCGTCTTCCCGAAGATGGAGGACATAAAGGATGCAATGATCAAGAGCAGGGTACCAAAAATCTTCACTGGTGCCGTGAACATACGCAATCCCGGCGAAGGTTCGAATTTCTACAATCTAAGAGAGTATGTTCCAGGAGACCCAATGAAGAAGGTCAACTGGAATGCTACTGCTAGAGCTGCTGGAAAGATGATGGTTAACGAGTACGAGAGGGATGCAGT
>DAON01000033.1 GCA_002501885.1 Euryarchaeota archaeon UBA220 | reverse complement strand
TGATGCCCGCGCGTACTTCGACGAAATGTGCTATGTGATTGCAAGTCAGCGGTCTGCACCGAACAGTCCCCAGTGGTTCAACACCGGCCTGCATTGGGCATACGGCATAGAGGGGCCAGCTCAGGGCCACTCGTTTGTGAATCCTGATACTGCTGAGTTGGAATACTCCGCAAATGCTTACGAGCACCCCCAGCCACATGCCTGTTTCATCCAGTCTGTTTCAGATTCTCTGGTTGGTGGAACTGAATCGATAATGGGCCTTTGGAATAGAGAGGCTTTGTTGTTCAAGTATGGTTCCGGAACAGGCTCAAACTTCTCCAGAATCAGAGGTGCAGGAGAACCGTTGTCTGGTGGAGGAACTTCAAGTGGCTTACTGTCCTTCTTGAAGATTGGAGATAGGGCTGCAGGAGCAATCAAGTCGGGCGGAACTACCCGCAGAGCAGCAAAGATGGTGACTCTTGATCTCGACCATCCTGACATCGAAGAATACATCGATTGGAAATCGAGTGAAGAGGAGAAAGTGTCCTCGCTTGTGATTGGAAGCACCATTTTGCAGAAGCATGCCAACTCATTGATGGATGCAATTTGGGATTACGGAGATGATGAGGGACGATTCGATCAAAGTACCAATCTTGGACTTCGCAGAGCGATGGTGGGGGCCATCAAGGAGCATGTTCCTCAGCCTCACATCCAGAGGATTGTTGACCTTGCAAAACAAGGATGGAAGGGCGTGGACTTCGAGGTCTTCGATACCGATTGGCAGGGGGAGGCTTATCTCACTGTGTCAGGCCAAAACAGCAACAACTCGGTACGCGTTCCAAATGAATTCATGGAAGCAGTCAACAATGGAACTGACTGGAACTTGTACTGGAGAGTTGAGTTGGAAAAGGCCAATGCCCAGAACAGAGACCCCGAGCCTTGCAAGACTCTTGATGCTCAGGGCCTCTGGGACAAAGTTGCCTATACTGCTTGGGCGTGTGCTGATCCAGGGGTTCAGTTCGATACCACCATCAATGAGTGGCATACCTGTCCCGAGGGAGGGAGGATCAATGGATCCAATCCGTGTTCCGAATACATGTTCCTAGATGACACTGCATGTAATCTAGCGAGTATCAATCTCCTTCACTATTACGACAAGGATACTCAGACTTTCCAAGTTGATGATTTTAGACACAGTGTGAGATTGTGGACTATGACTCTGGAGATTAGTGTGCTGATGGCTCAGTTCCCTTCTCAGGAGATTGCAAGAAAGTCGTACGAATACAGAACGCTGGGACTAGGATACTGCAATATCGGCTCGCTGCTTATGCATATGGGGATCCCCTACGATGATGAGCGTGCCTACTCGATTTGTGGTGCTATCACTTCGATAATGTGTGGTGAGACTTATGCCACTAGTGCAGAGATGGCCTCGGTCTTGGGGCCCTTCGACGACTATGAGAGGAACTCAGAGCACATGCTCAGAGTGATGAGAAACCACAGGAGAGCTGCTTATGATGCTCCTGTAGAAGAGTACGAAGGGCTTACAGTTCCGCCTATGGGAATCAATGCCAGCAAGTGTCCAAAGGATTTGCTTGAGGCAGCAAGAGATGCTTGGGACCGTGCTCTCAGAGACGGTGAGGAGCATGGATACAGAAATGCTCAGACTACTGTGATTGCTCCAACAGGCACAATTGGCCTGATTATGGGTGCAGACACGACTGGTGTCGAGCCGCAATTCTCACTTGTCCAATTCAAGACTCTAGCAGGAGGAGGTTCGTTGAGAATTGTCAACAAAGGAGTACCTAGTGCACTGCGCAGATTAGGCTACTCAGACAGTGAGTGTAAGGCAATCGAGGAGTACATCATCGGTACCGGTCAGCTTGGTGGATGTCCACATATAACGATGGATCGTCTAATGGATGTAGGTTTCAGTAAGGCCAATCTGGACACAGTAGAAGGGAGTCTGGCAGATGTCTTTGATTTGCGTTCAGCCTTCGCGCCTTCTCTACTTGGAAAGGATGTGTGCACAGGGTTAGGAATGAGTGATGCGCAATTCGAAGACCCGTTCTTCGACACTCTCGGATTCCTAGGGTTCACACCCGATGAAATTACGGCAGCTCAAGATCACATCTTCGGGAATCTCACTATTGAAGGAGCGCCTGGACTCAAAGAAGAGCATCTGCCAGTATTCGATTGCGCTACACCCTGTGGAGCGAAGGGGACTCGATCAATAGCTTGGCCCGCACATGTGAAGATGATGGCTGCTGCTCAACCCTTCATCTCCGGTGCTATTTCGAAGACAATTAACATGCCATCCAACTCAACTGTGGATGATGTGCGTGAGGCATACAACCTCAGTCACACTACAATGAACAAGGCCTGTGCAGTTTATCGTGACTGTTCCAAGCTCTCACAGCCGCTTATGAACCAGTTAGTAGATGCGAGTGAACTCGAGGATGATGAATCATCGGAAGAGGAAGTCAAGCAGAAGATGGTACAGGAAGTTGTGGAGGTTTTGCCAGTGCCTGAACCGGTGGCTCAGCCTGTTGCTCAATCGTTCGTTGACTTCGTTGCGACTAGGAGATCTCTACCTGACAAGAAGAGGGCTACCTCGACTAAAGCAAGAATTGGTGGGCACAGTGTGAGGTTAATCACTGGAGAGTACCCAGATGGAAAACTAGGGGAAATCATCCTAGTGACATCAAAGGAAGGAGCTGCTTGGAGAGCTATGCTAAACCAGTTCGCCATTGCGGTTTCAATTGCCTTGCAACACGGTGTTCCCCTAGAGGCTTTCATCAAGGTCTTCACCTTCCAGAAATTCGAGCCTAGTGGTATGGTCGAAGGAGGAAGTGGAAGAGTCAAGATGGCGTCAAGTCTTGTGGACTGGATATTCAGAGAGCTCGCTATAGAGTATGCTGGAAGAGACGATTTGGCTCATGTGGCTGCAGAAGACTTCGATCAATTCTCAATCAGTAAGCCTGAGTTGACCGATGCTGGGGTAGTAAGATCCGAGGGAGAGAAGATGGAAGTCCAGATGACGCTTGATGCAGCAGTTGCTCCACTTCAAGAGCAAGATCCAGAGGCTCTTGCAATACAAGCAGCCCGTGAGAGAGGATTCACCGGAGACATCTGCGATGACTGTGGTAGTAGCCAGATGGTCCGTAACGGCACTTGCCTGAAGTGTAACGACTGTGGTTCGACCACGGGCTGCTCTTGAGTCTTTGAATTCAAATCTCAAGTTCGATGTTTAGGTTCTGAATCAGTTCCTTGTATCTGTTTCTGATTGTGACCTCGGTCACTCCAGCCACCTCAGCAACTTCGCGCTGTGTTCTGCGCTTACCGCAAAGAACACTGGCGATGTAAATGATTGAAGCTGCGATTCCTGTTGGTCCTCGGCCGCTGGTCAATTCCTTCTCTTGAGCAGCAGCGATTAGTTCGTATGCCTTCGACTGAACTTCAGCGTCCAAGTGTAGACCCGAGCAGAATCTGGGTATGTAGTCCTCCGGCTTGGTTGGAGGGATTTTCATCTTTAGTTCGCGAACCATGAATCGGTAGGTTCGGCCGATTTCCTTACGACCGGTTCTGCTAGCTTCACCAATCTCATCAAGAGTACGAGGATTGTTGCACTGTCTGCAGGCAGCGTAGAGGCTCGCAGCAGCGACGCCTTCGATTGAGCGTCCGCGGATTAGTCTTGCTTCGACTGCCTTCTTGTAATTCACAGCGGCCGATTCGCGAATAGATTTTGGAAGGTCTAAACGGCTGGCCATTCGATCTAGCTCAGCCAATGCCATAGCCAAGTTTCTCTCTGTAGCGTTACTGACTCGAGAGCGCTTTTGCCACTTTCTCATTCTGTAGAACTGGCTTCGGTACCTGCTTGAGATGGCTTTGCCTGAGTAGTCCTTGTTCTGCCAATCAATATCGGTTGACAGTCCCTTATCATGGAGCATTACTGTCATCGGTGCACCCGTACGTGCGCGCTGATCGCCCTGCTCTGGACTGAACACACGCCACTCGGCGCCCTGATCAATTACATTGTCTTCCAGAACTAGTCCACAGTCCTCGCAAACGACCTCTCCTCGTGTTTCGTCTCTGTTTAGATTTCTGCTTCCGCATTCATTGCACTTTACTGTGTCTTCAACCAAATAGCCGTCATCTGCCATTCCATCACCCACCTTCGCAAGCAAAGGTAATAAATCCCGAAAGACCATGTTATTTAAGCGTGACAGTAGAAACAAAACATGCTAATCGCTGCACTGAAAGCCAATGTACTCAGAAATTACCATTCAGAATGATGA
The DNA here is from genome assembly GCA_002501885.1 of Euryarchaeota archaeon UBA220. Taxonomy (GTDB): domain Archaea; phylum Thermoplasmatota; class Poseidoniia; order Poseidoniales; family Thalassarchaeaceae; genus Thalassarchaeum. The sequence continues at coordinate 255 of DAON01000033.1, read as the reverse complement.
AATAGAGCCCTGTATTGACATAGACTGAGGACGGTGTGTGTGTATGTCAGAAAGTTGGCCTCCAAAGCAGGTTTCTCTAACCCCTGGTAAAAGGGTGCTCTTTCTGACCAAGGATCTCGAACTCATCCGAAAGCAACTCTACGAAGGGCTCAATCTAAAGATGGAAGATCTCGAAGTAGACGATCTTCTGGATGATATCAATACTGATGTAATGACTCCTGCTTGGGTGTGTTTCGACCACGATCCTGCAATCTT
>DAON01000055.1:7308-8513 GCA_002501885.1 Euryarchaeota archaeon UBA220 | reverse complement strand
CTCAATGCGCCCTTACCTCTTCTCTTACGATGGAATGAATTGACGAATCTATGAGCCTCATCTCGCGCGAAGACAAGGACACGCCCACGACGATCTAGAACGATATCATCTCTATCGATTCTGTGAATTGTCTCTTCACGCTTTGAAAGAGATGCCAAAGGAAGACAATCAATCAAACCATGATTGAGCAATAGGTTGTGAATTTCGTTTAGATGAACTACTCCGCCATCGATGAGCAGTAGGTCAGGCCATTTCTCTTGTCGCTTGAGCCATCTTTCAACGACATGAGACATCATTCGAACATCATCCATGGACATATCCTTCACCACATAGGTCCGATACTCCTTTTTGTCTGGCTGACCATTACGAAGGCTGATACTTGCACCCACACGCTCCTCACCTTGCAACTGAGCCATATCAAAACAAACAATATTGTCCAATTTTTCCATATCTAGCAATCTCGCTCCGTCGTTTGCAGCCCTCTGTTCCAAATTACCACTCTGTCTGAGTTGATTACGCATCAATTGCGCCTCAGCATTGGCATCTGCCATTCGACGTAATTTGGTCAATTCACCTCTTTGTGGATTCCTCACCTCGACCTTAGATCCTCTGCGTTCAGTTAACCACTCCTCCATCCATTCTCCAATTGGGGATGGAACAAGGATTGTCTTGGGTGGTTTACGCTGAGAATAGTGCTCAGAGAGGACACGACACACGGATTCTGTGACATCTCCTCGATGTATCAGTGGGTACTGCGTTTGACCGACAATAACTCCCTCCTCTGTGGATAGGAGAACTATGGTGCCCAAATCGCCCCTATTGGCGAATCCTATCGCATCACATTCCTGATAGAATCTTGAGTGGATAATCTGCTGAGCTAGTGTTTGCTGCACTGCTGCAATCAGGTCACGACTCCTAGCCGCCGCTTCATATTGCAGACTCTTACTATATTCATCCATTTCTTGTTGAAGATTCTCAATCAACAATAAAGCATCACCATCGAGAATACTCTCAACAGCCTTGACACGTTCCGCATAGTCGTCTGTGTCTGATGATTCGATGTAACCGAAGGGAAGATTGTCACGGACATCACGGATTCCGAAAAAACGTCTGATTAACTTGATGACCTCTTTTGCTGCTTTGGCATCTGAAAAGGGGCCCCATAGCTTTGCATTCTTAGGTGGATTTCTGGTGTATATTATTCT
>DAON01000055.1:0-6896 GCA_002501885.1 Euryarchaeota archaeon UBA220 | reverse complement strand
TGCTCTCTAATGAGTTGCCGCTCAAGGATTAGCGCATCGCTGGGGCTCTTAGTTACGATGAAGTCGATTCGATCCGAATCCCTGACTAGAAGGGGAATCATATCGCGATCAGGATTGGCAGAGAAATAGGACCTGACGCGAGAGCGCAAATCGGTCGCCTTACCCACATACATCACTCGGTCATCTGAGCGACGGAACAGATAGACTCCGGGCTTACGAGGCATCTCCAGACTATCCTGTTTGAGAGCCATGTTGTTGATGCGCCGCAGGTGAACGCCCATGAACCCGTGCCTTTGCTCACATGCCGTGATTCCGGAGGCCCAGCGTCGTATCCTCGCCCGGCTGGCCCAGTTTGGAGACGAGATGAAACAGGCTTGGGATGTACCTCGAGAACACTCCCTCCCCGGCCTCGCCGAATCTTTAGGAGTCGTTAGATCGGCTCTGCACATTCCACTTGCGTCGATGGAGGAGGCTGGTCTGATTACTACTCGTACAGCACATGTAATCGGAGGGGGCTCTCGTCGCAGGACTGTAGTCCACATCACGGATGCCGGCAGGCAGGTGCTCTCTGAGAACGAACCTGAATCTGCCACTAGGATAGGCAGAAGTTACGGGCCAATACCCGATAAGCAAACTCTTCACGGTAGGAGTCAGAACTCAGAAAATTTGGTAGAGGCAATTACTGGAGGAACTAGCATCCTACTTAGTGGCCTTCCAGGAGTTGGTAAATCCAGCTTGGCGAGAGATGTTGCTGAGCGCGTCATAAACAGTGGATGGACAGTCCGTTGGGCCTCATGTTCGATCGATTCGGACGCTTCTGCAATAGGAGAAATGTGGCTAGGCGAGACACTTAGTGATCCCTCGACTATTGTTTCTTTAGCAGCAGGACAGAGAACGCTACTCGTAATCGACGAAGCACAGGAGTTGCACCAACGCCACTCGGGCGGTGTTGCAGATTTGATCGGTCTGGCTGCATCTAGCGATTCTTCCATTCTAGTTGTAGTAAGATCCCCTAGCCCGTTTGGGCCACTACAAGAACTCTCAGAGGTCATTTTGGACGGCCTGGATCCAGAACATGCAATTGAGATTCTACCTAGTGATTTGGACCATAAGCAGGCCTTGAGTGTGGCGGAGAAGTTAGCGGGCCACCCACTCGCACTACACCTGTGGTCTCCCGGCGAGACACTCCCAGAGAGAGTAGAAGCGGTACAGGATTTTGTCGAGTCAACCGTGATGCGTAGATTGAGTGAGAATGGAATGGCCACGCTAGATGAACTCTGTATATCCCCCACTCCTCTCGCAATTGAGGAATTGTTTGACGAATCTGGTACTCTGGAACTTGATGAGACCGCCATTCTCAGGTGGATGGGGACAATTGCAGAACCACACCATCTAATCAGAAATGTCAGGAGAGGAACATGGTCTTCCGATCAGGCCAAGTCTATGCACTCCAAGGCTGCCAGCCTTTGGTCAACAAGAGACGGAGCAAGGGCTCGTAGAATACAGAGCCATCACATGATAAATGCTGGAGAGATGGATGCAGATTGGATTAGTGAGAACATTGGAGGTATCGCAGATGAAGACAGTGCGGCTGCCGCTGTGGTACTAGAGCAGGCAATCGAAATCAGTGACTTCGAGCCTCTTAGAGAAGCTGCTGCAGACCTTGCTCTCGATAGGGGAGAAGCCTCAATCGCAGAGAATCATATCTCCGAGTTAAGTCCAGGAGCATCAAGTAAGATGCGTCTAGCAAGATTGGCTAGGATGAGGGGCGATATGGAGGCTGCGATGGAACTTGAATCCAGTGCATTGTCCGAGATGCAACCAGAGGAGCGTGCTAAGGCCACAATCTCCACACTAATCAGACTCCATGACGATCGACTACCGGGAAGGATTCAACAATCTCTGGCAGCCGAACTGATTTCCTTAGCAGACTCAATTGACCTCTCGGACTTGACCGAATCACATAGAGCAGCAGGAAACCTGTCAATAGATCTGGTAAGGCACAGTATCGCACTAGATTTGGGCGACCTGTCAGAGGCCGCAAGAGCTCGTACTTCCATCGAATCCAGCATTGGAGAAGATGCAAGTGCAATCTCTCTGTTGGATCTCAGGTCAAGCCTCTCTTCTCTGACTGAAGGAAAAATCCCTCTAGAGACAATGAATGCTATCCGTAGGATGATAGCGTCGTCTGATGGAATTTACAGAATCAGATTGATTCATGCCACACTTGAGTCCATGAAAGAATATCCTGATTGGTTAGTTGAAGCACACTCGTCAATCGTTGCATTCAGACTCCATGACGATTCGCCTATGCAGCGTAGGCTAAGCGCTCAGAGATGGTACTGGAGAGGTGTATTGGAGCCAAATAATCGCCTCTCTCATTGGAATGAGGCTGTGAACAGATTCAGGATGGCTGAGTGTACCTCAGCAGCCAATCAACTAATTTCGATGATTGCCCGAGAGATTTAGATCTCAGCACCGATAAGCGTCCTAGTCTCAATGATTCCAGGAACTTCTCTGATACCCTTCACGATACAGCGAGTTAACTCCGACTCATCATCCGCCTCTACCTTCACAAACAAGTCATGCGGACCAAAGACAATCCATTGTCCGACGACTCCTTCAATCGCGCTGACAGCCTCCCTAACTGACACCTCGCATCCGGTCTCTGTAGTGATTAGTACGAATCCAACAGCCATTCTCAAACCTCCACAGCAATAAGAGTCTCAGTTTTGATTATACCAGGCAAGGACCTCATCTGACCGATGAGAGTCTGCGCCATCTCCTGCTCGTCATCGAAGTCAATTCTAGCTATGATGTCATACTCTCCGTAAGCGACATGAGTCTCTGTAATACTGTCAATTTCTAACAGCGACAAATAGACCTCTCGCTCACAACCAGGCTCAGCCCTGATTAGTACGAATGCTGTACTCATGAATCTTCGAAGCGAGCCGCTCGGTTGGTGTTTATGACCTCTGCTGTGTGATAATCCCTCACTGCTCATCAGCCCGCAAGGGATAACAGTCAGAGAGCGAGCCCGAAGTCATGCATGAACGACAGGACAGCCGTATGGCCGTCATTGTGTTAGTCGCTCTGCTGCTTGCGTCCTACGCGCCTCTGGCGGTAGCAACATCTAGCTCTGGACCCCGTTCCACGACCGTGTGGTCTGGCACTGTGGCACTACCTAGTGGACATACAGTGGAGAGCGGAGAGATTCTAGTTGTTCAGTCTGGCACTACTATACAACTTGGTGATGATCAGAGTATTCTTGTTGCTGGTAGAATTACTATCCAAGGATCTTCGACAGATCCTGTCATTCTTGAGTCAATCATCGGTAATCACGATGGTATTGTGTTCAACTCTAGCAGCAGTGGTTTGGGTTCGAAGATTGAGAATCTCACCATAACCGATGCTGAGTGGGGGGTCACAATATACGATAGCGACCCGACCCTCAACGATCTCAAAGTGATTAATGCAGACAGGGTAGCCGTTGACTTATTTGATGGCGCTTCTCCACGAATTAACGATTTGGTAATCGATGGAGGAGGCCAAGATCTACACGGAATCTCAACTTCGTGGAGATATGGAATAGGACTCTCAGTTGGGGCATACTCGGCCCCTATAGTGGACGGATTAACTGCTGATGGACTAATCACTAGAGGTGTGAACTATTGGGGCAACTCAGGTGGACTGATTTCCAATCTTGAGATATCTAATGTCACTGGATCAACTCTAGCCATAGCGGCAGGCATCTGGGTCGAAGACTCAATCCCTCTAATTTCTGATTCTATGGTAACTCGTTGCGACAATGGAGTCTATGTTCGGCACATCACTTCCGGCTGGACAACACGACCCAACTTCGTGGGACTTACGGTTGAGGACAGCCAATACCGAGGAGTAATGGTCGAGCAGTACAATCACAGCCAGTTTTCGAATGTCCCTCACAATGCTATCTTTACCGACTTAGTCTTGAGAGGAACCGGAGGGCCCGGCGCTAAGACTCCAGGGCTCGGGTACGCCGGTTTTGAAGTAAATACTAGTGGCGTAAGAGTAACCAACGCTCTAATCGAAGACAATGCGGCTGTAGGCTTCAAGGCATACATGATTGGCCCGTCTACCATCTTGAATGGAATCGAACTCCACAGTAATGGGAGAGTGAGTTCTAGCGCACCGCTGAACGACAGAGCAGGGATGTTCATGCGCAGCGCAAACTGGGCCCCCACAATCAATGACCTCGTCGTTACTAACTCATCCGGCCCGGGCGTTCTATTGTGGAAAGGCGGAGCTCAGGGCGCCGACTGGGTGATTATGGATAATGGTGCTAATGGAGTTGATCTGAGAGAATTCCATCCTGATATCTCCGGTGTCCTCAGTGTAGGAAACACAGGTCATGGAGTTTCAGTTAGAGATTCGAGCAATGTCGAACTGGCATATGTTTCTACATATCAGAATGGACTCGGAGTTTCACTTCCTGAGTTAGGTGCTGGAATTTACTTCGAAGAGTCGAATGATGTGATGAGTGGAGGAAAGAATGTCACTTGCTTCGAGTGTACTTCCATTCAGGATCAGCATGGCATAGTAGTACGCGACAGCGTCGATTTGCAATTATTGTCTACAGAAATCAGAGACCCTGCAAACGGCCCAGCACTCGATATCGATAATACGGGAATGGACCATCATGGCACAGTAATAATCGATGATCTAAGAGTTGCCAGTAACTCTAGCGCCCATGCTATAGAACTCGACGAGGTCGATGGTATTGTCAGAGGAGTTGACCTCAGTGGAGATAATGGTGGTTTGCTCTGGGATGCCGGTGGACAGACCAGCTCCTTCTTTGAGAACAGCTTCATCACTGGAAATACTGCCTCTTGCCTAGACTTGGTTGATCATAGCGAGTTGTTTTCCGACAACATCGCACTTGACTGCGACCCAAGCTCTCCGGCCTCCATGTTGGATAGTTTCGCCAACTTCACCGACTCATGGTTCTCATCCGGATCATCCGACACTTTCGATATGCTCGGCAACAGTCACCTAAGGTGGATTTCCTCTTCTGACTTCGGTACTCCGACATTTACTGGATCAGACAATATTGCCGATGTGATGTGGCCAGTAGAGGTGCATGTGGTGAATCAGAACCTCCTCCATATTCCCCATGCGGAGATCAACATGACATTCGATCTGTATGAGTCTGAACATACTGCCACCATGCCCTATTCAGGAATTGAGATATTCGGGCCATTTATCGGAGAGCGCTGGACTCCGATGCAAGGATGGTCTGACACTAACATGGTGTATACTGGATGCGATTACGATGGTGTGCATAATGACACCATCTCATTTGAGCTAAGCTCGGATTTGGCGATATTCTGCCGCCTTGAGTTACAGAATCAGCCACCATTCATTCTTTGGGATTCACCTGCTGACGAGGATGTTTTAGCAAGCGGAAGCATAGTCTCATTCAATGCCTCAAGCTCATGGGATCTTGATCTAGATGATTTGTCATACTCTTGGACCAGCAATATTGATGGAGACCTTTCGAGTACTTGTGGACCACTCAGTGGAAATGGCTCAGTCTTTGAAGCAAACTCTGGGCCGACAACCTGTCTATCTGATGGAACGCACCAGATTACTCTCGAGGTTTGTGATACTGACAACCATTGCGTGCAAGAAACCAGAGAGATTGAGTTGGTCAATCTGCCTCCTGTCTTATCGGTAGGAACTACTCCAACTATCTCCTCATGGGGCACTCTTTATCTCGGCATTACTGCCAATGTTACAATTCACTTAGCCAGTACCTATGACCCGGAAGGAGACGAATTGACCTGCTGGGTTGAGACCTCGTACGGAGATGGAACGGGACAGCCTCCAGCAGGAGATGCAGAGTGTCTAGACTCTATTATCACCTCATTCCCGGGAGCACCAAATCAGTTCTCAGTCACTGTTTATGCCTCGGATGGAGTCAATATCCCAGTCTCTTGGACCTTCAATGTTGAACTGTTTAACGAGATACCTGTGGCCAGCATGGAAATTATTCGATCGGGGGACAAGTCTTCTGACACAGTTAGATTGGACGGATCAGACACCTTTGATCCAGAGGGAGATGCTGTAAGATTCGAGTTCTGGAGCGACAGGGACGGACTCCTAGCGTCCGGAGTTACTCCTGATTCTGAGATAATCTGGGAAGGCACTTTGTCGAAGGGCGACCACCTGATTACTATGCACGCGAGTGATGATTTGGCTAATCATGCTGGTATGTGGAGTACCACTAGTGAGGAACTTACGGTAACCAATTCTCCTCCTGTGGCAATCATTGCGAGTCCATCTGATGGAATCCTTACTGATTCGGGAGAGCTGCTTGTATTCGATGCAACTGGTTCGGGCGACTGGGACGCTGCTTGCATTGATCTTCCTGATAACGGCAGTGGACTCGTATGCAATCCTTTCACCGATCAGAGTACCGATCTAGTCAGCGTACTTTGGGAGAGTGACAAGATCATTGAGCCAATGGGCAGTGGGTGGACTCTACAGACTAGATTACCAGAAGGTGTCCACCAGGTCACCTTGACTATCGAAGATGGCTCCGGAGCTAGCGATTCGTATCAAATCATGGTCAGGGTCGACGAAGCAGCTCCTGTGCTAGTTCTCGACTCTCCTATGCCTGATATTGAGGTCTACTCGAACTTACCAGTACTCTTCGACTTCCGACAGTCATTCGATCCTGATGGAGATGATTTCACCGTAAGCATCTATTCAGATATTATGTCAGAACCAATTATTGAAGACAAGACCACTGATTATTGGTACAATGACTACCTTCCTGCAGGAGTACATACTCTACGATTCGAACTGACCGACTCCACCGGTATGCAGCGAGTACATTCTCAGGTTCTTACGGT
>DAON01000095.1 GCA_002501885.1 Euryarchaeota archaeon UBA220 | reverse complement strand
AAGTACTCGATTGAAACAGCGCTTTGTGGGTTGTAAGCTCCAGTCCAGGCCTTGAATGTCAGATATGCTAGGCCAATGATCCCGACTAGAACGTGCAAACCGTGAGTTCCAGTTGTGACATAGAACAGAGTAGCACTTACTCTGATGTTCGCTACCATATGGGCGCCTGTGGCCTCATCGACATAGGAGTGGTGCGTGTAGTGATCGTTTGTGATGAGATAGTGCTCAGCGTACAGTGACTTGATACTGGAATGGCCATGGTTGTACTCATGTAGGAATTCAGGCAGAGGGAAGCCGACAAACCACTCTACCATCTTCAGTGTCAGGAACAGTGTAGCAAGTAGGGTCGTAGCACCCAAGTATCTGTAGATACGCTTCCTTCTCACTTCTTCGTCAACGCTACCTACTGGCTTGTGAGCCCAGCGTAGGGCCTGAACGATAGTGAATGAGGAGACGATTAGAGCGAAGGTGTTGATTGCCCCAGGTGCCAAATGGAACCAACTGGATGCAATAAGGTGGCTGGCTGGCTCAAAACAGGTCACAGCAACTCCTTCCTGCCAACCATCAGGATTGAGAACAGGATCGAACATTCCCCTCTCAAATACAGTATCACATCGAGGTATTCCTTGTCGGTAGCGCATGTATGTTGAGAATAGTGAGCTGAAAATCATCATCTCAGACATCAAGAAGACCCACATTCCAACCTTTCTGACTTGGATGTGCTTGAATGGAGTTCCAGTAGCGATTGGCTCGTATGATCCATCGAAAGACATGTCTTGTCTCCACCAGACAAACAGACCAATTCCAATTACGGCCAATCCGACCATTACTAGTGGAATATACCACATGTCAAACTCGCCGAAACTGAACAGACCTCCGAATGTAAGCAGGAATATACCGACACCGATGGACATGACAAGAGGGGCATATGAGTTGTGTGGAGCTCCGTGCCCCCAGTCGTGTGGGCCCCATGGGCTTGGATGATCATCACCGTGATAGTCGCCGCTCAATGTGATCCCTCCTCTGCTGCATCATCAGACACCATCAATCTACGGAACATCTGACCGAATATTCCCGGCTCATTCGCTACATGTTCGTTTGCATCCTTAAGCTCGGGTAGATTGTGCGGATCGAAACTCGGAGTAGGTGGGGGGGACGCAGTCATCCACTCAAAGGACCAACCACCCCATGGGTCGGCAGGAGCTTTGTCTCCTCTGACTAGAGACTTGATCATGTTGTAGACCATAATCAAGTTGCTAGCAAAGAAGAGGAATGCTGACATTGAAATTAGCATGTTCCAATCAGCAGCCCACTCCGGTAGTGCGTTGAAATCATCAGTAGTGATGTAGTAAGTATGAGTCCTACGAATCATTCCGACTACTCCCAACCTGTGCATAGGCCAGAATAGGGCGTTGTAGGAAATGAATGCAGTAAGGAAGTGCAGAACACCTAATCTCTCATCGAGCATTCTTCCAGTCATCTTGGGGTACCAGTAATAAATCGCAGCGAAGAACCCGAACACGGTACCACCGACTAGAACATAGTGGAAGTGAGCAACTACGAAGTAGGTCTCATGCAAGTGCACATCCATTCCCATTGAAGGGAAGAACATGCCAGATATTCCGCCCAAAGTGAAGGTTACTAGGAAGCCAAGAGTCCACAGAGTATGAGTCCTGTAGACCAATGAACCACCATGCATTGTCTTGAGCCAATTGAAAATCTTGATTCCAGTAGGCACTGCTACCAGCATCGTAGTCAGCATTGTGATGAATCTGAGTGTAGGGGACATGCCCGATGTGAACATGTGGTGTCCGTAAACGATGAAGGAAACTAGGCCGATTCCAGCCATAGCGTACACCATCGACTTGTAACCAAAGATTGACCTTCGTGCACTGGTAGCGATGACTTCCGAAATCACCCCAAATGCAGGTACTATGACGACATATACCTCAGGATGCCCAAAGTACCAGAATAGGTGAGACCACAGTAACGGATCACCTCCTGAAGCGACATCATAGAACGCAGTACCTATCGTACGATCGAGATAGACTTGAATCAGACCTACTCCGAAAGCAGGTATGGAAAGGAACAGCATCAGGTTTGCAACCAGAATAGACCATGAGAAAAGAGGCATCTGGAACCATCCCATACCAGGAGCTCGCATCACTGCCATTGTTGTCAGGAAGTTGATTCCAGTCAGAGTGGACGATGCAACCAACATCAGTTGTCCTGCTGCCCACATACTAACGCCAGTGTGTGTTGTCTCAGTCACCACATACGGGGCATAACCAGTCCATCCTGTGTCAGCACCCTGACCACTGAAGACTCCGGTGAAAATTAGTAGAGCAGCGACTGGCTGTAGCCAGAATGACATTGCGTTCAGACGAGGGAATGCTAAATCGGGAGCGCCAATTTGTAGAGGAACCATCCAGTTGGCAAAGCCGTTAATCAGAGGCATTGCAGCCAGGAAAATCATCGTGGTTCCATGTAGTGTGAAGAACTGGTTGTAATAGTCCTGAGAGATGAAATCGTTACCAGGTACAGCAAGCTGCATCCTAATCATTAGGGCCATGATTCCACCGACGCCTAGGAAGAACAGACCTTGAACAAAGTACAGAGTTCCAATCTTCTTGTGATCAGTACTAGTCAGCCACTCTGAAATCCATGGAGAGAAATTCTCCCAATCGAAATTGTCTGGGTTCTTCCTATAGAAGATGTACATGACGACAATGGACAACATTACGCCTGAGATAACCACAAGAGTTGCTAGTACCTTGAACGGGTCAACTTCAGGAAGAGGAGCGTCTCCAAAGCCTAGTACTGTAACATCAGCACGATTCCACATATCTCCGCTAGAGCCGCCATTACCTTCGTTACCATTGACTGAGTTAACATGCAGGATGAAATCTACATTGGCTCCACTTTCTGGGGCAGTCCAGTCTACAGTCCAACTCCTTTGATCATTACCTGATTCAGTATGGCTAGCCTCAGCAGGGCCCCATAACTGTGTAGAGTCATCCACAGTTGAGAATGTACCATCACTTGCCCAGAGATTAAACCCTCCAAGATTCATGTTACCGTCTGTACTCGGTCCACCAGAGAACGATACGGTGACTGCATAGGTCTCTGATGCGTTGTATGTTTCAGGTAAACCTGTGATGGAAGCAGTTACCGAGGTATCCGCCTCGGTACCGTGACAGTTACAACCCGAATCCTTGACACCAGCGATACCGGCTGGAAGAGAAGTAACTGCGGGAACTACAATCATGGCTATAGCTAGCATAGCCAACAAAGCGAGCCTGCGTGAAGTCGAATTCTTCATGTTCCAATCACTCCACAGTAATCTGTGCTGTCATGTATGCGTGGTTGTCACCACAGTACTCAGCACATAGCATTAGGAAAGAGGTCTCCTCAACAGCCGGCATCCACAGATAAGTCGTCTGCCCCGGGACAACATCCTCCATCATTCCGAAGTCTGGATTCTTGACAGCATGAGTAACATCGATTGAAGTCATCTCTGCGAGATATGTCTCACCGGCCTTTAGAATCAGGTGAGGCTTGAGCTCACCTTCGACTGTAGCATAGTCCGTGGCACACAATTCTTCGGATAGTCCGTAGCAGTCGAATTCCCAGAACCACTGCTGCCCCTCAATACCAATCTCGTGGTAGCATTCAGATCTGACATAACCACTTGAGTCGATGAAATTGTTAGAAGATTGACCATCTTCACAAATACCACCGTGGTAACCATCAGGCCCTGTCTGACTCCAAACTGCATCTAGCGGGGCCCAAGAAATATAGGTCAACCAGACGATGAGAATGAATGGTAGGATAGTCCATGTAACTTCGAGTTTGAAATTGTCATATTCTTTGGGGAAAACACCAACTTCTAGATTATCGATATTGGGGCTTTCTCCTTCTTTAGCGCGGTAGTAGTAAGTGTGATGATACAGCCAACCGAAGGAGATGGCACCCACCAGTATCGACCAGAACATGTAGTCCTCCCAGATAGCATCGAATAGAGGTGTTACGCCAGCCATCACAATCCCCTAATGTAATGCGCACGAAACCCCCTCATAAGTCTCGCGGAATCGACATCATAGTAAGCCAGCCAAAATACTCAAACAGCGAGTTCAAGAGAACAACCGCATGAGGCTTATTCACATGGCCTCTGACTTGAACTGGAATCGAGGCACTTCGCCTCTATGATAGGTAATCGAAATGCCCCAGAAAGAAGGACTTGGAAATAGCGATGATGACCGGTCTCGTAGAGTAGGCCCGCCAGATAGGGAGATACGTTTCCGAGCCGCCGCCAAGGCTATCGCTACAAGCATCAAAAGAAACCGTTCTGGAAATGAAAATCCCGACTGCCCGATTCTAGTCGAGGGATTGAGAGATGAGAAGGCACTAAGAGAACTGGGATTCACAGGAATAATCGAGAAAGTAAACAGGGGCTGGGATAGATCGAAATTAGTCGCATATCTGTATGAAAAATACGGAACTCGCAATATCGTCGACAAAGGTCCAGCTCTGATCTTACTGATGGATTGGGACAGGACCGGGGGCAGACTTCAGACTGTTCTCAGAGAACAACTAATGGCAATGGATATGCCAGTTGACGAGGATTTGCGGACAGTACTTCTGAGAGTAATGAAACCCGAGTCCAGAACCATAGAGGCACTAGCACCTCACTCGAAGAACCTGAATCCACTGATTGAGGAATTCCTAGATGATCCGAGGTAATTACTCAGGAATTACTGTGGAACTCTCTTTGACGGTGTTGAGAACAAGATGAGTTACTGAACTCTCTACACCATCTATTGAAATCACATTCTTTGTGAGGTCATCTAGGTCTCTCCTATCTTTGGCCCTAGCGATAATCATTGAGTCAAACTCACCGGTAACATCGTAGGCACTGTAGATACGATTGTCCTGAGCAATCTTCTCTTGAATCTCAATCAAACGCCCCTTCTGAATCCTAAGTCCGATGACAACGGTCAACTCCCAACCGGATAATTCAGGATTTAGCTGAACAGTATAGCCACGAATCACCCCAGCATCTTCCAATCTGTGAACACGATTGCTAACAGTTCCTAGGGAGACTCCTGCTTGCTCTGCGATACTTCGCATCGATGCGCGTGCATCACTCTGTAGCACTGAGATAATTCGTCGGTCTGTATCGTCGAGCATCATTCCACCGGGAGCGGTGTATTTCGACATCAGGCTATTGAACATATGCCAAGACTTTGGCAAATGACATGTCCATGCGTTCAGCTTCAGAGACTATTCTTCTTCTTCAATTTTGATTTGCAAATCTCTCTGCATACACAATATTCTGCGTTCAGAATCTGCAAGCATCAGACTTAGACGAGACCCAACCCATACAGGAATACAGTCACCGTTATCAATGTCGATTAGGATTCGACCTCCAACAGATTCCTCTATTCCGGTTTCGGTAATCTTCGCTTCACCATTGCTCAACAACTCGTCAAACAACCTTGAATCAATCACCGTGGAGACTCCTGGCAATTCCGCCCCGAGTCTTTGAGATGCTCCGGCTACGATACGATCAAACTCACCTTTTCTCAGAAGCGCGGCCTTCAGTCCAAGATGCATTAGCCGCAAAGGGCGCCATCTTCCTCCGGGAATTCTTACGCGACCCGCCTTGCGGCTACGCTCGGATTCCCAAACTATCCTGGCCTGTGGCGTTGAGATCAGGATTCTCTTACCTCTAATCCAAAGCTCATTGGGCAGAGCGCCCCACTTTTTACTCAGACTCACTTCAAGCTCCTCGGGAAGTGGCTTAGGTGTGTCTCGGGAATCGGGACTAACTTCGTTAGGTTGCAGAGTGTGCTCAGCAGGCTTTTGCTTGGATGGAGAATCAGCAGATTTCTCCAGCACGGCTAGGAAGAACCCGCCTGCATCAACTCTGTCGTTCCATATTCGCATGCAGCGATGAAGAATTGAGGAAATTCGCTCTTCAGTAGGAGGTAACATGGATTCAGCAAACGACTCATCTGTCGGTCGACCGTCATCCCCCAGGGATGGCCAGTTTGACCGACCCGACTCTCCAGGAACTCCTGGTAGTAACTGGGATGCATCGAGCAACGAAAGGTGGTCATTTCTACGAAGAATCTCGGCTACTACTGCTTCGTTTTCGACTGGATCTAGTGAACAGGTCGCGTAGACTATCCTGCCGCCGGACTTGGTTATTGCAACTGCTCTGGTCATTAAATCGACCTGCAGTTCGTGCAATGATCTGCCACCGGATGGAAGCCACTTACTCCACACATCTGGGTTCTTACGAGTCGTACCCGAACCAGTGCATGGGGCATCTACTAGTACTCTGTCAAAACCAGATTCCGGAACCATTGGCATGTGTCTACCGTCGTGATTGACCACTCCGATGCAAGGCGAACCATGACGATTTGAATTACTCACAAGCATATTGACTCGCGAGTTGACAACCTCATTTGCAAGCACAAGTCCATTATCTCCAAGATACTCTGCAATGTGAGTAGTCTTGGAACCGGGAGATGCACACATATCTAGAACCATATCTCCTGATTCTACACCTAGTGCAATCACCGGGAGCATAGAGACTGCTTCCTGACGAGTTACTCGACCGGTCTCATGCAGAGACTTCAGTACTTCACGAACTTCACCCTCTGCACCACCTCTTTCGAAAGGTAGTGTCCATGCACTACCTTGACCTGTGAACCATGGAATGCAAACTGCTCCATTCTCTTCCAACCAATTCTCTGTCCATGCACTATCTCTTCTCAGAGGGTTTACCCTAACCGTCTCAGCAAGCCTATCGAATGAACCTTCCAGCCAAACTTCAGCATCATCTCTCCAGTGTGAGACAGCCTTGAGCAAGACGCTGTCACGCGCCAACTTATCCCATGGAACCTCACTGCCCATACATAGGCGGCGGTAGAAGCAGACATCAACTGCACGACTCTTCGGCGAAAACAACGGGGTCGGTTTTTCGCTTTAGTTCTGCGAGCATCACCGTAAACGGTTAAACCTCCAGCGAGCCGCTGCGGATTTGCGGCGGTGCCGCATGGGATGCGCATGACTAGACTGAGAAGAAGAATTTCGAATACAAATGAAGAACCCACAACGACCGATGTGAATGGGGCTACACGGAAGTTAGTGGAACTGGTTGATAGAGCAAGAGCGGTGGGGAGAGAGCAGGGTCCCCTAGTACCGGTCGAGGCTCTAGTGACGATTGAAAGAGACAGCTGGGTCTGGCAGATTGTAGACCGAGAAGTATTGGACAACTTGAGCCACAGATTAGTGTTTGAAGGAATTAATGGTAGGCGTAGAGAGATCCTGATGACAGCCTGTATCGATACAGCCATGAGTGCCGCTTCTAAGATAGTAGAATTGGATGAAGGATGCGTCTTAATCGAGACATTGGACCCCTAAGAGGACCAATTCACTCCTCGTGGATTTGAAATAGTGCAGGTAGGTGCGACG
>DAON01000079.1:12278-13292 GCA_002501885.1 Euryarchaeota archaeon UBA220 | reverse complement strand
ATCAATGTGCTAGACTCATCTGCGCGTGAACCAAATGCAGAGATTTCAGCCAACAAGGACAACGACTGTGATGGTGACGACCCACCAGCTGGGGACTTCGTACTGGTTTGGGTATGTGAAGTCGATAATGATGTGAATGATAGAAGCGTCGAGGTTTCCACAACTGTGACTCTAGACGCCTCTAACTCTTGGGCCGGATGTGACCCAGACGAATCCTCCTGTTTTTCTGATGAGTACATCGTTGAGTATAACTGGGACCTAGACACCTATACTGACTCAGATGGAGATGGTGACCCCAAGAACGACATCGATGCCACTGGAGAGACCTATGAATGGGAAGATCTCCCTGCAGGTGCTTGGGGAATCAGACTCACAGTGAAGGATAATCAGGGACTTGTCGACCACCACGATTCAACTCTATATGTCAACTATAGAGGGGTCTGGAGTGACTTCGTAATCGATAGAAGAATTCAGGAATCAATCATCATGACTTGGGACTACCCGGTTACATACGACGATGAGACCAAGGACAGAATTCGATATCTTCGAGTCAAGCTCACTTATCCTGCAGAGGACGATGATCAACCTGGTGGCGGAATTGGCGGTGGTGGCGTGAGCACAACCAACAACAGACTGGATCTATACATGTACAATAGTACCACCGAGGAAGTTGCGAACACTTCCTCGATTGAGGATGATAATAGGAATGCAGGTGACTGCGCCTCTGATGATCGCTGCCTATGGATGGTTATTGGAGGCTCGACAGTACGCGGTTACGAACCCGGAGAGTGGACGGTCGATCTAGTCAATGAGGAGACCCACAACACCGAAGTCAAGTCGATGGTTATCGAACTTCAATACAGATGACGGCGAATCATTCCAAGCAGCACTCATATTTTCGCCTCCTAGAATAGGGGGTGATGTTCATATATACCCCATCGGTCGGCGGGACACTCAGAAGGTGTACATTATGGGTTCACAATGGGAAGATAAAAGCAAGCCGCATTTGAATAT
>DAON01000079.1:0-11889 GCA_002501885.1 Euryarchaeota archaeon UBA220 | reverse complement strand
AGCGGTCACATAGAGCAGCACGTCATTGACAAGTTCGAACAGGAAGCATCAGAGCGTGGTAAGGCCGGATTCGGTTTTGCATACGTTATGGATGGTCTGAAGGAGGAGCGCGAGCGTGGAATTACCATCGACGTCGCACACAAGGAGTTCTACACTCCTAACTACTACTTCACCGTCATCGATGCACCCGGTCACCGTGACTTCGTCAAGAACATGATCACAGGTACCAGTCAGGCTGATGCAGCGGTCCTGAACGTAGCCGCCAACGACGGCGTCAACGCTCAGACCAAGGAGCACGCTTTCCTTGCACGCGTATTGGGTGTCAAGCAACTGATTGTCAACATCAACAAGATGGACATCAGTGGCGTAGATTGGTCCCAGGACAAGTACAACAGCGTTGTAGCCGAGGTATCTGGACTTCTGAAGATGGCCGGTTTCAACACCGACGAGATACCATTCGTTCCATGCAGCGCATTCAACGGTGACAATATCTTCAACAAGAGCGACAACACATCTTGGTACAGCGGCCCAACTCTCTTCGAGGCAATTGACGCTATCCAGATGCCGCCTAAGCCAACTGACAGGCCACTACGTCTACCAATTCAGGATGTCTACAAGATTAGCGGAATCGGTACTGTCCCTGTGGGCAAGATCGAGACTGGAATCCTGAACGCTGGCAAGACTGTCGTGTTCAACCCAAGCCAAAAGTCAGCTGAGGTCAAGAGTATCGAGATGCACCACACTATGGTCGACAAGGCCGAGCCTGGCGACAATGTCGGATTCAATGTCCGCGGTCTTTCTGCCCAGGACATCCGCCGTGGTGACGTTGCTGGATATCAGGACAACGCTCCTATGTTCGTCCGCCACGACGAGACCTTCGTCGGACAGATTCAGCTAATGGATATCCCGAAGGCTATCGGTGCTGGATACACTCCTGTATTCCACTGCCACACCTCACAGGTCGCAGTTCGCTTCATTGAGCTACTTGAGAAGACCTCTAAGGGCCAGAAGGAAGCTAACCCTGCTTTCCTGAAGACCGGAGATGCCTGTCTAGTCAGATTCGGACCTACCAAGCCTATGGCAATCGAGCAGATGGATGCATTCCCTGAGCTTGCCCGCTTCGCTATCCGCGATATGGGTAAGACAGTGGCTGCCGGCGTCTGCATGAAGATCGATAAGAAGTGATTCGGCAAACGGTGAGTTAATGCCAGTAGTCACTACCATCAGACTGACTGGTGAAAATCACACTGATGTCGACCATGTTTGCGGCCAGATTAAGTCGATCTCCGAGGAGACCGGTGTCAATCTACGTGGACCAATCCCTCTGCCCACCCGCAGACTCGTTGTTCCATGCCGTAAGAGTCCCGATGGAGAAGGCTCAGAGACATGGGATCACTGGGAGATGAGAGTCCACAAGCGTCTACTGGAGCTTGTTACGAACACAGCGAAGGATGAGAAGGCACTGAGAAAGGTACTCAGGATCCCTATCCCCGACTCTGTCACCATCGAGATCAATCTGCGCAACCTAGGCTAGGCTGCCCATCGGATCCCAAGCCGGCAGAACGACCGGCTCGGTTTCGAGTCCCTTGAGCATCTTCTCGTTTAGGTAGTCCCTTGGTGCGGCGATTTCAAACATATACTCGTCGTACCATGAGTCGTTCATCGTGTAGTATCCTTTCTGACCGTTATCCTCTCCCCATGAGTTTTCGACACGCCATCGTCGTGGCTTACCGTTCACCACATCTACTCCAGTGAATAGCATTGCATGAGTCATCATTGTCTGATTATGTCTCAAACGATCGGCCTTGTCCATACCATAGCTTACTCCATACAGCCCTTCAACATCAAACAGATTTGCATCCCACAAGCCTCTCTTACGATCCATCTCTTTACCAACATCGCAACCCATCCATACTGGCGTACCGTCCTCTAACAATTTCTGAGTTATCGCCTTCATCTCATTACTAGGTACATTGAGGTAGACAACAGGAGGGCCTCCAGCGACATTCTGCAGAAAGTCCACGGTATAGGTGCGGTAGTACTCGTTTCTTGGATCGTTGACCACGCAAACATAGTCCTCCCACTCAATATCAACATATTCTGCTGCGAATTCCTGAGGAGTCATTGTTCCTTTTCGGTGAAACTTCCCCTTCTTGTCTCTCCACTGCCAGTCAAAACTCTTCGGAGGAGTTCCAAGATGGATACACAACATCTTCCAGACATCCGCTATACGCTTCTCCTTGTGTTCGCGAGCATCACTTACCGAACCACCCTCAGCGAGGATGGCGCGAATCTCACAGGCCGATGTCCTGAGGAAATTCTTCAACTCTGTATTCATCGGGCGCGTAGAACTGCTAGTTTTCGATTCAGGATATGCTGACTTTGGAACCAAGCCATGCTTTCGAATCAAGTTCATTGCCATATTCCACTGACCGCCATCGCCGATTGGGTCAGATAGTAGGAAGTGAATGGTCCGATCATCAACTGGTCTATCTGCAGTTTCGATAATTGCCTCTAATAGGTGATTGGCCCGCTCGAACTTATCCCAGAAGTGGATGTGAGCTTGACTGAATTCGAAATTCTTGACATTCAACTTCTTCATCGTCCCAGGACGGAACAGGTTTAGCGTGGCAAATAACCAGCACCTACCGCTCCTCATCTGAGCAGTCACCTTCCAGTCATCCAGTTTTGTGCTGAATGTATTGGCCGTGTCTTGTACGACATCTCGGTTCAGAGCCAGATCTGGGAGCTGCACATTGGTTACAGCATTCTGCGCCACTTTGTTCGATGGGTCAGAGGTAAACTCCTTCCTCAGTTGTTCCACTTGTTTCCTAGTGATTGTCTTGCCCATTGGCTCACCTATGGTGAGCCAAGCCTCCTCAGACGACACTAAGTTATTCCTCAAAGCGGGGCCGGCTCAGCCAGACCAGCAGCGATTAGAGTCTCAGCAATCAAGGATGAACACGACTCGACATCTCCTGCAGTCAGTACCATCTCAGAACCGTCGGCCGAGATAATCGGATCATCTAGATCTTTGAGAATCAATATACGCATGAGCCCATCACTTTCTGTGGGAACTTCAGGAGCAGGAGGAGAAGAAGCTCCAGTGGCTCTATCTGGAAAAGCATCCATTTGTCGAATCCTATCTTCCTCATCCATGTCCGGATCATCCCAGTCTCCCGCAGAAGAAGGCTGAATGTGTTCAGCAGACGAGGGGGCAACCGAATCTTCGTTTTCAGGCTCGGAGAATTCTGTTAGTGGAGAATGTCCTACTGCTTTTGGAGCACTAGTTGTCTCAATGTTCGAACCGTGCTGCAGGGCATTCCAAGATACCTCATGTTTGTATTTCTCAACTAGATGCCCAATACCAGCATGAAAAGCTCTCTCTGCTGCGTCATGCCTTTGCCAGTCTAGGCTCTGAAAACCAGTCGTCGCACTCATTGCATCTCCTTGTGGTGACTTCATTAGATTAGATAGCACAGCGTTTTGGGTGAATGCGTTCAGACGCATCCTAGTCAGGTCGCTGATACAGGTTCTGATGTTGCCGAGCCTACGGGACTTCATCTGAGCTTCAGCACCCATGCCTTTGTCGCGAATAGTCTCGGCCAATTCAGTCTCTAGATGATGCAATAACTGCCCTACTGAGGACCAGAAGGAAGGCACAGGTAACTCAACAGGGATTGCTTGACTCTTCTGGTTTCGAAGCAGTTCAAACAAGGACTTTTCGACCACCGCCAATTGCTTCTCGTTGAGTCTAGGTACTTCACCTCCATCATCCATCTGAGCAACCCGATGCGAGTGGACCACAGGTAACTATTGAACAATTCCTCGCCTTCATCAAGAATCACCTCAGAGGCGCGAGTATCAAGACCCCAACTCCCCTCCACGCCTTGCAGGTGTACCCGAGTGGTCAAAGGGGGAGGGCTCAAGATCCTCTGCGTAGTGCTTCGCAGGTTCGAATCCTGCCGCCTGCACCACTCAATCTAAATGATATTGAGTAAAGCTCTTAGCAACTCAATTGTGCCTTCCAGTCCGTCACTTTCAGTCAACCAATCTGCTACTTCAACTACTTGTCGAAGACCACTGTTAACTGCTACTGAATACCCACAGTACTCAAACATAGGAATATCATTGAGAGCATCGCCGCAAGAAAGCACTCTGCTCGGATCTACCCCTCTCTGTCCTAGAGCAACTCTCAGACCCGCTTCCTTGTCGACTCCTGGGCATGTTATGTGGATTGCGAAACCAGTGGAGACAACCAATAGATCAGACCACTCCGTCTGAGAGAGTAACTCTCGCATTTGGTGTTCCATACCGGTCTCAATCATACACCATTCTGTTTCTCTCCAGCGATTGGACTCAATTCCCCTGACATCAAATCCATCAATCTGAGTGGACAACCACTGAGCTGCCTTCTTAGGCCTCGAACCATCTGCCAGTATTCGTATCTCATGCCCCTCAGAACTGTCCCAGACAACTCCGCCATTCTCGGCTACAATAAACCCGGATATCCCCAGAGCCTGTCTAATTGGAGTGATATTAGGCAATGTCCTGCCTGAGGCGAGGGACACAATGATTCCACGCTCTTCGAGCTGACGAATAAGGGGAATCAATTCAGGATGAAATCCTCTGAAGTCGAGGAGCGTACCATCAACATCGAAGACTATCA
Source organism: Euryarchaeota archaeon UBA220 (assembly GCA_002501885.1). Lineage (GTDB taxonomy): Archaea > Thermoplasmatota > Poseidoniia > Poseidoniales > Thalassarchaeaceae > Thalassarchaeum. The sequence continues at coordinate 7,220 of DAON01000079.1, read as the reverse complement.
TATCGATATCGAGTTCTTCCGGCAGTCCCTCCATATGCTGCCGGATGACTATTTGCTGATGACTTAATCCCTCATTGACCGCACATCATATTCAAGCGACATTACGAGATGGCATTACCATGGGCGAGGAAGTTGAGGATTTTCTCTTGCTCAACGATGACGAAGAAACTCCGGTTTTAGAGAAGTCTGAAAAAGACCCAATCTCTCTCAAATCGCTGTTCTCCTCGATTAAAATTCCTAGAATACCAAAGCCGAAATCGAAGCCAGTTAGCAAGACTGAGCCAGCAATAGAGGCCGTTGCAGCATCAGCTGGCAACTCAATAGACTTAGATTTGGCAGCCGATGGAGTACACGAGTTTGAATGGAATATCAGCGGAATGGATTGTCCAGATTGTGCAATGAAGGCGACTAGAGCAGTCAGCCGTCTACCCGGAATTGAGGAGTGCAGAGTCTCAGTGACTCAAGGAACTGTGAGATTGCATGTGGATGTCAGCAGAGGAAGAGTGTCTAGAGCCTCATCGGTTCTGGATAACTTAGGTCACAGTCCCGAAATGGATTGGCTCAGTGTAAATGGGATGACTCCGACCATGGCCGCAGCCAGAATCGGTGTGGATAAGCGTAGACTCAAAGACACTCTGATGAATGTACCCGGAGTTCTTGATGTACGTCTCAGTGATGGTAGGATTGAGATCCAGAAGATGTGGATTACAGACCCCAATCTAAGACAGATTTCTGATCAACATCTCAAAAGTATACTCGGAGAGGGATTCCGCCTCTCTCCCTCTCGTACTTCCAAGTTGAGATCAGACCAAGTCAGATTGCTTGGAGCTGCGATGACTGTACCACTCTTTGTAGGTGTAATCGCAGTTGAGCAGATTCCATCAGTTCCAGACCAACTGGCAGCACTATTCGCTATATTCGGAGTTCTCTTTGCTGGTAATCAGATGTTCCAAGACGCAATTGGGAGTATTCAGAATAGAGTAATGGGCTTCCAAATTCTTACTTCTCTAGCGGTCCTTGGTGCACTGTTCCTTCAGGAATGGGCCGAGGCTCTGATGGTGGTCGGACTGGTTGGCTTCTGTTCGCATCTTGAAGAGAGAGCACTAATCAGAGCTAGAGAATCGATGCAAGGAGGCCTAGACAGACTGCCAAAGAGGGCGCGTCTAGCCAATTCAGATGCTTCTGAGCAACGAAAAGAGAAGACACTATCCTTCGTTCAAATCACTTCTAGTCCTATCATATCCGTAGCCGACCATCATACGGATAATCTGATCCCCGTCGAGGCACTAGAGTTGGACGACCTAGTCGAAGTTCGCTCAGGAGAGGTGATGCCTGTTGATGGAATCATAATCGAAGGAACCGGGGCCATTGATCGCGCCCCATTGACTGGTGAACCGATACCCGTCCCAGTTAGCGAGGGAGACACAGTTGAGGCAGGACTAGTTCTCGCACGAGGGCCATTAGTAGTCAAAGCAACAGCGAGAGGAGATGACACTAGATTATCGAGTCTGATTGAACTAGTCAGGAACTACCGAGACCAACCTACTAGGACTCAGAGTGCGATTGAGAGATTCACTGCTATATGGGTCCCACTTGTGATGATTGGCTCTCCATTCATTGGATACTTTGTTCATGGAGCCACATCTCAAGCAATCCTGACCACACTTCTTCTATGGGTTGTTTCTTGCCCATGTTCTCTACTTCTAGCAGCACCAGTTCCGCATGCTGCGGCACTGTCAGCGGCATCTTCGTTTGGATTAGTTGCTAGAGGAGGGGATGTACTAGAGGCCGCAGCCGAAATCGAATTGGCTCTTCTAGACAAGACAGGAACTCTGACTAGTGGTAATCCTCGGTTGACTGGAATCACAGTGGGAGATGATGAGGATGAATTTCAGGCACTGCAGATTGCTGCAGGACTCGAGCAGCGCTCTAACCACCCTTATGCTAGGACCATCATCGCGCTCGCCAACGAACACTCACTCACTGCCAGTAATGTCACGGGACTTACTGACGGTGATGCAGGCGTCAGCGGTATGCTACGCGGTCAAGAGGTCATGCTTGGACGAGCAGACTGGCTGCTAGAGCGCGAGGTCGAGATCCCTCAGGACATCGATGAGGCATTGGCGGAGTCTAGACAGGCTGGATATGGGGCCAGTGTATTATCACTAGATGGCCGAGCAATCGCGGCATTTGGATTCGCACATGATGACGCTAGAGAAGGAGTTGAGGAATTGATTGCATCTCTGAGGGCGAATGGAGTCGGAGTTGAGATTCTCAGCGGAGATGAGCAGACCAGCGTCGAAGCTTTTGGCGCCCGCTTAGGAATTCCTTCAAACTCCTGCCGAGGCGGAGTAGATCCTGAGGGTAAGGCTCAGTGGGTATCTGAACGCTCCAAGGCACGCAGAACTCTGATGGCAGGAGATGGATTCAATGACGCGGGAGCGCTAGCTGCTGCAGATGTAGGAATCGCTGTTGGCAGCGGCGAACAAGTCAACCTAGATGCAGCAGATGTCCTGATACCGGGAGAAGACCCTCGCGCCCTGTCTAGATTTATTGACCTCTCCAAGCGGACTAGGAGGGCTGTTTCAACGAACATCACAATCTCGGTCGGAATCACCTTGCTACTAGTTGGTATTGTTCTGGGCGGCTGGGAAATCAAATTGGCCGCAGGTGTAGCTTTGCATGAGGCGAGTGCACTACTGGTCATTCTGAATGGTATGTGGGTAACAGGAACTGGCCCGGAGAGATTCAGCACACTTGTAACTCTGGCACACGATCTCAAGGATGACTTGGTGGAAGCGCTAAGGGTGGCATTAGGGGCTTCTAGAGAAGACATGTCTACGACCGCTTGATTAACCAGCCCCTGAATCGAGGTCTATGGCGGGGTCATTCGAAATTGAATCTAGGTACGCTGCGCCTCTGGCAGAATGCGCTCACTGCGGCCATATGCTACCTCAAGGACTAGGAGAGAAGGAGTGTGTGATTTGCGGTGCTGTTTGCCGCGTAAGCCACCAACCTACTATCGACAATCTTACCGACGAGACATTGCCTTGTCCACACTGCAATACAGTCGTTGTAGCAGGTACTGATGAGCGTCCAACAGAATTGACCTGTAGCGCCTGCACAGGAAAGTTCACTCTAACCCCTAAGATACTCAAAGTAGAGATTGACTGCCCAGGTTGTGAGAGGCAGTTGAGAATCAGGCCAAAGCCCGGAACTCGTGAACTAAAGTGCCCTGCCTGCGAGTCTAAGTTCAATGTCACTTTCTAGCACGGCATCGTACGATAGCCTTCGCAAACCGCATTTATCGTCCGATTCGGACCCTTCTCTCTCAAATACTCCGTAATCAGCGTCAACTTGGGGATGGGGTCCCATGAGTGAGAGCAAGTCACCTGAAGACAACGATACCGAAGGTATCGATGAACTAGCGGCACTGCGTGCTCAGCATGCCCTGTCTGCCTCCTCAAACATGGAGTCTGTGGCCCGGGCCAGAGAACGACTCGATGAAGAATCGAGAATCAGATCCGGTATCCGAAGAGAGCGTAGAATGCGCATCGCCGAGATGACAGAGAGAGTTTCGGGTATGCATGGTGCGATGCGCAAGGCGAATGAGATACTATTCGAAGAGAGACTACAACAAATCGAATCCGACTTGAGGGCCGAGCTTGAAGACGAGATGGAACGCCTTGAGACAGAGGCTCTAGAGCGCGAGGAGCGCTTACTAAGAGAAGAGATGCTACATCGACTACGCCGTGAAGAAAATCGTTTGAGGGAACAACTCGACTTAGAGAGAGACCGCCGTATTGAGGCCCATGCAGCAAAGCTACGTGACAGACTCAAGGATGAGATGGAAACGGAATATCAGCGTCGCAGAGCCTTCCTTGAGGAAAGACTGGAACTCGAAGCATCACAAGATGTGGAGAGAATGCAGCGTCGTGTTGAGATGGATTTACGAGAGGCCATGGAGACCGGAGTCCATCGCAAGATCGAGACGCACAGGCTTGAGCAAGAGATGCAGATGCGTGAGAGAATCTCCGATGCCCGTCGTGAGCGAGAAGCCGAATTAGAGAAGCAACTCAAGGAGGAGCGTAAATCTCTCGAGAAAGAGATGAAGGCGGATGTCAAGGTTCGAATCAAGGAACTCGAAGAGGAATCAGAGCGCGCCGCTCTCGAGGAGTTGGACAGAAGATTCCGTGCAGAAAGGGAAACCATGCTCGCTGCTTTGGGTTTACGACGCCAGGAGATGGCACTCGAACTAGAAGTCGAGATGGAGCAGAAGGTATCCGAGTTTGCAAAGAAGCGCGAGCAGGAGATGCTGTCCAATCTAGAAGAACAGTTCAACAAGAGAGGCGACATATCCAAGAAAGATATCAATGAGATGATGAAATCACTTCAGGCCGAATTGAAATCAAAGTGGGAATCCGCATTACTAGATGCTAAACAATCTGCTCTAGAACGGGTGGGGGAAGAATAACCTTCAATCCTCTCAATTCATGTTACTCTTAGGTCTAGATGAAGTAGTATGGACGACGCGATACTGAATTATGCCTAAGGGTACAGTAAAATGGTTCAACCGCGTGAAGGGTTTTGGCTTCATAGAGAAAGAAGATGGGAACGATGTTTTCGTTCACAAGTCAGATGTGGAGTCGGGCACACTCCACGATGGTGACGAGGTCGAGTTTGAACTCGGTGAGGCGCCTGACGGCCGCGCTTGCGCGATTAGTGTAAACAAAGTCGAGTAGACTCAAACACCTAGAATTCTAGCAATTCTAGCATCGACCTCCTTGGTCAATTCCCAGTAGGCCTTACTTCCGGGATTCGATTTGTTTGGCTTCTTGGCTATGACTATCGGTGCACCTTCTAGAGGGGCCTCAGCTATAGCCACGGATCTTTGTATGGCCGTGTCGAAAACCCGATCACCAAAGTGCTTACGCGCTCGCTCGGCAACAGCCTCACCCAGGTTGCTGTTGGTCTGTACCATCGTCAAGGATATTCCGAACAACCCCAGATTCGGATTAATCGCTTTCTGGACATCTCGGATGGCATTCATCAATTGTCCCATCCCCTCTAGAGCATAGAACTCTGCTTGAATTGGTATCAGAACCCAATTAGAGGCCGCCAGTGCGTTTATTGTGAGTAGGCCAAGTGAAGCTGGAGTATCTACGATTACTACATCAAAATGACCAATTGAGTCTTGAAGAGCTAGTTTGAGCCGATTCTCCCTTCCGATACGTGTTGCTAAATCAATTTCGACTCCAGATAGGTCGAGATCTGCTGGAAGTAGCCAGAGATTTTCGATCGAGACTCCTTTGGGCGGTCCGCGCTTGCGATCTGGATTGTGTAACTTCCACGATTGACGCATGGCTTCAGTCAGCCTATCCGGTCCAATCAGACATTCGTTTAGACTGACTGATGAACCATCCACACCTCCCTTGAACAACTCATTCATGGTAGGGCCGAGAGCCTTCTTGTCTATTCCGAAGGTAGTGGCGATGTTTCCCTTGGGATCTAGGTCGACGACTAGCACCTTACGAGCAGCGATACCCATCTCCTCGTTGCCCATTGCTAGAGCGGAGGCGATATTCACTGCAGTCGTTGTTTTCGCACACCCGCCTTTGTGATTCACTACGGCGATGACTACGGGGCCGGACATCTCACTCAGTAGCCGAAAACCACGGGACTACCGTGAATCTTGCCCATCATTGAATGACAGGGACAGGTACTTCGCTCAGAATCTTGCGTGTGATGTGGCGACCAGTCACACCACGAATCTTGGACTCAGGCTTGAGTACGATTCTGTGGCTGACGACCTCTAGAGCCACATTCTTGATATCATCAGGAATGACATAGTCGCGACCATCGATAGCTGCGGATGCTCTCGCAGTCTTGAACAGAGACTGACTAGCACGCGGAGAAGCTCCAGTGATTACTCGGTGGTCTTCACGGGTTCGCTGAACCAATTCGACCACATAGGACATGATTGCTGGATCGACATGAACTGTCTCGAGCGCCTTCTGCATGGCGACGACCTTCTTTGGGCTGGTAATCTGCTCGATATCGTAGTCATCCTTGCCTCGCAGCTTCCTGCGTTGCAATATTGCCTTCTCCTCCTGACGGTCGGGGTAACCCATTGACATCTTCATCAGGAATCGGTCCATCTGGGCCTCTGGTAGTGGATAGGTACCTTCCTGCTCAATAGGGTTCTGAGTAGCCATGGTGATGAAAGGAGCTGGTAGCTTGTGGGTGATACCTTCGATTGTCACTTGCTTCTCTTCCATAGCCTCAAGCAGCGCTGCCTGAGTCTTTGGTGGAGCACGGTTAATCTCGTCAGCGAGTAGAACATTGGTGAACAGAGGGCCCGGCCTGAGTTTGAACTCACCAGCTTGCTGGTCGTACATGTATGTCCCCATGATATCGGCTGGCAATAGGTCAGGGGTGAACTGAACACGCTTGAACTTGCAACCCAGCGCAGATGCAAAGGTATTGGCCATCAGAGTCTTTGCCAGACCTGGGAAATCCTCGATGAGTGTGTTACCATTCGAAAGAATTCCAACAGTAATCCTGCGTAGATTCTCTTGCTTACCAATGATGACCTTGGCGACCTCGTTCATTAGGCCATTGGATATCTGTGAAACAGTCTGAATTAATTCGCGAGCCTTAGGGTCTGCTGTCTCAGCCATGATATCCCTACTACAACATCCTCAGGCCTACTCATTCACTACTTGAGCGTTAGGTATACCTGAACGCTTACCGCATCAGAATGCTCAGCGTCCCCAGAAGTGGTCATCCTTTCGATGAATGGCTAGCAGTTCATCGAAAACATCCTGTTCTACTGCTGTGAGTTCCATCTTTCTAAGCTTCTTAGCATGCGATTCCGGGATGTCTACTAGCAGACTGTCTCCCTCTTCGATTTGACGTCCTACTGTAACACCGTCAATGGCGACTGCAACCTCTGCTCCCTGCATAGCTTCCTTCATCGAATTCTCGCCTGAGCGGATAGATTTGATGCGCCCAATTCTCTTCTCTTCCTTGAGCAGATACTGACCGATGTGAATGCGTCCAGCCACCACTCTGACACCTACTACGGCGGGCTTGGAGACGCGGAAGGTGTGATCGGGTAGAAGCATAATTCTAGCAGGATAGACTACTTGTTCACGACTCTCTTCCTCCAGTTCGCGAGTACGCTGCTCAACCCATTCCTCATGCTCTTCGAGGATTCT
>DAON01000080.1:1927-6828 GCA_002501885.1 Euryarchaeota archaeon UBA220 | reverse complement strand
GTGTTTGGTCTAATGCCACACCCCGAGGCCAACCACTCGACTTGGTTGGGCGCCACATGGCCGCGAGAGGACGGAAAGCACGGCGAAGGAGAGGGCATGGCAATATTCCGAAACGCAGTTAACCATGTTTTATCCAACTAGGCAACTCCATACTCTCGGACCCACACGCACATGCGTGACCTCCTACAACAAGGACGAGCGAGCAACGGCGAGAGCGCCGCGGAAGAAGCGCGAGTTTGACAGCAAGTTGTTCATTGCTGCAATCTTCACTGGAGCTTTCGGAGTAGGTTGGATGGCCATGGCAATTTTCGCCTGGAACATCCCATTCTTTTGGGAGGCCACATTTTTCGGAGAGGGAGGACATCATGGAGGACCAATCAATTGGGGAATTGGGTTCCTTGCCATATTACTGACCGGCATAGCCCTCTACCCTTGGTGCTATGCAACGCTTTTCTTGTTCTGGTCCTTTTTTGGCAAACCCAATGCTCGGAGGACTGGAGAAACCATTGGCGGCATCCATCTAACCCATTTCGGACTCATCTGGTTCTGGCTAGTTTTCGTAGGCCCTGGAGTATATATCTGGTGGGGAGGAATGTTCGGAATCGGCATGGATCCGGAGGGCTGGTACTGGGCATTAATTGTCCCATCCATATTCATGACGGGGCTTTCAGTACAGGGATTGTTCTGGGGCCTATACTTGATATTCCGTGGAACGCCAGGAGCTAGAGAACAGTCGGAAACCGACTCAATAATACAAAAAAAGATGATTGAACAAGCCACCAAATCTGGCGAGTTGGTGAAAAAACCACTCAAGAATTGGTGGGAAGAATAACCAAACGCGGAAGAAGCACAAAACACTCGCTTAAATCCTCAACTTCACGCGAAGTGGCATGGCCGAGTCTTCACTATCCCGGTTTGGCCGACAAATGCATGGAAGTAGAAAGGCCGTACTAGCGACCGCATTCGCCTCTTTGCTAGTTTCAATACTCCTGATCTCTCAGGGTAATTCGTTCATCGACGGCAACTCTCCTCCGCCCACAATCGAGTCTGGTAGAGCCTTGGATTTGGTAGATGACGAATTACCTGTAACCTCGGCCAACTCTGTAACCTACATTTTCTCTCATGAGGAAATGTCGTGGAACGACGAGACCTTCGAACAGGCAGTAATGGCCGCACTAACCAAACTCGAAGATCTAGATATTGAGATTCTCAGTATCAGCACCGCTTACGATGCTGCGGATGACCCCGTGCACTTGGCCTCGCATGTCTCTAGAGACGGGCATACAACCGCCGTATATGTCAGAATAGGAGGTACGGACGACGAGGTCGCTGAATCATTTGATGACATCATCGTAGCCGCAGACAATGATGCTCTAGATGTCATTGTGACTGGTAGTCTAGTCATCAGTACCGACTTTGACAATGCTCTGAAGAACGATCAGGTCAGAGCGGAACTAATTGGTATTCCATTGTCGCTAATTATCTTGTTATTTGTTTTTGGAACCTTCACAGCAGCCATACTTCCAATGGTAATCGCTCTACTAATGATGACTCTCGCAACAGCGACATCATTCTGGTTGTCTGACTGGTGGTTCTTTGGCCTCACTCAATATTCAATCAGTATGATTTCGCTAATCGGAATTGCTGTTTCAATCGATTACAGCCTGTTCATGATAAGCAGATTCAGAGAAGAGCTAGATTCAGGCGCGGAAGTAGAGGACGCTGTAGCCAAGATGATGGACACTGCAGGCAGAGCAGTCCTCTTCTCCGGAGCCACAGTTGCAATCAGTCTGTGCAGCCTGTTCTACTTCACGGCCACACACATGCCTTCCATGGCAATGGGCGGGTTTCTCGCAGTACTTGGATCCTTGATTTATTCACTAACTGTATTGCCAGCAATGCTATCTTATCTCGGACCTAAGATTGATTCACTCAAGGTACCAATTCCAGGAGCTAATACCAAGTCTCAGTTTTGGGAGAAGTTCTCTACAACAGTAATGAAGAGACCAATCAGTTGGCTAGCACCCGCACTAATTGTTCTACTTCTACTCGGCTCACCATTCCTCAGAGTCGAATTAAACGCGGGCGGAATCGAGGCATTACCTCCCGATTTTGAATCTAGAGTAGGCTATGAAGTGCTAGTAGACGAATTCCCTGCTTACACGGCTTCAACTATCCCTCTGGTAGTGGTGTTCGAAGACGAACAGCTAGACTGGAAGACGATTGCGGAGGATATTTCTCAAGTTTGCGAGGGAATTAGGAGCACAACCGGGGTTATTTCGATAGAACATCCACTATGCAGCCCCGCACTCTTCGATACTGCAATTGAGGATTGGCCCGAAGAGGCGCAGAGCACTTGGTACACTACGGTTTCAGAATCTGTTGCGATGATCAATGTAGCCACAGAGTACAGCAGCGGAACCGATGAAGCAGAGCAACTTATTGATGACATGAGAGTCCACACAAGATCGTCTTCCGAGGAGATTCTGGTTGGCGGTTGGACATCTTACGAAGTCGATATCAAAGACCATCTCACTGAGAGAATTCCAGCAGTTCTAGCCTTTGTAATCATAGTCACAATGATACTGATTTGGATGCAAGTCCATTCAGTAATCGTACCAATCAAAGCAGTACTGATGAATGTACTATCGGTGTCAGCATCCTTCGGACTAGTCGTTCTCGTCTTCCAGGATGGTTTACTAGCCGAGGCTCTGAATTTCACACCCCAACCTCTTGACCTGATTGTTCCACCATTAGTGTTCGGAATCGCCTTCGGGCTATCGATGGATTACGAGGTATTGATGCTCTCACGAATACATGAGGCGTGGATTGAGACTGGAGACAATACTAGGGCCGTGGCAGAGGGCCTACAGGCTTCTGGTAGCCTGATTACAGGAGCAGCCGCGATTATGATTGCTGTATTCTCAGGATTCATCTTCGCAGATGTTTTGATCATCAAATCGATGGGCCTAGCTCTAGCGGTCGCCGTATTCATAGATGCCACAATCGTGAGAGCGATAGTAGTACCATCCGCTATGCGTCTGATGGGGCGCCTGAACTGGTGGTCTCCATCATTCCTAAGCAACTTGGATGAGTAGGGTTGATGGCTCATGGAGATGAGCGTGGACCGTGAGTCTACCCCGTTCCGCGATGAACATGATGGGTTTCGCCGTCTGTTGTTTGGCTTGTGACGAGCCCGATGTTTCAGGTTCAGAGAGATGTAGAGCGTGCATTAAATCACATTCTAGAACAAGAGAACGACTCTCCAAACAAGCAATTTCGAAGGCGGACAGACTCTCCAGAGAACTCATCACTATGCTATCTGATCCAGCATCTTACACCGACGACTCAACACACGGTCAGATGATGATTCATTATGCGACCTTGATTGACAAGCATCAGGGAACAGCACCCGCAAATACTGCAGAGGAGATGTTCGAGGTCTATGAGAAACAGAAGTCCAAGAGCGAGAAGTCACTGATTCGTGATGTGGCCAACCAGAATCCATGGCAAGATGTTGAACTTGATGCAGAGACCAGAGAAGAAATGCTGTCCAAACTATCTGACAATACTCCGCCTAACATAGCATCATGGGACGAATTACTTGCACAGGTTGAGGATATTCTTGAGGAGGACGAAGGATGACCGGAGAGAGAGACCCAAGAGCCCACTGGTTGGATGATGACCCATTCGACAAAAGAACATCTCCTGGTAGCCACACCAAGGCCCGGGATGATGGCAACTGGAGACAGCCGCACATCAGGGTGGTTCACGCAACGCCCGGCCCGGGAGCTCCATTCGTACGCATCTTCGGTTTCGAGGAACAAACACGGCCAATACCTGTTCATACCGGCTCCATCTGGCATTTCTCTAAAACAGAAATAACGCACTTAACTAGAGCAACGATAGTCTTTGCATTGGCTCTGGCCTTCTTCGGGTTTCGAGTCTATGAATCAGGAACAACTCCAATTATGTCGGCACTAAGTCGGCCAGGAGTTTATTTCCAATTTTCATTCTTCGCACTACTCTCCTGCGCACCGGGTTTTCTTCTGCATGAAATCGCTCACAAAATACAGGCCCGAAAGTATGGCTGTTGGGCTGAATTCCGGTCTTCAGAAGGCGGCCTGCGCTTCGGTCTAATTCTAGCCGCGATTACCGGTTTGGTTTTGATGGCACCCGGTGCTGTAATGGTCGCGGGCAATACCACAAGAGAGCAGTTTGGTAAAATCGCCTTAGCAGGGCCCGTGAGCAATGTCGTCCTGTGGTGCATTGGATTAACTGCGGCCGTGTCAATAGGGGGAATTAATGCAATTCTGGATGTATTTATTTTCTATTGGATGAATGTAAACGCTCTCTTTGCGGCCTTCAATATGTTACCATTCGGACCATTGGATGGAAAGAAGATCAGAACATGGTCCATCCCTATTTTCTGGATTTGGCTAATCATTTGTTTCAGCATACTTTGGTTTACCTGGACCCAATTGTCCTTGATTCTGTGAGGTAAGTATGGCCGAGAATTACGAAGAACCCCAATTTGAGACTCTCAAGAAGTACAAGAAGTTCGAAGTTCGAAAATATACTGATACCATACAAGCTAGAGTGTCAACAGATGGAATGAATTACGGTGAATCTGCTAGACCCTTCAGAAGAATTGCAGGATACATTTTCGGTGGAAATGAACGGCAACAAAGTATTGCAATGACAGCCCCAGTCCATATGTGGGAGTCTGGTGAAGAATCTCTCATGGCTTTCACAATGCCCGCCGAACACAAGATGGCAGATTTGCCAAAGCCAAATGATTCAGGAATAGAATTACTACATGTTGAGGGAGAAGTTGTAGCGGTGCTGAAATTTTCAGGACTCTCACGCCCGAGCAAGACTTCGAGACTTCAGAAGAAGCT
>DAON01000080.1:0-1571 GCA_002501885.1 Euryarchaeota archaeon UBA220 | reverse complement strand
CTAATTCCATCATCGGAAGCAAAGTTAGCCGTATACGATAATCCAATGTCGACTTTACCATTCATGAGAAGGAACGAGATACACTTACCGATTGAATGGAATTAATGAATCAAGATTTTTCATAAAATAAGCCTATACTAGCTAACCCGCCAACCCATATTCCAGCACCTAAAAATTCAACCAACGATAAATCCCCGGCTCCCAACCAACTATCCAGAACGGTCTGACCAATGGCCAACATCAGGAACATTATGACGAAATATCCCAAATGTATCCAACCCATAATCTTGGGTATTTTATCCCCTAAGAAAACCGACAACGAACTAATAATCCCTGACAAAAGGAAGAAAAATGGAGAAAATAATACCATCAATGCACCGATTATTATCATAAAATAACGAATCGGTATGTCCATGTCACTATCTTCACCCGAATCAGTGCCCCCACAGTCGTCTCCGTCAGTCCCTGTTTCGCACAAGAACGGCTCATCACATACTCCATCATTTGCATAAGGACACTCTTCACCAATCCCAGCAAGCTCATCAGGTTCAATATCCGTGAGGTAATCTAACAACTCAATTGACTCTACGATAATGTCCACTCCAGTGGCCTCAATAAGTCCATCAGCAACAGAAACATATGGCATGAACAAGCTGACGATGATCAGTAAAATTGCACCCTTAGCAAACTTTAGTTCGGACCCCTCGTCACCCTCAACCCCACTAGCAAAGGGACGAGGTACACTACCAGAAATCACTGGCAATTCTTGACCTCCTGGGGTAGGCATTGGGGGCTGAGGGGGCTGTGTGTGATCAGGAGGAGGCCTATCCCATTGACTCTCTCCAGTCTTTTTGTTTACATAATAGAAATCACCAGTTGGGGTTTGATGGATAGAATAGCCCGGTACAGGTTCAGGCTCCATGGAGTTTGAGAATACTTCATGAAAATAACACTATTCATCAAGAAAGTGCATTCAGAACAGGCTTCTCATCACAGTGGAAGAAGGTCATGAGAGCCCACCAAGTAATCATGTCGAGACTATTCGCAATGTTGGCAACTCCTGTATTCTCCTCACCGTAGTCCTTACCCATCGTATCCATCCACTCTTCCATCTCTTCCATAGTGTCACAGGTCTGATGGTAGCACCAGTAACCATCTACTAGGCCACCAAAACCAACAGTAACAGTGCCTAGATTATCTTGGAAACTCGCGTGATCACTACGTGCAGTAGTGTCCTCATAGACGATTACCTCCGGCCTATCCATATCGAGCCAAGCATCCGTCTTCCAAGTATCAGCACTGTAGTTGGTTCCAATCAGTGTGCCAATTTGCTCCTCCAAGCCAAGAGCGTCTGAACCAATCCAATTAGACAGACCAACCATTCCGGGCTGATCGAACTGATCGTGCGTTGGTCCTGGTCCAATATACACACGCATCGGCCAAACCTCCGAGTCCTTGGGATACCCATCTTCATCGATTTGAGGATCCGGGTCTCCATGAGGAGCACCACCTCCCCCGGGCCAATTCACTCCGGCCATGTCGAGATTGATGTAATTCGTAACGGTGACCTG
>DAON01000024.1:1715-15151 GCA_002501885.1 Euryarchaeota archaeon UBA220 | reverse complement strand
TCTTGGGAGACTTATGATAATGGAACTAATACGACTTTGATGTTCTACTATGGTACAACGGATATGGGGAACCAAACTTCAGGTTGGCAAGGCAGCACTAGTTTCGGTAGTACAACAGTCGGCAACCACTCACAGATTGTTACAGGTCTGACTTGCTGTGGAACTACATACTATGGGAGAATTCAGGCATCAAACGATGAGGGTTCGGTATGGTTTGGGCCAATTTCTTGGTCCACAGATTATCTCGATGACTGAGAAAAATTGTTTGGTTTTTTGTCTAATTACTAACTGTTCTAAGCATCTCTTCAAGACTCAATTTCGGACAATATCGCTGATGCAATATTGCTAATGGTATCCAGACTAGAGTATGGATGATTGTGATAGTGAATGCAAGAAATAGCCCCAGTCGCGGCTCTCCCTGCATGATTGAAGCAACTACTCCCAATACGGCGAAGTGAGCTACATAGACAGTTAGTGTGATTTTTCCTAGAGGCTCTAGGAACGACAGACTATCGCCTTTCCATGGGGCTCCTCCATTGCCCTCACTACCCTCTAGTATCCTGTGTGCCAGTAGTGCAAATGTTCCTGAAACAACTAGAAACGCGGGACTGGCTGGAAAGAATGTTAGAACCGCATCACCTTCCGTCAGTGCCCAAGGAATATCTTCCATCACAGCGATTACTATTGTACAGGTGGTAGCTGCCAACCCCATCGCGATTTGACGCTCTCGAGTATCGGGATTCTCAGTTAGGTCGTATACAAGCGTCCCGAGCAATACGAAGAAAAGCCAAGGTAGAGCCGGATAGGTGCCGTTCCATAGCAGCCTTGAAATCCATTCGAATGAGTCCTTTGAATCGACTCTCTCAAACCATGTCCAATCCGAGCCAGCAGCATCGCCGAGAATTAGTGGAGAAGCTATCATTAACAGCATCATGATAGCCCTAACTTGCATACTTAGTCTGACTAGTAATGGAGTTAGAAGCGCCGCTATTGCCAACAAAGTCAGCACCCCTGGAGTATGCCATTCGAACCTGCCTCCTCTCTCTACATTCAGTAGAACATTGACTAACAATTGACAGAGAGTCAGAAGAATCACCCTTGGCATCAGCCAACCAATCCAATCCGAAGTCTCCATCCGATCTTGAGCAGCTCTCCGGGTTGCACTCATGTGAAGGCCCCAGCCAGAGATCATCACAAACATCGGAGCAGCCATCCCTCCGAAGGCCGCGGCCACAAAGGCAGCGGGATCACCAACAGACATCCCCCTAGGAGGCACTATCGCAGCAGTATGGACTTCCACCATACAAAGTACGGCAATAGCCCTAATTCGGTCAATATGCGACAGCCTCAACCTAACACCTCGTGAATTCTGCTAACTTGCTGAAACTCTTCATCACTGAGTGCAATTGAACCGATCAGACCCTCTACAGTTTCCCTTTCAATCTCATTTCTGTGGTACAGAGTTATCCAAGGCTCCCCCTCCTCAATCCTATCTCCAATCTGAACCTCCAGAATCGCACCTACGGCACGATCTATTGAATCACCTAGTTCCAATCTCCCTGCCCCCATTCGTTGGCATGCCAATGCTATAGATAGGGCATCAATATCGTGTACCCAACCACTTCCCGCTACGCAAAGACTGGTAGCATTCAACTGAGTATCTATCAAACCCAATCCAGCCATTAGTGAGTAATCGCTGTCTAGGATGGAAGTATCTCCTCCTTGGGCTTCAACCATCTTTCTAAAACACTCAAGGGCCGAACCATCATGCAGTGAGTCATGAATCATCAATGCTCCAGTATCACGATCTTCTGCCAAGCCTGTTGAATGCAGCAGTAACCCTCCTTGGATGCATACTAATTCCTCTAAATCGGACGGGCCATTGCCACAAAGTGTCTCAACACTCTCTAGCACCTCAAGTGAGTTGCCTATGGCACAGCCTAACGGAGCATCCATCGATGATAGTACTGCATTGGTAGTAATCCCCATACCCTTAGATGCAGCAACCATCGATATGGCCAAATCTCTAGCCTTATCCAGTTCAACCATGAATGCGGCTCGCCCGAATTTGACATCGAGAACTAGTGCAGAGAGTCCTTCTGCTGCCTTCTTTGAAACGATTGAGGATGTGATGAGAGGGATTGAGTCGATTGTACCTGTCACATCTCTAAGAGCATACATTCTACGGTCGGCCGGGACTAGTCTTTCAGTCTGGCCGACCATTGCCAAGCCAATATCTAGGATCTGTGCCTGTATCTCTTCCGAATCCATCTCTACGCTGAATCCAGGTATACTCTCTAGTTTGTCTAATGTGCCTCCGGTGTGACCGAGTCCACGGCCCGATATCATAGGGACCTTGAGGCCGCAAGCGGCCAGAGCCGGGGCTAGAATCAGCGAGACTTTGTCCCCTACTCCGCCGGTTGAGTGCTTGTCCACAACAAGTTCGGAGAACGCCAGATCCCAAGAAAGAGTCTCGCCGGAATCTCTCATCGCCTCGGTCAGAGCGATTGTATCCGTTTCGCTAATCCCTTCGCTATGTACAGTTTTCAGCCAAGAAATTAATTCAGTATCTGAGATAGAACCGTCAACCACTCCCTCGACGAGGTAGCGGATACTCTCCGACATCACTCCTCCTCGCCCAATTCAACTCGAATCTCTTCCATTGTGCGACCCTGCTCAAGCATCCACTGGACTTGATCCCTAGTGTCATTATCAAAACCAAATCCATCTAACTTGATTGCCCCGTGCTGACCATCATCCCTGCCCTCGGTTCGAGCACGAACATCCTCTGCAGAATCATCGAAACTTGTGCCCGTCAGAATTGCTTTGTCCGAGCCAGAATCATCAAATCGATATCCTGCATCATCGATTAGAACTTCATCAGTGCCTCTTCTCGGTTGGATGTACATTGAAGCTGCTGCAACAGCTAGGCAGAAAGTAGAGAAAACCATGAGCCAGAACAAGAATGAGGCCCCTGGTCTAGACAATGGATCTTCTCTGATATTGAATAATCCAGAACCTTCCTCCTCATCGGATTCTTCTTCTTCATCAGGTTCTTCTTCCTCTTCGTTACTACTGCCGTTGTTGTTTGAGCCCTGCTCGCAACCATACTGCTCCCCATCGGGAATATCATTTTCATCGACATCCCCTGAGTTCATTGCAATTACAGGCTGACGCATTACGCTGATTGCAAAGGCTGTCTCCTCTCCATCCGGAATGCAGTCCCCATCGGTATCTCTGGACAATGGGTCGCCACCAAGTTGGTATTCCTCTAGATTGTTTAGCCCATCCTCATCGGGATCTAGAGATTGCTCACTCAGTGCAGTTCCTAGAACAGCAGCAGAATGCCGGTTCAGGCCGAACTCTAACTCCCACTGATCTGGCAACAAATCGCCATCTGAATCGGTCGTTGGATCCAACCGATTCCAGTCGTCTTCAAATGAAGCAGAGTAGTCTGCAGCCAAACCATCATGATGAATCAACACACCCATCTCTCGGTTTCTCAATGCAGCACTTGATCCCCAGTTCATACTTCCAACTAGGACACTAGATCCATCGATTATCGCTCCCTTATTGTGCAACTTCACTATGGTGTCTGAGTAGGCCATCAGTCGGGCAGTAACATCAAGCCCCTCGGTCGCATTCCAGTCTGTGTTGAACATGTTGATTGCATCACGAATCTCTTCATCCCACTCGGCATAGAATCCATTTAACATCAGCCGAATTGTGACACCTCTTTGAGCAGCCTGATGCAAAGCAGCGATAATCGGATTATCTCCAAATCCCCAGTACCAGTCTAGATCGAGATATTGGACCGAAAGATCGATTGATTGCTCCGCGGATTCAATCATTGATACAATACCTGCAACACAGTCGTCAGGACAAGTGATTAGTTGGGCATCGAATGGACCTGAATGGTATTCTATTGGCACAAACTCTCCATCGTGCCAAGGACTATCCAAAACCCAGTCAGATGTGGGGGCGTGCCAAGATGAATGTGGAGAGATATGTAAGTGCTGAGGGTTCTCATCCCATTCCATTCTTGAGAGGACTAATTCAGCTGCTACCTGTGAGTCCAGTATTACTGACCACTCACGGTTACCAATTCCGTCCGGAGGTACACTGGAGTCCTTCCAATTACCTGAAGATATCCATACACTATCAGAATCTCTGACAGCAATCTTGCTGTGGATGTATGTATAAGGTGAGCTAATCTGTGTTGGATCTTCCATCCATAGGACAGTCGCACCCGCATCATGCAGCGTCTGAGCATGTCCTCTCTGTTTGTTGACGGTACTACTTCCATCTAGAATCCCCTCTTCTAGTAATATTGTGACCTCTACACCTTCTTCTATCGCATCGAGGAGTGCGCGAGTCAAATCCGGACTCATGAACTGATAGATATGCAGATGAATAGAATTCTCAGCAGCATCAATCCACTGCTTCAAATCATTGAATCCTGAATCCGGACCGATTGAGGCAGATACCAAGGAATCTGCCTCAGTAGTGAAGTAACCTCCATCACAGAAAGTCGAAGCTCCAATCCTAATCCATCTCTGCTCCCAATCCGAACCTATGTCAGAATCGGGATAATCACCGCACCCCGTTCCGCGCATCAGAATCAGACCAGGAGTTCCGTCTCCAGGTACAGAGACGGCTGCACCCTGCCAGCCCTCTATCTCTGCGATTCCGCCGCCAAAGGCAATTGCATCGACTACCGTGCCATCGGGCGCCTTGAGTTGCAATGAACTACCCGAGTCTACTAACCATGGCATATTGTTCATTGCCACATTGCCATCGAGAGCTACAATACCTCCATCTGCTAGTAGATTAGCAGGATTCTCGGTCAACACTACTGACTGTCCAGCATCGATTACTATGTCGTTGAAGGCGGAAACCCAAGGAGTGGTCGAACGGATTCGCTCTATTGTCCATCCTGCGAGACTTACTGCTTCATCGCCAGTATTGGTCAATTCAAACCAGTCGTTGTCTCTATCTGGAACTTCTGATGGCATTATTCGTGTAAACTTCACATCATATCTGCCGTCCCATTCTGAAGGCTCTACAGGAGGTTCCCACAACCACAACATATTGTTGTCATGTTTCCCCGTATCTTCAGCTATCAGGACTCTGCCATCATCTAACACTGCTAGGTTGTCAGGCCCTGCAATTCGGTTAGGGTCGCAAGACCCTGAGGAGTAAGCCCCGCCTGCGACCACAGGCTCGATTCGTCTGACATCCCAGTCATCTTCCACAGGCATCCTGTAGACTATCCCGCAACGATTCTGTGAGAGTCTGATATCTCCTTCTGAATCAGACATATCATATCGGATATCAGACATTGCCAGATACACATATCCAGGGGCTTCCGGATTGAATACTACTCCTTCCATTTTATTCCACTCGTCGGTGGCTCCAATGGCGCCGGCGGCCTTTCTCGACTCGAGGAAAGCCACTCTATGGTCCGATGCTGTACCGACTTCACCATCTCCATCTAAATCGTCATCGAGCATACTTTCGGCCCAATCATTGATTTCTTGATCTGAGATGTACGAGTTTTGGCCGGAGATGAAATCCGAAGGCGTAATTCCATCATATTCGTCAATCCAGGATTCGATTTCAACATCATTAGAAGATGCCAGTTCCACCCACTCGACATCGAATCCTGTAGTCGCAGGATCAGTTCCAGAATCCTGAGTTACCTTTGCTGCATACAGAGTTCCAGATTCTAGGTCTCCAGCCGTGTCTGCAATGAATTTGAACAGTACAGTATCGTATTCATCATCAGAGAGGTACACGGTTTTCTCGTCGGGCATGACCTGTGCATTTTCATGCGAGAATCGCCCCATTGCGAATTGCTTGTTGAAGTTAGGAGTGGCGGTGTCGGCATTTTCAATCTCGACAATCCACCCGTAGTCATACGGATTAGGATAGTACCCTAGGTAATCTGCCAACTCTTGTTGATCTGAATGGTAGTTGTAGGTAGCATCATTCCAATTCTTCGTATCTGAGAAATATAACTCCTCGGATAGAAGCGGTGTACCCCAAGGGCTCACTGAACCAAAGCAAAGAACCCATCCTCCATTCATGCCGCTCAGGTCCTGCATCATCCCTCCCAGAACATCCCACTCTTGAGAGTCAGAATTCCACTGAATCAGAAGTTGACTAACTCCTGCTGGACGACTCTCCCAAGTCGTGTACAAGTAGCCCCTAGTGCCCTGGGGGTTCAGCGGAACGAATGCGTTGAAGTCTGGCTTCTGACTTGTGAATAGCAAATCTCCATCATCGGCAGCATAGATTCCCCCAGCAACTCCTCCTTCGGACAGAGCATCTCCACTCTGAACAATAACCTGATACTCCCCATGGGAGACTCTAATTCCGTGCCAGATTTCCCACTCACTGCTGGATAGATCCAATTCTGGAACTACATCTGGAAGTGAATTCCAATCAACACCGTTGATTACTCCAACAGTAGCATCGTAGTTGTCCTCATCAGGATGCATGGCATTGACGAACAGATTGCCCAGCGAATTGATGTGCAAACCCGTTACTTCTGCTCCACTGGGGACCATCATGACTCGAGTCAAATCAGAAGGAGTTCCTCCAGACTCATCGGGGCCGTCCACATCTGAGATTTCTGAGTTCTCACCACCAGGGGTATTCTCCTCCGAGTCAATCCAGTCTGCAGAAGTGTCAGAGCCTTGGATCTTCGAGACCCCATTAGATGCCTCTCCAGTTGTTACTGTGTGGACGATTGCCCCATTGGAATTCTTGAGATATAGAGTCTCACCTGCGTTGTTGAGTCGAAGAGTTCCTACCTCGTTCTCTGCAATCACAGCATAAGTGCCCGCAGCGATAACATACGACTCATCTAATTCTGAGAACCCAACCCATGTTGTAGAATCAATAGGGTGAACCCAACCTCCAATATCTTCGAGAGTCCAATCCTGAAGATTAATCCCTGTAGGTCCAGAATTGTACAGTTCGACCCATTCTCCATTAGGGAATATTCCTTGATCGGAACCATCAGCATTAGGCATTAACTCATTAATGCAAACTTCCGAGCATGCCGTAGATCGACTCACTGCATTTCCCATCTTAGAATCACTAAGTCCCGATTCCACTACTGGATACAGAGACATTAGCAAGAGCATGGTCAGAGCAAGGACGACTGCACCCGCACCACTACGCCCTTGCATGGTACGCGCCACCCCTATTGGGGGTTCAAACCTTCGTGCACGCGTGCCCGCAGCCGGCGAAGCCGGCTGGTACCTGACTATTCTTCTTTGTCAGGGCTTTTGGCACCTGTTGAACCATACACGACAAGCCCAATTCCAACCACATAAAGCAGAGCAATTACCATGTGTACATACGATAGAGGAGCTCCTGCATCTCCACCGAAATTAGTCCACCCCATTGGTCCTAGGTTGTCGCTCACACTTGCTCGATAATCTTCTGCAGAGTCATCCGGTATATCGCTAAAGGAGTGGATCTCAAACACTGGCACAACATCGTTAGAATCGAAATCTGGATTCATCGAACCGGGGCCACGCAAATCTAGGAAGAAGGTAGCGGTTACCTTACCATACATAGGAGCGTTGGTAATTGGCTCGACTTTCATGTCGATGTTCGCACCTAGGTAGACTGGAAGGGCACCAGGCATAGCATCCACAAAGGTCGCAGAACCAATCAACTTGCCCTGAATCTGAGTGTTGGCCGGATCTAAAGTTACTGTATGCTCTATCATATCAATTCCCTTGTAAGTAGTCTCCTCTCCAACCTCGGACTGGGCAATTGCATATCCAATCAAGTTCACATTGAATGAGTTCTCAGCATCGGCAATACCTCCTACAGTTCCTGCAACTACGGTGTCATCATTTCCAATGTGGTCCGAAAGCAATCCCATTGCAGCATCCTCGCGGTGTGGAGCTCTCCATGGTAGGTGCTCTGTCATCCCGTATATTTGACCATCCTCGCACTCCAAGTCGTACCCTAGGAAGACGCCGGACTCATTGTAGTCGTAGTCGCAAAGACCATCACCATCTGAATTGATGTAACCCTGCGCCAGGCGTTGTCCGACATTATCCCCGGCCGTACTCATGATGTACACTGATCGATCCCCGGTACTGATTCCTCCGGACCCATAGTAGGTGTCATTAGTCTCAAGACTGACCCAAGGGAAGTATCCAAAGTATGTGTTTACTGCATCATTCCATCCATATAGCCAGTGACTAACTGGCTGAGTTACGAAAGGCTCGTTTCCAGTGACGAAATTAAGTAAAACAGGCATTACAGTATCGAAATAGAAGTTATTCACCCAGTTCCTGAGTGCGTTCGCGGCATCCTCGGATATACCGTACAGAGAAGCAACATAGGCATCATCCCAAACATGCTGGTTACCTTCAGCATCAGGAAGAGTCATTCCCGATAGTTCGCCATACATGAATGCGGAGGGGAATGAAGATTTCAGACCAATTACAGGGTCGTTGAGGATGAATTCTGACTTCTCCATGGTTAGATCGGCCATGCCTGCGAACGATTCTCTGTTCAGTCCAATTGGAATGTATTCTCCAGTCAGAGGGTCTGCAGCACCGAATGCCGTATGCCACCAGTCACCAGAGTCCATCCATCCCTGTCCTCCACCTAGAATCATCTCGAAATTTCTTGGAGGACCAGTGACACCAAGTCCAACCCACGGCTCAACATAATCTGCTAGGGCACCAATGGCCAAGAGTCCAATTCCGTAGGTTATCATTGCATCAAAATAGGCACCAGACTGTAATGGTAGAAGTAGTCCAACTACCATGCCCGGAAGGGGGATTCCCTCAATTTCGAAGGATCCAAGCATTCCAACACTTTCGTTGAATAGGAGATTATTCAGGACTTCCGGATCATTAATCAGAACTCCACTAACCTCATTGAACCTCTCCTTTAGTTGAGGAGTTTCTTCGTTAATTTCAGCGCCTCCTCCGTGAGCAACGAATGTATTTGCAGCCAGCGCGTATATGCCTAGGTCAATTACAGCCATTTGCTCTGCCGAAGCATCTCCGTATCCGTATAGTCCAGCGCGAGTTTGAGTAACCACTCCTCCGTCTGGAGCACCCATACCAGTTACTAGAACAGGTCCTAAATCACAGGTCAAAGCAATACAGGATCCAGTTGAAGAATCTACTGCATCGTACAGAATTTGATCAGTGTAAGCGAAGAAATGCTCGGTATTATTGAGAATGTCTTCCTGGCTTCCTCCGCCGGTAGCAGCCACATATGCTCCTGAGAGAACCCCGGAAGGAGCCAAAATTGAGGCATTTACTGAATCCATTCCCATTGCCTGCAGGCCCAAAGAGAAGTCTCCAACCATGCTATCGATATCCTCGGAAGCCCAAATACTCGGGGCTCTATTAGCAAGGTCAAACTCAATCATGCCAGCTGCGAACATTGCCTTGGCAAATGTTTCACCATAGAAAATACCTCCAGAAGCACCACCCATGCCTCCTATTCTCTGTGTATTCCAGAGAATATTGACTTGAGTCACCTCAGTATCTCCAGATACAGAAGCGTGCTCTATTCCGTCAGAGTCATTCCAAGTACAAGTCTCACACCATTCAAAAACATCGTATTCTGAGTAGGTTATTGTGTTATTTATGTAGTCAAAGTTTTCGATTTCTCTAGTTGTTGTTACTTCGTAAATGAATGGCCCCATCATAGTTAGGCCATCCTCTGGATTCTCTGACTCTAAAGCCGAAGCATCGGTTACTGAATTAGCGAAGTAAACTCTCTCGGCTGTTGATACATGCCAATCATCGTCATAGTCTACAGAGTAATTCTGATTCCCATCTTCATCCAAACCGTCGTATCCTGTAGCAACCATGTCAGAAACTGTGCCCTTGATTATTCCATCAACGACTCCAGTAACTCCGATTCCTATGTTCACCGTTAGGAGTAATGCTCCAACTATCAATGCTGTTTTCTTGCTGTCCATGCTATCGCACCTGACGTCGTCAGAGCGGTTGGACGAATAAGCGTTGCAGTGCCAAAAACCTCAGATAAATCCGAATCCATCGAATGTTCTGGCGAATGTATACAACATAATCGGAACTAGAATAATCCCCATTGCATGACTGCGCCTGATTCCTATTCTAGGAGGCATTAATCCCATTGCAGTTCCAATGATTAGAACGCCAACACCAATCCATCCAGTAGATAGCCAAACCAGTATTGTGATGAATGATGTAACCGTAATTACTACAGTTCGGAGAGGGACTAATTCATGCATCTTTAACATCCCTTTTCCAACCTTAATCATTACTGGAACCGCGAACAGCCCCGAGGCTATTGTGATGCCAAGTAGGCGAACGAAGTCTGCTGGTGGCTCGACTGCATTCCACATGTCGATGGGGTACATCATGTTCAGGGCTAGGGCGGCACCTGACCTGGGCCTTCCAACCATGTACAGGAATCCTAGGACCATTACTGTGACAGCGGTGTTGACAGAGGAGAGGATTGCAATGATTTCCAGATCTTGCTGTTGATTCTGCGCACCTAGGTCAAGATCAGGACTCACTCCTGCCTCGGATAATACTTCTTCAAACATCTCTCGCTCTTCCTCTGACAGGTCATCAAGCCCCTCAATGTCAGTAGCGTTTGCATTGGGAACAAAACCCGGCTGAGTGCCATGCTCGAAATCTGCGGGTATATAGTTCGGATCAGTCAACCTCCCCCAGAAGTTCCGCATGCTCATCACCACTACTGTAGCTTGGGCTGCAGTCATACCGGGCAGAATTGCCATTACTGAGGAGACAATTGCAGATAGGAAAGTTGGCACAGCAAGAGGCTTCATTGGCGGCAATTCCCAATTCGGCTCTTGAGGAGGAATCTCTGATGTTGTGACATAGATGTCAATTAAGTTGGCAATTCCGAATAGTCCTGCCAGTCCGGGGAAGAGCAAAGTTGCTGAAGGCATACCTATGGGCGATCTGCCCGGTAACTCGAATACTGCCCAGCCATAAAATCCAGTCAGTAAGAAGAAGAAAGTTGCAGCAAGTATACCCGCAGTTCTCGAACTATCTCCTAAGCGCAAGTCTAGGTTCTCCCACTTACGATGTAACCTGAACTTCCAAATTGGAATACTGAACTCTATCTTGCGTGGGAGAGGAAATACCAACTTACTGGTCAAGCGCTGACTCCACTCTGGCCATGACAAACGAGTAGTCTCTGTCATAATCAGGAAGATGGAAATCGTTAGCAGCAACCATGGCAGAACCTCACGGCTGGATTCGTACAGTCCTAAACCAGGATCCTCTCCAAATAGCAGCCTTGCAACAATTAGCAGTGGAATAGACATTAACATGCCCATTTGTGAACCTCTTGCAGAGTATGCAACTCCTTGCGCTGCTTGGCCAGAGATTAACATTCTATGCCCAGGTAACAAGGCTAGAGCCATGTTGTCATCAGGTGCTCCGACTAACGCACTTGGGATGTAATTCAGGAAAGTATGGACGGTACCACAGGCGACAATTATTCCAGCAACCGCGTCGAGTGGAATTCCTATAGCCACTGCGACAGGGGAAAGACTGAGTGCAATTAGGGCCACATTGTTAACGTGAAATCCTGGAATCAATCCGGTTAGACAACCCAACATGATACCAAACAGGTATGATGCTATCAGCCAACTGAAATCCAGCAGCACGCCGTCCATACAACCACCTAGGGGCGAATATCAATGCAGAATTGCGCGGAGTTTTCTATTGAGTCCTCTATCATCGTCAAACGCCCAATCCAGTCTATTGGCTCACCAATCTGCATCTGCTGGCTGGATTCGCTTCCGTCACCGAGCAGACAAACACTCTCTTCACTTCCAGAGCGCTCAATCCATTGATTGCCATCTTCGTCCATCACTGCTTCTCCAGTAATCTGGACCTTCCATCCTATGTTCCATCTCCATGAGTTGTACCCATCGCCCCAATTCAGTACAACTGGATCTGGAACTTCTCCAAGAAGCCACGATCGCGCCTCAAGCACTACTCTGCCATCAGAAACAGACCAAAGTACGGTGGCATTGAATCGAATTTCTTGGCCGGGTTCAATCCACTCAGAGTGCTCACCCACCAAGTGCAACCTCAATTTGGTATCTCGGTCATAGTATCCCTCTCCATCTCCGACATATCCTTTGTCGTAATCAGGCGAAATCGGATCTGTAATCCAACCCTCAAATTGGTAACTGTTCCCTACATAGTCAAATGGATTCTCAGCGACATCCTCCAGTGCGACGACATCATCTCCGAATTGGCCAGCAGGATACTGGAGGGACTCGACAAATCCCCTATCTAAGCAGACCTCGGCCTTGTCAGTAGACCATGCCAACCTTCCTCCCCAGTCTCCACTCTGACCAGAAATGTTGCCATCTAAATCTTCAGGAGAGGGTAGAAAGCAGAGCCTGTCGGTAGGCGAGTCGCCCTCAATCCACCATTCCTCGCCATCATTGGCTACCGTGCCATCGATTACGACTAGCTTTCCTACCTCGTAGGTTAGGGTGTATGGCTCCGTCTCCCAGTCGAGATAAATTACCTCGCCCTGAGAGAGAACCTCAATTTCGGTCGCCTGGACGAGTAACCTCCAGCGATACGAACGCTCATCAAACTGCAACCAACCATTGGCCCGAATATGACTTCCTGCTTCGACCCATTCCATTACGCGACCTTCTACTTGCATGTATAGCAGGTGATCCGCACCCCCATACGCCTGATTATCCATCATGTACAGGGAGTGGTAGGTAACATCAGGGGCGAGTGATTCACTTAACCACCCATCAATCGTGATAGATTGATTCGCGAATGATTCAGGGTCTCTGCCGACTTCGACCAATTTGGTCTCTGTGAACTCTATGACTTCGTCTCTTGCAACTATCGCACCGTATCCATTAGATTGTAGCCAGATCCTACCATTCCATTCTGATACTTCTCCCTCTACTGTAATCACAGTTCCAATCGGGGGCACTTCATTGGTCCAGTCCACATTCCAACGCACCTTAGCAACAGAGTGTCCATCAATCTCTTGGACTTGCAAATCTATTCTGTCAGCGCCCTCGCCATACGGGTCGCGCACATAACCAGTGAGCACCCCCTCAATCTTCACGGTCTCCCGAGGGTAGTTCCGTATCTCGTCTATTTCTATCAAATCAGGCTCCCTTATCACGGCATAGAAGTTCATTGCCGAGACAAGCAGAAGCGATGTGAAGAACATCACCCAAAGCTTCGCCATATACGCACACGGAAGGGTCCCGTGCTTCAAGGTTGAGAGGGAGGGCCGAGCATCTACGCTGCGAAGATAAGTTCATTTCGCGTTGTGCCTGAGACGAGTTAGGGACCCGTAGCTCAGTTGGTTAGAGCGCTCGGCTCATAACCGAGTGGTCATCGGTTCAAATCCGGTCGGGTCCACCA
>DAON01000024.1:0-1406 GCA_002501885.1 Euryarchaeota archaeon UBA220 | reverse complement strand
TTCAAATCCGGTCGGGTCCACCAGTCTTTTCCCCCAATCCTCTAATCGGCTTCTAGTGGTCCAGTTCGTGCGAAGCCTCAAATACGGTCTCAGGGGGCCTCGTCGTGATGACAAAAGCGCACTCGGTCCGTCCAGCCATCATGATTCTGGCTGTTTATTTCCTAAGTACTTGGGCGGGTGCTGCTGCTGTTCAGGCCCAAGGGCCTGTACCAGACATCACAATTAGTTGCCAGCAACCTCAGCCGATTGATGTTTATCCTGGCGCTACTAGAACTACAATCATCGACTGCACATTGGACAACCCAACTGTACATCAAGTGAAGGTCAATGTGCAAATTCAGTCTGGCTCATTAGCAGCCGCCGGTCCTGCTTCCATGACAGTTGGTTCGCAGTCCGATGTGTCATTCCAAGTAGTCGCTAGAGCGGATCTGAGAATGCCGGAAGGTTCGCAGATTGTTTCAATCACAGCCGAGGTTGTTCAGGCCAATGGGGTAACCTATGTCGGCACTCCGACCACATACAAGGTTCTGGCCGTAATTAGGCAGTTCAGCCGCCTAAGAGTCGCCTCTGAGGTCGCATTCTTGCAACTCAGGCCAAAGGTTGACTATATGCTGACCTTCGATGTATACAACGACGGCAATGCGATGGATAGGTTCAATGTCGGAGTAGAGAACTATGGCGACCTGAACGATGAAGGATTCCAACTGAGTATCCCTCTAGTTTCGGTGGAGATTGAATCTATGGCTCCCGCAGAGAAGATCTATGTTCAGATGAGAACACCAAAGAATCAGGGCTGGACTGACAAATACTTCTCTTTGATGTTCAAGGCTACATCTGAATATTCAGTCAGAACTGAAGGTATTCCGAATTATCAGATACAGACTATGACGATATACATCAGAGGAGTCTATCTGCCTGGATTCGAACTACTCGGCACGATGATGATCACTACTCTCGCTGCTGCTGCCATTGCAGGCAGATACCGCGACGATGAGGATGACGATTCAGGCGAAGTTAGAGAACTCGATGCGCGTCTTTTCTGACTTCACTCCGTCTTTCATATTAGTCAACGGGTTGATAACCGACATCTGTGACGTGTGCGTGCAGGAGTGAGTTGTGTGAGTGATGGCGGTCTACTTCAGAAGGCAATAGAGCAGCAATCAGCGGGTCAGGAAGAATCTGTGCTTGTAGCAGATGTTGGTTCTTCGGATTCCAAGAGTTTCTTTTCCGGACCAATCGGGATTGGAGCAGGTTTGGCAGCCCTAGCTCTTGTCGTATCATTCATTGTCTCCAGGCCTAGTATTCAGAGCGATTATGCATTCCTAGGACTAGTTCCGATTCTAATTTTTGGAATCTCATTTTACCTTATCTGGAATGCAGTTGGTAAGAAGCAGACAGCAGCAATC
>DAON01000040.1:2433-3126 GCA_002501885.1 Euryarchaeota archaeon UBA220 | reverse complement strand
GCAGAGAATGGAACTGCAGCGAGAATTACCACTGATCCAATTAGCCAAATCGCAGTAACCGCCGTGGTGACTAGGCGACTAGGACGGCGGGCAGATAGGCAAAGGGATGCAAACAGAGCAATTAGAACAACACCTACCCAACCTCTAGCTTGGTCTAGACACGATCCCGAGCATGGATCGCCACTCTCAGAATTAATCTGAGAACTGGGTTCCGAATCGGTTGGCTCCTGATTAGTGGGCTCAGGAGACACATCCTCACGCTGTAGCCAATATAGCAGTAGAGGAGTAGAGTTTTCAATCGACAATTCGAATGTTTCTTCACTGTTATCAATAATGTACTGGGTTGTGATCGTAGGCTCTCTCTCTAAGCCCTCAGAATATGTCCCTGAAGCTGTAATCTCAAACCAAGTACTGTTCCAAGCAGCAACCAAGAAAAGCCCTACTAGGGCAATGGCTAACGGTCTATTGGAACTCATACTACCTGAGCCGTTATTCTTCCCTTCGAGGCATGAGTAATGCTGCTGCACCGAGCATCGAGACTACAGCCAAAACCGAAGGCCCTGGTATAGTATCGATTTCTTCATCATCGGGAGAATCTGGAACATTTGCCTGGAGAGGATTTGGGTCCTCCCAGTCAAACAATCCGTCTCCGTCATCATCCTGATCGAAGTAATCGATTACTCCATCCTCATC
>DAON01000040.1:0-2049 GCA_002501885.1 Euryarchaeota archaeon UBA220 | reverse complement strand
AGCTCCTCAACATCATGCTTTGATTCGGGTGCTAAGTCCTTTAGTTCACTAAGGCCAAGGGCATCCAACTTCGCATTCCTAGCATCATTTCCTGTTAGGTAAACTATGCTCAAATCGTAGGAGTGGTCCTTTACTCCAATAATATCAGGACCCAAGAGAACTTCGTAATCATCTCCTTCATCCGTAGCCATCAGAGCCATCCCTAGGACTCTAGAATTACTAGTGTCCCAGAACATGATAGGGCACATATCATCGAGATTAGCTAATGGATCACCCGGTTCATTGTCTTCCATTAGTTCTCCCAATCTCTCCCCGAATGCTTCCATAGTTTTACCCAAATTGGAATTATTTAGGGCTTCGAACATATCGATGTATTTCTGGAATACATCTTCGTTTGATCCGTCCTCGTCTGAGCCGTCTTCACAATCCTCTTCGCCGTCGTTAACCCAAGAAGCTGGGATTACTTGTCCATTGTCGCAAGTGTAAGTTCCGTCTCCTCCGGATTCGTTCTCGTCAGAACCGTCTTGACAGTCAATCTCACCATCGTTCTCCCATTCGGCGGGAATCTCTTCGCCATTGTCGCAGATGAACGATTCTTCTTCTGGCGCTATTTCTTCCAACCACGCACCGACTTGCTCCTCCATAGCTGTGAACAATTCCTGAACACCACTATCAAACGCCATAGCCATCGATATTCCCATCATCGATGCCATGCCCATTGAAATCGGCGGAGCTAGGCCACACTGAGCAGAAACGGTACCATTTGTTGATGGGTCAATGTCCAACTCTTCGACTCCCCCTACTGGGTCACATTCGTGCTCCCAGATAGCACCGGAGAAGACAGCCATATCTTCCGAGAAAGTTCCCTGTCCAGGGATACTGTCTGAGAGTTGAACATTGAATGCATCGAGATCAATTCCGAAGTCCTCTGCTGGAACTCCATCTATAGACAAAAATGCCGAATAGCCCGTGAGTGTAGAGAATTCTCCTTCGATTAATCCCACATCGTTGTATTCGCCACCCACTCCGCCTTCATCATAATCTGGACAGAAAGTGCCATTCTCAGGGAACAGATCTTCTCCTCCCCATAACCAATATTCCTCGCCAGAATCTGCGTAAAGCCAACCATCTTCATAGGCAATGTCGTCCATTTGTACTGGATAGCATTCGCCATCTTCTTCCCCCTCCTCATCTGGAGGTGTGCTTAGGTGGTGTAAGTAGTCGAGGGGTTCACTAGATATCCACTCAGATTCAATCGAGGGGATTTCGAAAGAAACCGAGAATCCCATTCCGAGTTCAGGTGCCAATACTTCATCGGCGGCGATAATCTGGAGATTGAATTGTAACTCGTTCTCCAATGCAAACTCCCCGCTCATCTCTAGGTGGCCTCCGTAAACCATCAAGTCATCATCGACATATTCGGTGTATACAGCATCGATAACGAAGATTTCCTCAGTTGAACCGCTCATCCAGAAGTCGATACTCTCGTTCTCATCTGTCCATGCTGTTGTGAAGCCAATGTTTCCTAGTCTCCCATGGCGGACAGTCAATTCTGTCACCCTCTCGTTGAGTTCGTGAGTCACTCCATTAGGATCGGTAATTTCGACGGTTAAATCCTCATCATAAGTCTCGATGAAGAATTGAGTTGTGCCACTAATCACTTGGTCGCTCTCGATTATGAATCCGGCGAAATCGGCAGCAGCTTCGAGGTCTTCGTTCACTGCGTTAGTGTCTACCCCAGATAGTTCCTCTATATCCTCCTCGAAGTTGGCCCAATCGTAAGAAGTACCCCAGATTACCGA
Organism: Euryarchaeota archaeon UBA220; assembly: GCA_002501885.1. GTDB lineage: Archaea > Thermoplasmatota > Poseidoniia > Poseidoniales > Thalassarchaeaceae > Thalassarchaeum. Next base: position 247 of record DAON01000040.1, on the reverse strand, counting down.
GTCTGAAGGGCCAATGGCGGCAACTGTTGGTGCCATCGAGGTCAGCATTAGTAGGCAGATGATTGCAGACAGATTTCTGTTGCTCATGCTCAGTGGCAGAGCCCGCATGGCTTGAGGCTTTGCCCAGCATCCCTCCTTACAGAGGGATGTTTCCGTGCTTCTTTGGCGGCACCCATTCACGCTTGGTCTTGAGAGGCCTAAGGGCTTGGACCAGTTTACTTCGCGTTTCGGATGGCTCGATAACATC
>DAON01000089.1 GCA_002501885.1 Euryarchaeota archaeon UBA220 | reverse complement strand
GATGCTCAAGTCGGAGACGATTTCCAGATTAATCCGCAAGAAATCGAATCAAGATATTTTGGAGTTCTAACTAAATTGTTCAATGTAGCTCGTTTCGCAAGCCAGTTTGATGTCCCTGATGATTTTGAAAACCCTCCCAAGGAACTCCCAATCGAAGACAGGTGGATACTTTCCGAGTTTGATGGCTCAATGAGGCGTGTTCAAGAGGCTTGGATTAATATCGACATCTACACCGCTGCACAGACTCTCAAAGGATTTGGCACAGGTGTTTTTCCAAGCCACTGGTTGGAGATGGTAAAGTCGCGATTGTATGATGGAGATTCATGCGCAGCATGGACTCTCCACAGGATAGTTCGAGACTTACTAACAGGACTCACACCAATTTGTCCATTCTTTACTCACTATCTTTCAACTGAACTCTATAGTGAATCTTCCATTGATGTCCGCCAATTCCCATTACTGGACGGCGAGATATTAGCGGGAGATGCTAGCCGATTAAGGTCTCTCACAGATCATATCTCCGAATTCAACTCTTCTGTTTGGAAGGCTAAAAAAGACGCTGGACTATCTTTGAAATCACCAATTTCAAATTTTGTAATTCCCTCTAAATTAGAAGAACTATCTGAGCCTCTGGTAAAGATGCATTCGTTAGAATTTAGTTGAGTGCCGATGCAGGCTTATCTCCCTCAAAATGCATCAACAAGTTATTCACCATCTCAAGACCTACTCTAGATTGTGCTTCCAGTGTAGCAGCACCGATATGTGGACTTCCATGAAATCCTTCATGCTCTAGTAGTGGGTTACCAATTGCAGGCTCCACCTCAAAGACATCCAAAGCAGCACTAGTCAATATGCCAGATTCTAAAGCTTCCAAAACAGACTCTTCATGCACTATTCCTCCTCTGGCACAGTTCACAATATGGTTCCCACAGGGAATTCCGTCCGCACCAATACCTGGCATCATAGAAATCCGACTAATGTTGACTAGATGCTTCGTCTCTTCTGATAGATTGCAATGAATTGAGATGTGTGTGCACTTTTTGAATAATCCATCGACATTGTCGTGTAATATACAATCTAAATCCGCAGCAATTTCCTTGCTGATATATGGATCAAATGCGTGTATTTCCATACCGAATGATTGTGCCATGGAACCCACTCCCTGTGCAATTCTACCGAAACCAACCAGCCCCAGTCGCTTACCCCCTAGTTCACTACCTTTCAGAGACTTCTTGGCCCATTCTGAACGCCTCAATGTACGGTCTGCTTTGGGAATGAATCTAGCACAAGCCAGTAAATGACCCATGGTCAACTCAACAACACTTCTGGTGGAGGCGCCCGGGGTGTTACAAACAATCACGCCATTAGATGAAGCAGCAGCCATGTCGATATTGTCTATGCCAACACCTGCTCTACCTATGAAAGATAAATTCCCGCTTTGGGCGCAACTTGCATCAATTACATCCGAAGTTATCTTGGTGGCACTCCGAACTACTACGGCATCGAATTCAGAAAGAGCACCATCTATCAGCTCTAGAGGGCTGTAATGTTGCTCGACCACTTGATGGCCTGATTCAACCAACTTGGCTACGGCTTCAGGTGCCATCCCATCTGTCACTGCTATGCGACCCATGTGTCATTGAATCAGTTCAGTTCAATCAACATTGCTAAAATTCATTCTTCCTCTAACCGAGAATTGATATCTTGATGCCTACTGGCTTAATCATGACTTATGAGTTACCCGACATGCCCTACGACTACGATGCACTAGAGCCGCATATCGATGCACTAACTATGGAGATTCACCATACCAAGCATCACAATGCATACACCAATAATCTCAATGCTGCCATCGAGTCAAATGGTATTCCTGAAATGCCAATTAACGACCTACTGAGAAACCATTCTGATATCGCGGCAATTAGGAATAACGGCGGAGGATGGTGGAACCACTGTCAATTCTGGGAATCAATGTCCCCCGATGGAGGAGGGAAACCATCTGGAGATCTAGCAGACGCAATAGATTCGGTTTTCGGATCATTTGAGGATTTCCAAGCAGATTTCCAGAAGGCAGCTATGACTAGGTTCGGTAGTGGATGGGCTTGGCTTGGAGTCAAGAACGGTTCACTATGTGTGTGCTCTACTCCCAACCAAGACAATCCTTTGATGGACGGTTGCTGTGGTCCCGAAATTTGTTGCACACCCATCTTAGGACTCGATGTTTGGGAACACGCCTATTACAAGAAATACGGTCCCGGCAGGGCTACTTATATTGAGTCCTGGTGGAATGTTGTGAATTGGGAAGAGGTATCCCGCAGATACGCAGATGCTCTTTGATGGACCAATTTTGAAAAGTAGAACCGTCTTGTTATTGGTGCTGATGTTAACCAGGGTCTATGGCCACTGGTTCAGAGGGGTTATTTACTTCGGTCCTAATCCTACTTGCTCCACTATTCTTTGCCATACCTTTGTCACTGGGCTGGAGATGGTGGATAGGCACTGAGCCCGAGCACGAACATTACCGAGAGAAGGTACGAAGAGTACTGGATTCTGGTATACCACTGAGGAGATATAGGACTGAGTTGGATTCCGAGGCAAGGAGATTTCTGATAGACACTGAAAGACAAGGAAGAATAGAATCAGATTTATTATTTCCACTAAAAATTCAACATTTTCTTTTACTTCCAATCCTTGCTATCTGGCCAATTATTGGACTATTTGCTGCCCTCTTTGCAATACCATTGATGCCACTGTTAAGATTTCTAGAATGGCTATTGATTAGCAAAAGAGGACTACTAAGATTCGCTAAACTACTGCAAAGCATCACAAGATGGGAGGTTATTGGAATACCAAAGTTAGATGATGGTGCCAAGAGACTAGATCAGGTACTGGCATCTATTCACCGGCTTCCAGTTACTGTATTTCTAGGAGTATTTGCTTATCTTGTAGTGCTCTATCTTCCTCTCGATGGCAGAGGCATAGTAATCGTAAGTGGAGCCGTCTACCTCATCCTTGTTTCAATCACTTCAGTTATCCGCGCTGCAACTGCAAACACATTGGTATTTGCCGATCCAACTAAACGTAGACTAATTCCAATGGATACATTTGTTGAAGATGCCCTAGGCCCCTTAGTTGGCGTAGGGTTAGTATTTTTATTGACAAGACAGCTATTGTATGGGGGGCAGATTCGTTCTGGAGAATTCTTCTCTGATCCTGTTGTATTTTCACTTAGTGTACTCATTGTATTGTACACAGCAACAGTCGTTGGTATCTTGGTTGAGTTGACGTTCTTCAGCTACAGAGCTAAGGATGTAAGGCAGACTTTTCAGCACCAGATGGTAGAGGTATACAACCCAGTAGTATATCTATTCACTAGAAATCTAGGTTCGTTAAAACTCTCTCCTCTAATGCCATTGTCGGAGTGGCTTGAACGCGGTGAGAGATTTGAACTTGAATCTAATCAGTCAGATTAATTCTACCTTCGCTACCACTTCATTCTCAAACCTGATTACTTCGATACCTTCTGCAGCATATGGAATTAGGGCCAATGCAACCCAACCCTCATCATATTGATTGGAATCAGTAACCGAGACTCTGCCAACATTTTCAATCTTTGATTTGCCAACCGGAATCAAATCATCGGACTTTAGCCTAACCAAACATCTTGCAAGTACGCCCCTACTCTCCATCCGCGCATGAATCTCTTGCCCCGGATAACATCCCTTGTCAAGCGCAACTAACTCACTAAGGCCGAGTTCGAAGGGTAAATTATCAGGATTTAGCTCATGATGATCCATTATACCGCTTAACATCCTGACACTCCTCCATTCATCTATATCAGAATGTTGAGCTCCGCTACTTTTCAATGCATCAATCATAGAATTTAGATGACTCGAAGGAGTTAGAATCTGAATTGTATTAGGACACATAGAATGAATTGATAGCAAAGAATTACCTAATTCAGACCAGTTGTTGGTCGACAAATCAGTTGGCTCAATCCCCAAGTTAATCAAACAACTAAACGGGTCTTGACCAATTAACACTAGATGTGAAATCGCATCATCTGCATCTTTCACCTTTAGATCTTCATTCCAAGGAATCCCGGAAGCTAGATTTTGACGAGTATCTTTGCCCGTGCCTTGATTTCCTAATATGATAGCTTGACCATCTAGATTACAAACAGTTGCAAGATCTAGAATTCTACCATTTGCATTACATATCAAACCATCCTTTCTACCAAGAATTGGCATTCCAAGAGTCTCTATGGTGACTATTCTGTTTAGATGTTCGAGTACAGATGGGCCTTCTAATACACTAACTGATGAAGGTACAGAGAAAACCTGAGCCACCGGGTGGAGGTGGTTTGCAGTAATCATAATTTCAACCAAATGACTGTCCGCATCCACAGGCTCTGTCTGCATTGGGATTTTCAATTTGGAAGCCGCCCCCCATCAATGAATCCTTGAAGTCAATTGTTATTCCAGCAAGTAGTACGCTGTCTTTATTGTGAACTAGAACAGACATTCCTTCTACATCCAATCTTTGAAATGATTCATCTTCTGGATCTTCAACTATTTTCATATCATATAGATATCCAGAACATCCGCCTGACTGAGCACTAATAATGAGTACGCGTGATTTTTCATCCCCTTGAAACTCTTTGCGCATTGCTGACTTTGCTGAGTCGGTAAAAGAAATGTCAACTTCAACAACTTCAACTGGCGTGACGACTGGAAGGCTAAATCCTTCTCCGTCCATAATGCCCATGATACTCGCTGATATTGGTGGTATTTGAACGGTTGTGGGACATTGTTGTGTATTGCCATAACCCAATACGATACAACCCGTGCCGAATTCATGGATAAGACCGTGCGACGGCCCAGTATCAAAGTAGAAAATGGCAAATCCTCAAGGAGACCCGATTCTGTATCAGTAGAATCTGCATTATCCATTGCAATCAATAAATCTGGTCAGACTTATGAATTGGGATTAACTATGAGAACTCCAGGGGACGATCATGATTTAGTTTTGGGATTTCTACATTCCGAAGGAGTTATCCAATCTTTAGAGTGTATATTGTCGATTGAATCAGATGATGATAGAATAACTGTAGAATTAGATGATTCAGCAAAATTCAATCCTCACGAGCTCACTAGAAGAACAACCATGACTTCCTCTTGTGGGATTTGTGGAAAGGAGTCCATTTCCAATCTACTGCATATGCATGGACCCGAATTATCTAGTGACTTCTCAATTACTCATCTTGAGGTAGGTAAAGCAGTAACTGGCTTACGCTCAATGCAATCGACTTTTGACTTGACAGGTGGCACTCATGCCTGTGGTAGGGCCAATATTGAGGGCACAATAATCGATGTTAAGGAAGACATTGGAAGACACAATGCTATGGATAAATTGATTGGTGCAGCAATCAATAAGGGGGAGTTGCCAATTGACAAAGAGGTAGTTGTTGTTTCAGGCAGGGCATCATTCGAGTTAGTTCAGAAAGCACTCAAAGCAGGATTCCCAATCATGATTTCAGTAGGTGCACCTAGTAGCCTCGCGGTCGATATCGCAAATGAACACGGCATGACCTTGGTCTCCTTTGCCAATGAAGATAGGATGACCGTATTCAGCGCTAGCAATAGGATATGTTAACATCAAACAGCGAGATACTGATGTAAGCAAACATCCTCGCACATGCATGAGCAGGGATGTAGAGCACCTAACTCCTGTCAAGGATAATCCTCTTCTCCAGTCCAAACCAAAGGAGGTTGCAGCAGGAATTCCTGCAGTGCTTTCGACAATGAATCATGGACTAACGCGCATGGGTGCTATTCGATCTCTATCCAATTTGACGCGTGTCAATTCTTTCTATGGATTCGATTGTCCAGGTTGTGCTTGGCCCGATCCAGATGATGAGAGAACTGTATTTGAATTCTGCGAGAATGGCGCCAAAGCCGTTGCTGATGAGGGCACCAAAGCTCGCGCAAATCCCGAATTTTGGTCACAGTGGACTTTAGCACAATTATCTCGAAAATCCGATCGTTGGCTTAATTCTCAGGGCAGAATTACTAACCCCATGATTCTCAACCCGGATTCTCAAAATTATGAACCAATAACATGGGGCCTAGCATTCGATATAATTGCAGATCACCTCTCAACATTAGATAACCCTGATGAGGCAATCTTCTATACATCCGGAAGAACCAGCAATGAAGCCGCTTTCTTATGGCAGTTACTAGCCAGAAGACTTGGGACAAACAATTTACCAGATTGCTCTAACATGTGTCATGAATCTTCAGGAGTAGCATTGGGCGATTCTATTGGAATTGGCAAGGGTACTGTGAAACTAGACGACTTTAACAAGGCTGATCTAATTCTGGTCGTCGGTCAAAATCCTGGTTCGAATCATCCTAGGATGCTTTCTGCACTTAAGGCAGCAAAGGTAGCAGGTGCTTCAGTGGTCAGTATCAATCCATTATATGAAACTGGTATGAAGAGATTCAAACACCCTCAAGACCCACTAGAGGTAATAGGTCAGGGAACTAAGATTGCAGACTTGCATATTCCTGTTAATGTGAATGGCGACATGGCTCTTTTCAGAGGTCTTGCAAAATCCATTATTTCTGGCTTTGGAACCAACCCAGAATTCATTCAACAATTTACTCATGGTTTTGAAGAGTATGAAGAAGCAGTTTCAAACACCGGTTGGGAAGAAATCACATCTACATGCGGAGTCAAAAGACATGATATTGAGAAATTAGCCGCAGCAATGCGCGACTCAAAGTCAACAATTGTTTGTTGGGCTATGGGACTAACTCAACATCAAAATTCAGTTGCAACAATTCAAGAGATTGTCAATACTCTACTACTTGGTGGTCATATCGGCAAGCCTGGAGCCGGCTTATGTCCTGTTAGGGGGCATTCCAATGTTCAAGGAGATAGAACCGTTGGAATCAATCACAAACCATCAAACGGGTTTCTTTCTTCACTCAGAAATACTACCGGAATCAAACCACCAACAAAACACGGTTATGATTCTGTTAACTCAGTAATAGCAATGTTAGAAGGCGATGCTAAAGTATTCATGTCAATGGGTGGGAATTTTGTTTCTGCGATGTCAGATACTGATTCCACATCTAAGGCAATTCAGAAGTGCGATTTAACCGTACAAATTTCTACTAAACCCAATAGATCACATCTAGTCACTGGAAAGACCGCACTGATCTTACCATGTCTGGGTAGAACAGAGAGAGATGTTACAACAAAGGGTGACCAGTTTGTCTCTGTCGAGAACTCAATGGGAGTAGTACATTCTTCTCGAGGTTCGGCCAGACCTGCTTCAAAAGAACTCATCTCAGAACCTAGCATAGTTGCTGGAATAGCTAGTGCATTAGAAACAAAACTTGACGACTCGGGCATTACTTGGAGTAAATTTGCCGAAGATTATGATTTAATTCGTAATTTAATTGAATCGACTATTCCCGGTTTCGATTCATACAATGAGAGAGTTCGAAATCCCCCAGGATTCTATTTACCGAACCCTCCGCGTGATTCTAGAACATTCGAAACTGATTCCGGTAAAGCCAACTTCAGAGTTCACCCAATTTCTGTGGTTTCCCCTGGAGACGAGCAATTCGTAATGATGACAATTCGCTCTCACGACCAGTACAATACTACAATTTACGGTCTTGATGATCGGTACCGTGGGATAAAGCAAGCTAGACGAATTGTTTTGATGTGTAAGTCTGATATGGATAGACTTGGTATCAAGACAGGCACCATGGTAGACTTGACTTCACACTTTGAAGGGGACTCCCAAACAGCTCCGAAATGGAGAGTGGTGGAGTACGATATTCCATCTGGTAATATTGCCACTTATTTCCCCGAGGCCAACTGTCTGATTCCACTAAACAGTGTCGCTGAGGGAAGCAATACTCCTACCAGTAAATCAGTATGCGTATCCGTTCAACCATCAATGCAGAATATGAGATTCTGGAATAACAAGGCTACTCAGGCAGCCTGATTACGTCTCTTCATCTGTTCCTTACTGAGCAATCTACATCTGTTAATTTGAGTCTTACAAAGTTCAACATCATCAGAATCAAGACCTCTCTGTAAGGCCTGTTCAAAGCATTTGATTGCATCTGCATAATGTTCTACAGCCGCATATGAAGAGCCCATGTTGTATAGTGTTCTGCCACCAACACTAGTCGGATCCAGAGATATCGCTGCATGATAGGCTTGGATGCTTTCTGCAAATCGACCTAGTTGGTATAGTGCATGACCACGCCCGTTATGTGATCTCATGCGCAATTCTGTTTCTTCTCGGGGAGCTCCTCCAATTGCTTTCTCAAAGCAATTCAAAGCCTCA
>DAON01000102.1:2672-9306 GCA_002501885.1 Euryarchaeota archaeon UBA220 | reverse complement strand
GAGAACAATGGTGTCTACGGCCTTACAAAGGGACAATACAGCGCGACAGTTGAAAGGGGCTCTAAGAAGAAGAAAGGAACAATGAATGAGCAGCCTCCAATTGACTTGTGCGCTATGGCTATCAATCTTGGATGTAGTTTCGTTGCTCGCTCCTTCTCTGGTAGCAAGAAGCAACTAACTGCACTCATTCGCGCCGCAATGGGGCATCGAGGAATGGCCGTGATTGATGTCATCTCACCTTGTGTGACCTTTGCCAATAATGACGAATCATACAAGTCTTACAATTATGTTAAGGAAAATGATGAGGTCTTACATCTAATCGATTACATCCCTCATTTTACTCCTATAGAGGAGGTAGATATTCCCGAGGGAGAATATGACGATATACAGATGTTTGACGGTTCCACTCTACGTCTCGAGACGGTCGGCAGAGAGCATGATCCATCCGACCCTGTGTCAGCCCTAGCAGCAATCCACCAGGCTGAAAAGGAAAACAAGCATGTCACCGGTTTACTGTACTATGATGATGGAATGCAGACCGCAGATGAGTCTCTCGAGCTTACATCCACTCCATTGTCAGAACTTAGTGAACATGAGTTACGACCTAGTTCAGATACATTAGACAAGATTAACTCTGAATTCAGAGGAAACTGAATTCAATTTCAGAGTCGGATTTGTTGAAATAGCGAACCCGACTCCGTCGCTCGCTAGTCCCTTAGTGTAGTGGTCCATCATATGGCACTCTGGATGCCATGACCCTGGTTCGAATCCGGGAGGGACTACCAAAACTCATCTTACAGTGAGCGGTAGAGCAATTCTGAAACCCAGCTCACCATTATGACAATCATGAACCAACCAAGAGCGGTTCTGCCCCATCGACTAGGCTCTTTCTTTGGAGGGAAAGGATCGATTCCAGCCTCAATCGCCTCGGCGATTATTGCCAGTTCCTCCTCAATAGTCTCAGGTTGCTTCATCATTCATGGCTCCGAAGTCGGATCCCAACCTGAGACATATGACTCCTCCAAGGCTGCAAGTTCAGCTTCCTTTCCGCTCAAATCCACTTCAAGAGAACCCAGATTCTCTGATATCCTTAGCGGGTTGCTAGACTTTGGAATAGTAATTGCTCCAACATCTAGACACCACTTTATTGCAGCCTGAGCGGGAGTGCAGCCCACCGATTCAGCAATCTCACAGATTCCTGGATCGTCGACTTTGTGGCCTCTGGCCAATGGAGAGTAAGCCATTGGAACTGCTCCTACTTCCTTGATTGCTGCCCGTAGTGCATTTCTCTGTAACCAGGGACTGATTTCTACTTGGTTGACCGATGGCATCAGACCAGCATACGACCTCATTGCATCTAGATGATGTGCCCCGTAGTTACTGACTCCAATCGAGCGAGTCCAACCATTGTCTAGACATTTCTCCATGCCCTGCCAGACAGGTGCCCTAGCATCCGGATCTTCTGGAGGGGCGTGTACAAGATACAGATCCATGTAGTCAAGACCGAGGTTCTCAAGACTCTGCTGGCAACGCTCGATAGTCTCCTCATAGCTGTTGGAATGAGGGCGTCGAAGTTTGGTGACTACGAAAATCTCCTCCCTAGGAATTCCAGATTCTCTGATGGCCTGGCCTACTTCATCCTCGTTTCCATATGCCATTGCGGTGTCGATCATTCTGTATCCTTGCTCAAGTGCATATAGAACCGAGTTCTTGCACTCACCCGGCTCGCCCATAAGATAGACTCCCAATCCAAAGGTCGGCATCTCGACTTGGTGCATCCTTTCGCCGGTGCTTGTGCTGGTGTTCGATATTGTAACTGAGTTCATGTTCGGCGTAGGTTAGATTATGTATTCAATGGTTATTGTAGCGAGGTTCAAGCGTCATACCTCGTCGAAGGTGTATGGGAGAGTTGCCAGAAGGCATGGAGATGCCTAAATCTGAGAGGGCGGCTCCTCGGCCCTCAGCTTCTGTTATTCTAAGTAGAGAGCGCGATAGTGGCCATGAGATATTGCTTGGCCATCGGGTCTCTGAGCTTCCGGCCTTCCCTGATGTCTGGTCGTTTCCTGGAGGTGCGATTAGTCGAGTAGATAGGGCAGTTGCAGAATCTCACCCCGAATGGCTGCTGGATAGAGATGACAGGGTTTCTGTTTTTGCTCTCTTGAGAGAAATGGTAGAGGAGCTTGGAGTAGTTCCTGATGGCGAAGGGGGATTGACAGATGTTGACGAGGATATTCGCGCTGAGGTTTGTGCAGACAAGGCAAACTGGCGACATCTGATGGAATCGGGAGTATTGACCTGTAGAGGTTTTCACTGTGAAGTGATTACTGACAGAACAACTCCTCCGCAAGCACCTGTTAGATTCCACAATCTATTCTTTCATGTTCCAACCGGAAATCCCGGAGTTACCCCTACTTTTCCTCCCGGTCGCTCTGAATTTGATGAGTTTCGCTGGTGGAGGCCAATTGACTTGATTTCCTCTTGGGAAGCTAACGAGATTCGTCTACCTCCTCCTATAGTCACTCTAGCACGCGACCTCGTTGAGGCAATTGAGAATGAAGGCGATTTGCAATCTGCTTGCGATGCTCTGGCAGCAAATCCACCTACTGGAAAACATCGATTTGAATACGGCCCTGGAGTTGAATGCATACTGGTACCTACGGACACACTCCCACCGGCTACTCACACAAACTGCTTCATCCTTGGAGAAAGAGGAGGAGAGAGAGTTATTGTTGACCCGGCTGCTAAAGATGAGGAGGGTTTTGAGGAGTTAGCGTTCAAAATTCAGGAGATTTACGATGATGATAGTTCGATTATTGCTACAATCTTCACTCACCGACATCCGGATCACATTGGTGACTTACAGCGAATATCAGAGATTTACCAAGCTCCAATCTGGGCTAGTTCAGAAACTCTAGAGGCTATGACTCCTAGTGATTCTGACCGGGTGCTCAAAGAAGGTGACTCATTCATTCTCGATGGGCCAAGTGGTGGAATCTCTTGGGATATTATCGAGAGTCCTGGGCACTGCCCGGGTCAGATTTGCCTAGTTGGGGATTCTGGAATCGTGTCCGCCGATAATTGCACTTTGGTGGGCACCATTTTGGTCCCTTCAGGAGAAGGTGACATGGGCGCATACATCTCAGGCTTGGAAAGAATTCGGTCCCTGAATCCGAAGGTCCTATTCCCCGGACACGGTCCCCTAATTGCAAACCCGAAGAGATTGTTAACTCAGTATATTGAGCATCGTAAGACAAGGCATGAGAGGGTGCTTAATGCAGTCCGGGAAGGTAATTCAGAGTTGTTGAGTATAACCAAGATAGTGTACGCGGATACTCCTGATGCACATCCAATTCTGGCTCAAGACCAAGTTCTATCACATCTCAAGGAGCTAATCAGATCCGGACAGGTGGAAGTTCATGGCAATTCATACCATTCAATCGATATCGGGTGAATCTTGAATACTCTGCCTCCTAGTAGCCGCCTCATGGCAGAGGACGAACGTTGGTGGGTTCACGACAATGAGAAGGAGGAAGGATCCTCAAAGGAGACGGTCGAGGATGCCATGAACAAGGCCGAGGCCGAAAAGATCCAACGCGAAGAAGAAATGGCTGAGGCCCGGCATGAACTTGAGTTGGCTAGAATAGAAGCCGAGAAGAAACAACTTGGCGCTAAAGACTCAGGGAGTGAGGAACCTCGAGTCGACTCCGAAGGTGACGGAGAAGAGGTTGCTCAACCTCCTATGGTCACAGGAAACAGTGGTGTGCTGGGCCTTTGGTGGCTCTCAGAGGGAGAGGCCATTGTAGTTGCAATAACATCTGTTCTAGCTATCGCAGTAGGTGTTATCTGGACTCTAGGAGTCATTTCAGCCCCAGAGTACACTCTAACGACCGCCACTATTGAGGCAGACGGTGGTGAGGAGTGGATGCTCGCTGAAGCGATAATATCCGGAGATGGAGAGAATGGCACGGGCTGGTTCGAGCATGATGTAAGCGGATGGTACGAGGACTGTTACACCGATGATGAGGGGTATGAATGGTGTGATAGTTACTGGGTACAGGAGTATGAGTGCTATGCCGACCTGTATCTGAAGTGGAGTGTGGATGGTACAGAATACGACGGCTGGGCATATACGCCTTCAATCGTTACTGGATATCGCTGCTTAGAGATAATGGAGGATTACTATCAGATAGGAGATACCTTGTCATTTTGGCATATCTCGTCTGATCCAAGTGACTATCAGGTATTCTCAGTTAGATTCGACTCCTCTGAGGGTACATTCTGGGAAGAGACGTTGTGGCACTGGGTCGACGGAAACACTCTGTATTCGGAATATGTCTGTGAGGCTGAATTGAGAGTCACCTACGACGATGCAGAAGGTGGTGGATACTACACTAGTTGGGTTGCTGATGGCGAGTGGGGGGGTAATTACCGACTGTTCCAACCATCTGATGTTTCATGTATTTCTGGGTTTGCTGAAGAATTAGGAGATGGACAGCCGATTGAGGTCATGGTCAATCGTGATGAGGCATATATGGTCGGATTTACACCAATGAACTTCTATCAATTGACTTGGATTTGTTGCGTCCCCATATTCGTCCTGTTAGCGATTGTCACTCTAGTTTTCTCAAGATTAAGTAACACGCCCCCGGGGGCCTATGTAACGAACAAAGGAGTGTACTACCATCAGGGATATGATGGGAATGATGTAGTCATCATAAACAATCAATACGGCAGGAGATGGGGGCTCGGTGGCTCAAACAGAGGGCACCGTAGAACTCGCCGAATTAGCAGTGGACGCGGTTCCAGTGGGAGAAGTCGTTCTAGTGGTGGCGGTCGCTCCACTAGGGGGAGTTCGGGTGGCGGTGGCCGTTCTAGTGGCGGTGGCCGTTCTAGTGGTGGTGGCCGTTCTGGTGGCGGCCGTGGACGCAGATAGCGATTCGACAGGATGAAAACTCACTCTCTTGAAGAGAGTACATGCAGGAATTGTGGAGTGGTGCTCCCGAATTAGACGGAGCGGACTCTGAGGAGCAATTCGTTGAGGTCGAGTCCGGCATCTCACTAAGAGTGCTGACTTGGACTCCAGATGATGCATCTGCTGCCTGTAATGATCCGGTCGTTGTCGTGCCTGGCTGGGGTTCTGTGTTCGAGGGTTGGAGGCCGCTCCTCACTGAATGGGTCAGGCGTCGTCCAATTGTTTACATTGAGACAAGGGAGAAGAAGAGTGCTGTAATTGTCAAGAAAGTCAACAAAACAGATTTTGAGATGTCAAAGCACGGCACAGATGTACTCGCAGTTCTGAACCACCTAGGCATTGAATCGAGAGATGTCGATTGGTTCTCCTCATCTCTGGGTGCAACTCTGTTAATCGAGTCCTACCAAAGTGGTGTGCTGAACGGACACTCGTCAGTTCTTCTGGCGCCGAACCCGGACTTTGAATTCCCGCTTTGGGCAAGAATGGTGATGAGTTTGCCAATTCCTCGTTTCATACACCCTGCCCTGATGCGATTCACGGTGTGGCTTGTCGACCGCAGAACGAAGGAGGAAGGTCAGCGAATCAGGTATCGCAGGACTCTTCTAGCTCAAGATCTGAATCGAATGCTGATGAGTGCTAGGGCAAACATGCGGTACAGACTACCTGACGATCTTTCTAGAATAGATGTGCCGTGTGCAGTAATGACTGCTTCCTCAGATACTCTGCACGACATGGATAAGGTGTTGAGTATAGTCGAAAGAATACCAGGAGCAGTGCTGATTGAAGTCCCTAGCAACCAGTACGCACACGAGGCCGATGTACTAGTCGAGATTGAGCAATTCCACTCTTCAATCAGTAATTAGACCAATTTTGCAAAGCGATTCCCTGATGAAGGGCGGGCGGGCCGGCGGATTGAGTAGTATGCGTGAGAGCTCGTCTTCATTCGATGTCGCGCGCATTGTGCGTGAGCTTTCGGAGATGATTGGTGCACGCGCACGCAAGGCATACCAGCCGCACTACGAGCAAGTGGTTCTGAGGCTGAATCGTAAGGGAGTTCCCTCAACTGACCTAGTGATTGTCAGAGGACGGCGTGTCTACACCTCTCAGCGTGACCGCCCCATGCCCTCAAAGCCGTCGCAGTTTGCAATGGTACTACGCAAGCACCTGAACAATTCACGACTGATTGGTGTAGAGCAGCTCGGATTTGATCGGGTCATCCGACTGACTTTCGAACACGGTGGGGGGCGTCTAGCATTAATCATCGAGCTGTTTAGAGATGGAAATGTACTACTGCTCGACGAAAATGATGTTATCATACAACCGCTCACTCACGCCAAGTATGCAAGTCGCACTCTCAAGAAAGGCGTGGCTTACACTCCTCCTCCTGAGACTCTAGACCCACGTGAAATGAATCGGGAGATGCTGGACAATCTGCTAGATGGTAGCAACCACGACTTGATTCGTACCCTCGCTGCCCGTGCGAATCTCGGTAGAATCTACGGCAGTACAGCCTGCTCAATTGCAGGAATAGAAGAAGATGTGGCTGCCAATTCACTGGACTCAACTCAGCGGGACTCGCTCGAGTTGGCAATAGACTCGATGTTGAAGGGATTATCTGATGGAGAAGATGCAAAGATATGGTTGGCTGATTCAGAAGCAATG
>DAON01000102.1:0-2278 GCA_002501885.1 Euryarchaeota archaeon UBA220 | reverse complement strand
ACTGAGATTGCCCCAATCGATCTTGCTTACACCGAATCTAGCGCCATGGTTGCTGTCGCATCTCTATCCGTCGCTTACGATGCGGTATTCGGCTCGCACGATGCTGCAGCATTCATTCGTCGAGAGGAAGAATTACTGGTTGATTCGGGAGAAGATGGGGGTGCTATACAAGCCAAGTTAGGACGCAGGGCAGCCCAACAGAAAGCTGCAATTCAGAGATTCCACGAGAGAGCAGCGATAACTCAGGAATTGGGCAAGTCCATTCAGGATAATTGGGAACATGTTGATTCTCTACTCTTACAGTTCAATGAGGCAGTAGTTTCGGATGGTTGGGAAGGAGTGATGGACAAGATACAAGATGTGCCTTGGATTGACAGCGCTGACCCTGCCAAGCAGACGGTTGTGGCTTACCTACCCGACGAAGATGGTGAGCCAGGAGCTAGTATAACTCTGGAAGTTTCGAACACAGTACACCAGAACGCACAGCGCTACTTCGAAGAGGCTCGCTCGCAGAAGAATAAGGCCAAGGGGGCAGAAACTGCTCTGGCAAGCACCGAGAAGAGTCGGGAGAGGGCCGAGAAGCAGGCCGCAAAGGATGCTGCCGCAGGAAGACTCAGGGCCAAGAAGAGAAGTAAGAGATTCTGGTTCGAGAGGCATCGTTGGGCGATATTGTCTGGCGGACATCTTCTGATAGGAGGCAGGGATGCAAAGGGTAACGATGTGGTTGTTCGAAAGCATTTGACATCAAACGATCTCTACTTCCATGCCGACCTACATGGGGCGCCTTCTTGCTCGCTCAAACTCAAAGATGGTCTTGTCCCTAATCAGAACCCATCCGAGGCGATTCCCGAAGGCGTGGCATCGCTACAAATTGTCCAAAATCTGGGTGATGAAATGGAAGATGCTCGTCAACTGCCTGACTCAGTCCACTCCGAGGCTGCTCAAGTTGCGGTCTGCTGGTCTAGAGCGTGGGGTAGCGGAGGTGCAGCAGCAATCGCTTTCCATGCAAGACCTAGTCAGGTCTCGAAAACCACTGAGTCCGGAGAGTCTCTTGCTCGCGGCTCTTTCGTAGTCAGGGGTCAGCGTAATTGGCATCGTGATTTACCATTAGAGATGGCAATCGGAATGGCGGTAGTCAATGGAGTTCCCATCCCAGTCTCGGGAACACCTTCTACAATCTCTCAGTATTGTCAGAGATGGGCGAAAATCATACCTGGTAGAGAGAAGAAGGAGAGTGTGGCCAACCGTATCGCCAAGGCCACGGGTTTGGCCCAAGATGATTTGCTCTCCTGCCTACCGCCCGGAAACTGCTCACTCGAGGACTACGGTCTGATTCAGTCTTGAACACGTGCTCGCCATTCTGGCGCAGTTATAGCATATAGTGCTCCGTCGACATAGTGGTCATACAACCACTCTCTATCCTTCGTGATACCCTCAAGGCGCATCCCTAGATTCTCGGCAATAGTGCGGCTGGGGAAGTTGTCCGTGGCAGCCTCAAGCACGAATCTGTGCAGCCCTAAGTCGTCAAAGCAATGCTCCATCAATCGAATACAAGATTTGGTCGCATATCCATTTCCAGTTTGGTCCTTGGCCAACCAGTAACCAACTCCGCAGCCTCTGTTCCCCCAGTCTATCCAGTTGAGGCTGATTGTCCCAATTAGATTGCCCTCCAACCTAATTCCATAGAGGACTCCGCCTCCCCTTCCGTACTCCTCCAGAGTGGATACGATGAACGAGGTTTCATCATCAACATTGTTCGTTCCATCCAACCAAGGCAGCCACTCCCTGAGGTATTCCCTATTGGCATCGACCACGGCGAATAACTCCTCAGCATCATCCAATGTCGCTTGGAGTAAATTCAGACCATCTTCGACATGAAGTTTGGTGCTAGGATATAGAGAATCATTGGAAGGCATAGGCCATCACATCTACAGGGTAGTAAAATTCGCATTGATTCAGAGGTATATAGAGTTCGGAATATGCGACAATGCTTCAAATGAGGGCCATCAGGAACGGCCATGGCAGAGTCGGGGGAAGGTAACTGGACCTATGCAGACTACCTGAATCTACACCCATTACTTGACCTGCAAGGAGAGGACCGAGAAATTAGCTCTGACGAGATGCATTTCATCATAGTACACCAGACCTTCGAATTGTGGTTTAAGCAGGTTATTCGCGAACTCTCAGAGGTTCGTGACATACTCTCACAGGTCCCCGTTCCTGAGGAACAAATTCCCAAAGCAGTAGATCACTTAGGTAGAACTACCGAGATTTTTCG
>DAON01000017.1 GCA_002501885.1 Euryarchaeota archaeon UBA220 | reverse complement strand
GTCATCATGGTCGGCGAGCCAGGGACTGGCAAGTCAATGCTCTCTAGGTCAATGACAGAGTTCCTACCCCGGGAACAACTTGAGGACATACTAGTGTTTAGAAACCAAGAAGACGAGAATGAGCCAAGAGTTAGGACAGTTCCTGCTGGAAGAGGATCTAGGATTATCTCGGAGCGTAAAGCACAGATTAGGATACAAAAGGAGAGGACTAACAGAACCCTTCTTTTCATCGCCCTTGTCATTGGCGCCGCATTACTTCTAGCCACTATCTCGAGCGGTGAGATTCTAACATTCATCTTTGGCTCATTTATCCTAGTATTCGGATACTTCTTTCTCAGAACTCGACTGACAGCTGGAGAGGATGCAAACATCCCGAAACTACTCATCAAGCATGAGAGAGATGACGAGCCCCCATTCATTGATGCGACAGGAACTCTAGCCGGGGCACTTCTGGGCGATGTAAGGCACGATCCATTCCAATCGGGGGCTGATCTCGCAACTCCTGCTCACGAGAGAGTCGAACCCGGTGCAGTTCATAGGGCCAATAAGGGCGTTCTTTACATTGATGAGATTCGCATGCTTAGAATGGAAGAGCAACAGGCTCTACTAGTCGCAATGCAGGAGAAGGAACTCCCCATCAGTGGCCGCTCGGAACGCTCATCCGGAGCTCTCACCAAGTCTGAACCAGTTCCCACTGATTTCATCCTAATAGCTGCAGGAAATCTGGATAGTATTCAGAACATGCATCCTGCCCTAAGGAGCAGAATCCGAGGATACGGCTACGAGGTCTATGTGAATACGGACATGCCCGACACCGAGCGAAATCGCCGCCGCCTCATTAGATTCATCGCCCAAGAAGTAAGGAATGAATTGAAGAAGAGCTCGGGCAAGCCTATACCGCACTTCAACAAAGGTTCGATAGCACTTATCCTGAAGGAAGCCCAAAGGCGAGCGGGCCGTAGAGGAAAACTCTCCCTTAGACTCAGAGAATTAGGCGGCCTAGTCAGAATTGCTGGCGATCTTGCTGCAGAAGAGAGCGCAGAACTCACAGGTCCAGAACATGTCACCAGAGCGAGAATGATTGCCAAACCTCTAGAGCAACAGGTGGCCGATCGCTACTTGGATAGGCAGGCAGAGTATGCTATGCTAGTAAACAGCGGAAACCGAGTAGGTAGAGTAAACGGCCTAGCTGTACTAGGTGCAGATAGCGGACTTTCTGACTATTCGGGAGTAGTTCTTCCTGTTGAGGCAATGGTCACCCCGGCTCAAGGAATGTCTGGCAGAGTAATTGCCACTGGTGGGCTCTCTGACCTAGCTAATGAGAGCGTAACAAACATCAGCGCAGTCGTCAAGAAGTTGACCGGCAAGGACATCAAGGATTATGATTTACATGTTCAGTTTCCAGGTACTCACAATGTCGATGGAGACAGTGCATCGATAACAATGGCTACAGCAATAATCAGCGCATTTGAAGGCGTTCCGATAGAGCAGAATCTAGCAATGACAGGGTCACTCTCTGTCAGAGGAGAGATCCTTCCTGTTGGTGGCGTCACTGCTAAGATAGAAGCCGCAGCTAAATCTGGCATCGATAGAGTCGTCATCCCACGCGCCAATATGCAGGATGTGTTGATGGACGAGAAGTGGGAGAAGAAGGTCGAGGTCTTACCCGTCGACTCTCTTGATGAAGTTCTCCAGCATGCACTCGTGGGCGCGGAGGAAAAGGTCACTCTCGTCGAGCGTCTGGCTAAGGTAATCGACACAATCTCGAAGGGGACAGATACTCAACCCTCGGCTTGAAGCATCATCAATGCTCAAGGCCCTATTTCTCTCGTAGCAGTTGAGATAGGATGCCGGACAAAGACAAATCACCGATGGGAATTCTATTCCTAGTAGTCCTAGTTGACATGATTGGATTCACAATTGTAATTCCATTCCTCACCTATTTCGTTCAAGACCTTGCCACTGCAGATGGCATCACCGATGTAGGGAGCAGGGACCTTTGGGTTGGCATTGTCATCTCGGTGTATTCACTAGCCCAATTCATTTTCACTCCAATTCTAGGATCATTGAGCGACAAAGTGGGCCGCAGACCAATCCTGATGTTTGGATTGATTTCAAACACCATCTTCTTCACTGTTTTTGGATTATCTGGGAGCCTCACTATGGCAGTGGTAGCTCGCTTCCTTGCAGGAGCCGGTAACGGAAACATCGCGGTTGCGCGCGCCTACATCGGAGATATCTCAGAGCCCCAACAAGTTGCCAAGCGAATGGGTATGATAGGGGCCGCATTTGGTCTAGGATTCATGATTGGGCCATTCATTGGCGGCGTTCTATCTGATCCCTCTGAAAGCATTGGAGCGCCATTCGAAGGACAGATTTGGATAGACCACCCCTATCTTCTACCTTGCCTATTCTCTAGTGCCCTTTCTCTAATCAGTTTCATACTAGCAATTACTCGTTTACCGGAAAGCCTACCTGAAGAAAATCGTAGAACTTCAGAGGACTCTATTCTCAAAGAATTTGGAGGTATGTTCAGAAAAATCGCTGGAGTCATGAAACTACCAACAGTCTCCTCATTGGTTTCAATCAACTTTCTCTTCCTGATGGGCTTCAGTATGATGCATGGAACATTCATTCTGTTTACTTCGATGGATCCAGATAGCGGCGGCCTAGGATGGAGCGAGTTAGACAACGGATGGGTCTTCGCTTTCATTGGACTATTGGGCGCTATCGTACAAGGCGCGTTAATTGGCCCCTTGACGCAGCGTTTCAGAATGTCTAGATTGATGCTAATCGGAACCCTGCTATGTGGTGCGGGAATTGCTAGTATACCCTATGTGCCATACGAAGCTAGTTGGTTGATCTTTGGCTCATCGGCAGGGATGGCCATAGGAAATGGGCTGTTCTCTCCTACTCAATCATCAGTTCTCACCTCCGAGACAAAAACTAGGGGTTACGAGTTGGGTATGGTCATGGGTGCGCAGGAAGGATATGGTGCACTAGCTAGGATTTTCGGCCCTTTAACCGCTGCATATATCTGGTCACTGACAGTTCAAGGAGATGGCTTTTGGACCTATCACACTTCATTTAGAGTAGCAGGAATAATTTTCCTCCTAGCCATCCTCATGCAGACGCGTTTGAGGCTCAGTGAGGCCAATACTCAGGGAGCTACTAGGAGTTGAGATGATGACGGTACCTGCAGTAGTAGCCCATGGAGGAGCGGGACCGGGTCCCGATAGACAGCAAAATGTAGAGATGGCGATTAAAGTAGCAGCCGAGATTCTAAAATCCGGCGGTTCAGCAATCGAGGCTGCGGTTGAGGCCTGTGTGGTGCTCGAAGATGATCCGGTATTCAATGCAGGTACAGGAGGTGTTTTCAGAAACGACGGATCAGTTTCCCTAGATGCGTCTATTCAGACTTCAGATGGTAAGATTGGATTCGTAATTGGAATGGAGGAAACACCTAATCCGATACGAGTAGCAAAGGATCTCCTAGATGAAGAGATAAATGGCCTTGCTGGAATTGGAGCAAGAATCTGGGCTGACCAGAGGGGCCACATCAAGGCCCCAGTTGAGGGCCGACCTCCTCACGGAGGCGAGGGAGATACAGTCGGAGTTATTGCCCGCGACTCAAATGGTCTTTTGGCATGCGCAACAAGTACTGGTGGCACCAGTCACAGACCTGCTGGTAGAGTCGGAGATGTACCTTTGCCTGGCTCGGGATTTTGGGCTAATCAAAAAGCCTCGATAGCAGCCA
>DAON01000037.1 GCA_002501885.1 Euryarchaeota archaeon UBA220 | reverse complement strand
TCCTGCAAAACCCGCAGCTAAGCCACAAATAGAATCAGAGCCGCAAATTAATGTTGCAGAAATTGATGTAGATATTGAGGCTGAGGTAGTTGATGAACAGATTCTACGCTCTACTAGAAAATCAATAGGTCTGAGGCCACAATCAGATAACATCGAGGCCGATATTCAAGAGAATTTTAGCAATAGGGCACAGGAAATTATCGACGAATCCAAAGAACGGGCAAAGTCTGTATCTAAACCCAAAAATATCCCTGCAGAAAAAGTGGTCGAGGTACCAGCCAAGCCTCAACCTAAACCAAAGGCAAGACGGCCCAGATCATCTTCATTTCAACCTGCAAGTAGGGCAAAGAGACTTGATCGCAGCAGACACATGGAATACAAGTACGAGATGAGGGGTTTACTGGAAGATATGCAAATCCCCGATGAGCATCGCTCAAACATACTTGGAACAATATGGGCCCGTGGAGAAAGGCAGACTGCCTTAGAAGCAAAGCAATTCATATCAGAGAAGTTACAACAAGGGATACTTGATGAAGAACAAGAGTCAACGCTGAAGAGTGTTGTGGATAGATATACAGTGAGGAGATAAATGAGCGTTATAGATAATGGAAAGGTTGCATTTGTCACATATACGGGAACTTTTCCCGAATCCGGCGAAGTTTTTGATACGAATGTTGGTGGACAGCCACTTGCATTCTTGGTAGGATACAGAAATATGATTGAAGGATTTGAGCGAGAGATGATGGGTGCCACAGAAGGCGAATCCCGTTCATTTACATTGACTCCTGAGAGGGCTTACGGATACCGTGATGAAGCAATGATTCAAGAAATCCCGAGGGCACAATTTCCAGCCGGTCAACCCATTGAGCCAGGCATGGTAATGGCCGCATATAGCGACCAAGGACCTGTGCAATTCACTATTGATTCAGTTAATGATGAAATTGTAAGAGTTGATTTGAATCACCTTATGGCCGGAAAAACACTACATTTTGAAGTCACTGTAAATTCAGTTAGAGATGCCGATGAGGAGGAATTACTACATGGACATGTGCATGGACCAGGTGGAGTTGATCATTCTCAGAAAGCCGACGATTGCGATGACAGTGGTTGCGGGTGCTGCTGATTGAATTAATTCCTCAATGATGAGCACATTATTCATGGTGCATTCCCCTCTCGGGTAGTCGTGGACAAGCCTCGTTCTACTACCATGAGTGGGATGGATAGGTCAAATGTAGCCACACCAGAAACCGCAAGCGCAGAAGGCCACGATACGGAAGGACACCCATTTCCAGGCATGCCTCCATACACTAGAGGTATTCACAGCGACATGTATCGGAGTAAACTGTGGACCATGCGTCAATATGCAGGTTTCTCAACTGCTAAGGATACAAATCAGAGATTCAAAAAGCTACTCGATAATGGACAGACTGGCTTATCAGTCGCCTTCGATTTGCCCACACAATTAGGTTTAGACTCAGACCATCCTCACTCACTAGGGGAAGTTGGTCGCGTAGGTGTACCAATAGACACATTGGATGATATGAAGGAACTATTCGATTCCATGGATTTGTCAAAGATATCTACATCCATGACTATCAACGCTCCTGCAACATCTATTCTAGCTATGTATGTGGCAGCCGCAGATGATGCCGGGATTGACCGTTCGAAACTCAAAGGGACTGTGCAGAATGATATACTAAAGGAATATATTGCCAGGGGACTATACATCTATCCACCCGAGCAGTCAATTCGTTTGACAACTGATCTAATGCAGTGGTGCTATGAAAATACCCCTTCATGGAATACGATATCAATTAGTGGATATCATATGCGAGAAGCTGGTTGTACTGCTGTTGAGGAGGTAGCACTGACTTTGTCTAATGCATTACAATATGTCACGAGTGCGATTGACTCTGGTTTGAATATTGATTGTTTTGCTCCGCGTATGTCGTTCTTTTTCAGCTCTCACAATGACTTCTTAGAAGAAGTATCAAAATTCCGTGCTGCTAGAATGCTCTGGCATGATTTGATTATGGAAAATTTCGAACCCACTAACCCGCGCTCTGCTCAACTTAGGTTCCATACACAAACAGCTGGAGTCACACTAACAGCCCAACAGCCGCTGAACAACACTGTCCGTGTTGCTTACCAAGCACTTTCTGCTGTATTTGGTGGTACACAATCATTGCATACTAACAGCTTCGATGAAGCAATAGGACTACCCACTGAAGAGGCTGTTACAATCGCATTAAGGACGCAACAAATTATTGCTGAAGAAACTGGTGTACCGAACAGCGTAGATCCATTAGCAGGTTCATATCTAGTTGAAGAGATGACATCTAGGATTGCTTACGAAGCTAGAAAGATGATTGATAATATTGAAAATAAAGGTGGAGCTTTGACATGTGTAAAAGCAGGAGTTCAGCAGCGTGTTATACACGAAAGTGCATGGAAGAATCTGAACTCAATAGAGAGTGGAGAAACTGGAGTAGTTGGAGTCAATATCCATACTGATGATGAGGATTTACATGACAGTGGATTGAAGATTGATCCTCAAAATACAAAGCGCTGTATCGAGAGATTGCAATCGCACAAAGCCAGTAGAGATAGTGCAAAAGTCGATGCAGTTCTTGCCAACCTAAGGAAGGTATGTATTGAAGGAAATAATGTCATGGAGCCACTAATTGATGCAGCTAAGGCTGGCGCTACAATTGGGGAAATGAATGATATAATGAGGGATGTATTTGGGACATGGGTATCACCGAGTGGAGTATAATGAGTAAACCTAGAATAGACCATGTTGGCATTGCCACTAATTCTATTGAGGACGCTTCTGTTTTCTGGGAAGCGTTGGGGTTAGTTAGCAAACAAGATGATGTAAATCAAGAGCAGGGAGTACGAATCAGAATGATGATGGGCGATGCAAATTCTCCCAATGTGGAGTTGTTGGAACCCTTAGGTCCTGATACTCCAGTTGGTAAATTCATCTCAAAACGCGGAGAAGGAATACAACAGTTAGCCTTCACTGTGATTGATATTGAAGACACTATTTCCAGACTAATTGAATTGGGATGTAAAATGATCAATGAAAAACCCACAAAAGGTATTGAAGGTAGCCTAATCGCATTTGTACATCCGTCCTCTACTGGAGGGGTCCTAGTAGAACTGGTGCAGCACAATTGATAACAGTCAAAAGACAAACCAATTTCGAAGGTCTATGCAAACCTCAATGAGTAGGCTGATTAGTAAAGGAACTCCTACTTCAGACATCGTGTTGGCCGAGGTTATTTTTCTCTCTGAGGCTCTAGGAAATCTAAGGGATTCTGGTAAGATTTCCAATGAAGCCTACTTAGATGCGGGTACAATTCAAGGAGGGCTTTCAATAGTTGCAAATTTACTTGAGCAGGGCGCACCTAATGAAGAAATTATTGAACAGATTAGTCTGTTATCAGTTAAGGCGACTAGGATATGCTCAGCTCATCCTGAAATAGACCAGCAAGTAGAGAGTCTTCGCCAGTAATATTACTCTAGTATTACCTCAGTAATACTTATTCATACCTCGTCGTGCGGGAGCCATGCCGAAAGTAAGTCTGGACATTCCATCACAGCTACTAGATGACCTCAAGACGCATGTTGGAGATGAGAAGAAATTTGTTTCTGTGGCGGATGCAGTAAGAACCGCTTGTAGGAAGTTACTCGATCAATTAGACGCAATTGATGACTTGCATGGAAGAAAATCGAGGGATTTGGATGACTGAGGGACAAATTAAGGCCATTGAGGCTGTGGATACTATAATCAGATACATAGAGAGTATTGACGGAGATTTGAGAGAGGGTTTGTCAAGGACACCGGAACGAGTAATCGAATCTTTCAAGGAAATCTACAGTGGCTATGAAGATGATGCGCAAGAAATTCTGTCAGCTACATTTAATTCAGAGGGTTATGATGGAATTGTTCTGCTGAGGGATGTTGAGTTTCATTCGGTATGCGAACATCACTTACAACCATTCTCTGGAAAGGCACATATTGCATACATCCCCGTAGACAAGATTGTTGGAATAAGTAAGTTGGCTAGACTATTGGACATGCACTCAAAGAGATTGCAGAATCAAGAGAGGTTGACTGAATCTATCGTAGATGATCTTCAGAGAATAATTCAGCCATTAGGTTGTGCCGCGATTGTCGAGGCTCAACACGGTTGTATGCGCTGTAGAGGTGTATCTAAACAGAATGCGGTAATGGTGACTAGTTCAATGCGCGGTGCGTTCTTCGATAAGCCCCAGGCTAGATCAGAATTAATGCAATTAATCAATCAGTGATAATATGGTTCTATTACCGACGGATTCAGGACTCGAACAGGTTTACCCGATTGTTGAGATTTTTCATAGTGTTCAGGGAGAAGGTTTCCATGCCGGGGAGGCGTCAGTTTTCATTAGATTTGGTCGTTGTAATCTGCGATGCCCATGGTGCGATACCGAATTCGATGAATGGGAAGATATGACTCTAGGACAATTAATTGATGCTGTAACTAGATTCGACTGTGATAGAGTGATATTGACCGGTGGTGAGCCTGCACTGCAAGATTTGCCGCCTCTATGCAATTCCCTCAAGGCATTGGGATACTACATCAGCATAGAGACTAATGGGACTATTGCTCTACCATCAGGTATCATAGATTGGGTTTGTGTGAGCCCCAAAGATCAGGAGTATCCTGATGTAGCAATAAGACAGCATGAAGGAGATGAGCTCAAGGTAGTATATCTGGGTCAAGACATGAAGATGTATGATGACCTTAAGCAAGGTTTCGAACATCACTTTCTACAACCTTGTTATGATGAAAAGAGGAGTGTAGAATGGAATGGTCTAAACTTTCACCAAACATATGAGGCGGTAAAATCGAATCCCACCTGGAGACTTTCCCTACAGACTCACAAGTGGATGTGCGTTGAATGAGAGTGGTTATGGCCCTCAGTGGAGGGATGGATTCAACGGCTCTACTACTGCGTATTCTAGCCCGTGGAGACACTGTGACTTGTATCTCATTCAATTACGGTCAGAGGCATATAGTAGAGCTTGAGAGAGCCCAGAAGAATATTGACTATCTTTTCTCAAACGGCTATAATGTTGAGCACATAATTGTGGATATTTCTAGTGCTATGTCAACATTTAACTCAACTCTCACCGATTCAACTAGTGAAGTCCCAGAAGGGCACTATGAAGAGGAGCAGATGAAGCAGACAGTTGTACCTAATCGTAATGCGATTTTCACATCAATACTCTATGGTCATGCACTATCTATCTCTACAAACGAAGATTGTGATGTGTCTTTGACCCTTGGAGTACATTCAGGTGATCATACCATTTATCCTGATTGTAGGCCAGAGTTCTACAATCAATTAATGCAAGCACTGGAAATTGGTAACTGGGGCTCTGAGAGAATTGCAATTGATTTGCCATATATCGATTCTGATAAAGAAGGAATACTTACAGATGCATTGGAATCATGTGAAGTATTGGGATTAGATTTCGATATGGTATTTGCAAATACTAATACATCGTACAATCCAGATAGTGAGGGCAGAAGTTCAGGAAAAACAGGTTCGGATGTGGAGAGAATACTCGCATTCCACGCCATAGGTAGGGCGGATCCGGTAGAGTATGTAGATGAGTGGGATACTGTGCTTGAACACGCACTGAAAGTAGAGGATGAATATGAGGCAGTGCAATGAGTGGCTTACCTAAAACCGATCAACAAAGCGATGCAGAGTGGCGAAGTCGGCTAACTCAGCTGCAATACCATGTGACTAGACAAGCAGGTACTGAAATGCCCAACACAGGCATATACAATCTAGAAAACAGGAAAGGAAACTATCACTGCATATGCTGTGGGCACCTACTATTCACATCAGATATGAAGTATGCATCTGGTTGCGGATGGCCTGCATTCCATACTGAACATCCAAATGCTGGAATAATAAGATTAGAGGACAAGGCATTTGGGATGTTCAGAGTAGAAGTTCGGTGTGGTTCATGTGATGCACACCTAGGACATGTTTTCGATGATGGTCCAATTCAACATGGGGGAGAGAGATATTGTATCAATTCTGCTAGTATGGATTTCAAAATGGAGGGAGACAATGACGAATAGAATTCGAAGGTGGGTTGAGACAGACACGGGCCATCGAGTACCTAATCACAAGAGTAAGTGTAGGCATATGCACGGGCACCGATACCGATGGGAGGTAGAGCTCGAAGGAGAAGTCGTAACCGACAGTGGCGCATCAGATGAAGGGATGCTGATGGATTTCTCTGATGTATCGGATATCCTGAACAAATATATTCACGATGTAGTAGATCACGCATTCATTGTCTACGAAGGAGATAGAGAAGCTCTTTCAGCACTATCTCAAATGGGAGACGAACATAGAACTCTGATTGTACCATTTATCCCGACTGCAGAAAACTTAGCTAAGTGGGCATTCGAACAAACACGCCACCACATCACTTCAGCTTACGGTAATTCACTCAGACTAAGGGCGTTCCATGTAAGGGAGACTCCCAAGTCTTGGGCCTCTTGGTATAGTGAAACTTAGATCGCCTGCGTTGTAATGGGTAGGAAGATTACACTCTCTTTTTCGGATAGAAAGTAATGATTGCTATTGCCTGAAGGACCCAAGTACCTAGTAAGAAGTCGAGGAATGACCTCCCTACTATTGGAGATACAAGAATTACGCCTAGTAGTGAAAGCCCAATTATTTGATGAGATGTTAATGGCAGGCCCTCTTTCTCCACATCCTTCCCATAGAGTAACCATCTATGACTAATGCGTAATATTGGGTATCCTATGATTCATTTTCAAACGAATCTGCTGCTTCTGAAATTACTCCCAGTAATCTATGGATTTCATCATCCTTTGGTAAACCCCTCAGAATTACTCTAACTAGAGTCTCTTCAATGCCTTTTCTTCTGTGCTCTTTAGCTGGCATGTTCTTGGTTAAACGGGCGATTTCCTGTCTTAGTCTAATTCTGAGTTCTGGCTCTAGTAACCTCTCCTCTGCCCCGAAGGGTATACTTGTTTCAGAGGAAATGAACCAGGAATAGCAGATTACTGTAACAGCGTGACTTAGATTGAGTATTGGATATCCTTCCCATGTTGGAATCGTAACTAAAAGATCGCACATTGAAAGTTCTTCATTGAGTAGTCCCTTACCTTCTGGACCGAATACTAAGGCAACTCGGCCCTCGACCTCAGATAGTCTCGAAGGAAGCTCTTCTGGCAGTAGAAAGTGCCTCATAGCTGTCTTATCACCATCTTCTCTCTTACCGGATGTTCCTACTACTATGGAACAGTCTGAAATAGCATCCTGAAATGTTTCTACACACAGAGTATTTTCCAGTACTATTTGCGCATTCTTAGCTCTATTCCTGACCTCGTCTGACCAATCAGAAGATCGTCCTACGATGCGTAGATCGGTGAAGCCAAAATTTAGCATTGAGCGTGCGACAGCCCCTATATTTCCATCAATCTGAGGGTTGACTAACACAATGCAGACATCCGCATTGAATGCAGGCAGAGGATCTGGCCTGTGGTCGCCCATGCTGTTCGCAAGGAGTCATCTATCAAGAGAGTGCTCAATCTGTGCGGCGCTGTTTGTAGCGAGTGATGTATCCGGCAATCCAATTCCTCATCCTCTTATTGTCGACATCGGTGAATTCACTGACTAGATGTTTGTTAGTATCGAAATCATCTGTAAACTGGTCGGGATAGATATCTAGGAGCCTGAGTGCTCTAATCTTGATGAAGGAAGGTCTGATGTTACCCATTCTCAGGCCTCCAACAACTTGACTTCAATCGGGAATCCTTCTTCTCTAGTACATACAACCTTGATTTTTCTAGGAGGATGCTGCATTCCACGGGCCCAGATTACATGATTGACCTTCTCATCTATCCAAAGATCTTCGTCTTCGGACATCTTCATGTGCTGTGCGACATGATTTCGAATCTCTGCCATAGCTCGGTTAGCACGACGAGTCCGGGGGACATTCCAAGCAGCGCGTAATGGAATGGTCATCTCCTTCACTTCTGCCATCAAATCACCTCTGTAGTTTAGAGCGGCGCCACATGTGCCTCTTAGGGTGAGTATTCACCTTACGATTGGTTCGTAGCATTACCCAAACAGGGACTCTGCGGTTCTGCTTAGTTACCTTGAGTAGTCTTTGCTTCTTGGCGAATGGTTTGTTCCTTGCCATCACATCCACCTCAGTAGTTTGAAAGTCCAGGATATCTCTCTTCGGCCTGTGGCCTGACTGTATGTGCTACCTCATCAAGTAGACTTTGTCCCTCACTAGTCAGAACCTTGCCTAGGTTAACTGTACCAGCAGGATTATGCTTACTTGTGATTAGACCAGCAGAAGTCAGTTGCTGCATGATTGTTCGAGCGACATTTCTGGAACCGGCAACAGCACGGTTCTGCTTGACTCCTCTATCTTTGGGCCCTCCGAAGAGCTGAGACATATGGTTCACACCGATTGGCCCTAGCATGCATACCTTCCGTAGAATTGCTGCAGATCTAACCTGCCACCAGTCCGACTGAACAGGTGGCCTTTCACGGTGAGTACCTGTCTTGGCATAGTCCGCCCAGTCAGGAGCGGTTATGTCGCTCATTTCGGCTATGCGGCTTGCTAGCTCGGCGATTAGTAGATCGGCCGGGACATCGTGTGCAGTAGTCATAGGCTCACAGCGCGGTCCGGCCGTCCTAGAGTCCATATTTAATCGTGATGACTCTGTTTGCCACTTCGTGGCATAAGGAACTGTAGCTCATCACAAGTATTCAAATCCCACTCTCAGCACGAATAGGTATGCGCAAGTCTATGTCGCGTAATCCGAACATGCTCAGGACTATGATAGGTACAGGTCTCACCCTAGTTCTGATTTTGTCTTTCGCTGTTTACTCCAATACAGTGAATACTGAATATTACGGCTACACTACAACTAACGAAGAAATCGAGTTAGATTTGCAAGAGAGCGAAGAAGGGAAGGCCGATTGGTTTGTAACAACTCAATCTGGAATAACATGGGTAAATCTCACACTGGAAGGCGTACAGAATGGAATGACTGTTAGAATTGATGCCTCGGGAACTGAATGGTACTATTCTCCTCTCTTAGGCTCACCCGATGCTGATAACTTCAATTGCGGAGAGCAGACCACGAAAGTCTCTGAGACATGTGAATACTCAACTTTGCATGAATCCGAAATCGAGTCAGATTCACATCAGATGAGAGGTATTGTTTCGTTAAATCTGCCCATTGACGGATTGGGATATTTACAGAGTGAGAATCAGTTTTCTGCTGAATTAGCTGCCGGGGAACTGATTAGTGGAGAGAATATCACTGTGACATGGAGAATTATGATTCTGCAGGATGATACTACAATTGATTCTGCGGGCGTTGAAGTTTCTTTCAACATCGTTACTCATGATTTGATTTCTGTTGAAGCATTTCAGTTAGATCCAATTCAGGAATCTGTATACAGCTTTGCTACGCTGGTAGGGTGTTTCTCATTTCTATTGTTCCTGCCTTTGTTGGTCTATTTCTCGGCAAAACGAAAGCATGCCATCGATGAACAAAAGCGAATGGATGCTCCAGAGCCTGAAAAATAACTACTCTTCTTCAATAATCCCTAGAGAAGGGTCTATCTCTGAAAGAGATTCACTTGGATCATGTAAGGGAGATATATCCCATTCTCCATTTATTGGAGTTGTTCTCACTACTACTAGTCCAAGTGATATTAGGTTGGTGACTGAAGCTCCTACTCTCTCCTCAACGGGAGTTATTCTCTCATGGAAAGTCGAATCCATAAGATGGATAATCTGTTCCATGTTTCTAGATCCATCCATCAGTTCCCAAAGTAATGAGTTCATGTCATCAAGTGGCCTTCTCAACTCATTGGGAGCCTTTGTAAATCGAGCAATCAAAGATTCAAATTTTGACAGATTCTTTGGATGGCGTATAAGTACCATCCTCCCTGAGCAACCGCCCTCGGGGGGATGAGGTCCAGCAGCTCCTCTCCTACCCCACCAAACCGGTACTCTTGTTGGAAAAGAGTCCATTGGAATCTGTATCAAATAATCACCAAGCCTAGTAATGCCATCATTGATGCCACGCCTACAAAAGCAAACAGTCGAACGGCATTTACATTTTGACTGAAGTTAGAAAAGTACCATGTACAAACTCCTGATATGGCGACCAGCATCAGAAGAGTTTCAGAGCCTTCAGGCAAGCTCGTCATATACTCATCGCCGTGATTTCAGATGCCTTGCAATATCAACCAGAGAGTTAGCCATGGCTTCTACTCTCTCAGTAATCATTTCATCAATTAGGTTTCCTTCTTCATCGAAGGCCTCCTTAATGTGTGGAATTGCCACTTGTTCGGGAGTAACCCACCCATGAATCCACCTGGCAGCGATACGCATATGATTCAGTGTATTGTTACTAGCTTGGCC
>DAON01000106.1 GCA_002501885.1 Euryarchaeota archaeon UBA220 | reverse complement strand
TAATCACCCGATTCATAGAAAGGGGCACTCTCGCTCGCGATACCGTGAGCGACTCACTTGTCGTTGTCAATTTCAAGACTTATCAGACTGCGCATGGCGTTGCTGCAGAGGACCTAGCACGCACCATGGCGGGAGTAAAGACAGACGCTAGAATGGTCGCAGCAGTCTCAGCTCTTGACCTATCCGCAGTAGTGGCCGCAGCCCCCGATTTGGAGATATGGTGCCAACACCTCGACCCAGTCGGATTTGGATCGAACACAGGCTGGCTACATCCGGCAACTGCAATCGATAGAGGTGCTTCTGGAACTCTGATTAATCATGCTGAGCACAAAGTAAGTATCGAACATGTAGCGATGCTTCTAGACCAAGTTCCGGAGGGATTCGAAGTGTGCGCTTGTGCAGCAGACATCGACGAGGCAAAGGCTCTAGCCGCCCTAGTGCCGGATTTTGTTGCAGTAGAGCCTCCAGAGTTAATTGGAGGTGATGTTTCGGTAACCAGTGCCGATCCAGAAATAGTTAGTGCGACCGCTGCAGCAGTTCGCGAAGTCAGTGAGCAGGTAGGAATCTTGTGCGGAGCAGGAGTCAAGACCGGCGAGGATGTTGCTATGGCGATTAAGTTAGGGACTTCAGGAGTTCTCCTTGCAAGTGGCGTTACTAAGGCCGACGACCCAGAATCAGCACTCAGAAACTTAGTCTCTAAACTATAGGCGATTTAGGAAGATTGGAAGCCAGCGCGTACAGGCTCTCTGAATCTTACTACGGAGTATATGCACACTGCAACACCCAACCCTCCGACGAATACATTCCAGTCGACTAGGGCATCTAATGCAAGCGCTACTGAGTAGAATATAGCAATCATCACGAACAAGCCGATGTGGATGAAAGGTGCTCGTTTGACTCGAGGGTCAAGGAAATCGTACAGGTAGATGCCTCCTCCATAGACGGCATAGATGTAGGCGAAGAACACATATACGATTCCAAACAGTACTGGAAAGACAACCATGCCTAATGTGATATCTACGCCACCTATGATTAAGTCCGTGCCAAGTATGATGACATTCAGATTATGCATGACAATCTCATACCAGAGGAAATATTTCGCCACATCGAATCCTTTCTCAAGATTGTTAGGTATCAGATAGTAGGTCACAACCACAGTAACTAACAGGGCCGTGCCACAAGCGATTGCAAAGATTGGCGGGATTACTGCCAGTAGCCATGAGGGAACCGATGCACCGAAAATTTCGGCCCAAGAAGAAAATGCAGCCAGCGCGAAGTAAGCGCCGAATGCAATAAAACTCCAGACTGTGAACGCGACAAGTCTGTGTGGCCCATAGAGGACCGCCTGCTCACACTTGCGGGACTTGTAGAAAAGCGGGATAGATGGCCCCCCTTCTTGATCCAGGCAGATACTGACTACAGTAAACAATGAAAGCCCCGCAGCAAAGGTTCTGAAAACTGCCAACAGTACATCTGGGACGAATGCCGAGCCACCGATTCTGGTTTGCGCCTGTGCCGATATCAAATCTCCATTCAGAATGAAAATTAGAAGCGCTACGAACATCAACAGTGTCAGAGCAAAAGTCTCGATATGGCGATCCCGCTCACCATACTCGTGCAAACTCATGATGGTGCAAAATACACACCGAACTTGAACCCTGTCCCGGATTGTTCAGGAATCACATCTTTGCGCGCTTACGCGAAGCCTTCCTGCGGCGCAACTTCTTCTTTCGCCACTTCCAGCGTTGCTTCCCCTGCTTCTTCCATGCACGGGAACCTCTCTTCATGCGCGTCGCCGACCTGCTTTCCCTATTTGAGCGATTCGCGGGAGTAGGTGAAAGATGGTGGGCGATACAGGATTCGAACCCGTGTCAGCGGCTTAGAAGGCCACCATGATATCCAGACTACACCAATCGCCCGTACCGTCCCGGTGGCCTCAGTTAGATGAACCCTACTTTTCTTGGAACCTGCTCAAGAACCCTCCAGTTCTTCGTCGGGCTCATCTAGCAAGTCTCCTACTGCTTCTTCGACCACGCTTTGCATCTCTTCTACATCTGCTCCAGCGCTTAGATTCAGAGAACCGTCATGTCTGATATCCTCTTTGATATCGTTCACCCTTCTGCCTGTTTTGCGAGACAATTCTTTCTGCATCCGCTTTCTCTTCCAGCGCTTTGATCGAATTCTTCGGATGGTGGTTACAATCCGTAGAAGAGTCTCTAGTATGGCAAGTAGAATTAGGCTACTAAGGAAGGACTCAGCCAACTGAGGAAGACTACTCAAAAGTTCTTGAAACTCACTCCATTTGACAGAAGTAGAGTCCACTAGGAACACACCGAGTACCGCGAACGGCAGCATCTTGGCTACATCTCTAG
This sequence comes from Euryarchaeota archaeon UBA220, assembly GCA_002501885.1. Classification (GTDB taxonomy): domain Archaea; phylum Thermoplasmatota; class Poseidoniia; order Poseidoniales; family Thalassarchaeaceae; genus Thalassarchaeum. The sequence continues at coordinate 922 of DAON01000106.1, read as the reverse complement.
AGAGGTCTTCAGTCCAGTATGATAGTATTCTCACAGCCCCAACTACAGCTGTTGCAATCAATGCATTTCTCGCATGGTCGTCACTGTTTGAGAGCAGAGTCAGAATCGCTGCTAGTACTAAGGTCCAGAAAGCGATTAGTATCGGTATCAACACAATGTATTGGATAACGAAAAGCATACTCCTGAGATACTTCTTGATCTTACCACCAAAGTCATCGGCATACTTGCTTAGATCGAGTGTAATCAGATCCTTCTTTGCAAGTACGCGATAGAACATGAAGACGAATCCAGAGTAAACCGCAATCGCGATGATTGCAATCAAGGTTGGGTAAGTTTCGTTTCCGAATTCCTCGGCCATCTGTAGGACTTCTTCGCGAGTAGGTAGCTCCATCGCCCGCGCGCCGACGCCACGACTCAAGTAATTGTCCTAATTAGAAGAGAATGGACGAGCGCATTTCGGACATCGAGTCGGTGCCGTAACTCTAATTCGCTCCCAAGAATATCCACAGTTGCCACAAATCCACTGGCGCTCAGGCATATTGTCGAGGACCTCTTGGCGCATGCGCCTTAGCAGAGGAGATTCAGAGAGTTTCGGAGGAGGGGCAATTCGATTCACCAACTCTTGGTGATTACCATCGTGCTCAAGCAGGCCTGCCGCGTGAAGTAGTTCATGCACGAGCGTGTTGAGTAACATTTTCTCGTCCTCTGCTAGGATAGGATTGAGTCCTATTGTAACTGGCCCAGGAGCAACTCTCAACCGACGTCTCCTGAACAACTCGTTGGGATCATGTTCGAACCTAGTCATACCAAGACGAGACTCCTCGGTAGGTAACCACTCTAGCCTCAGATGTTTGCCCAAATGTCGAAGGAAAGGCGCCGAATCCTCGTCCAAGTTCTCCCGCAGCTCATCGAGCAGACCTTC
>DAON01000016.1 GCA_002501885.1 Euryarchaeota archaeon UBA220 | reverse complement strand
CCACTCTGCAGGAATTGTCACTGGAATTGGTGTCGTTCATGGCAGGGAATGTCTCTTTGTTGCAAATGATGCCACTGTTAAGGGTGGATCATATTATCCGATGACTGTGAAGAAGCATGTTAGAGCGCAAGAGGTAGCCGAAGAGAACAACCTACCATGTATCTACCTAGTTGATTCAGGAGGGGCCTTCCTCCCAATGCAGGATGAGGTATTTCCGGACAAATACCACTTCGGTCGAATTTTCAGAAACCAAGCGATTCTCTCAAGCAAGGGAATCCCACAAGTTGCCGCAGTACTTGGGTCGTGTACTGCTGGAGGAGCATACATTCCAGCGATGTCGGATGAATCAATCATCGTCAAAGGAAACGGAACAATCTTCCTTGCTGGACCTCCACTGGTAAAATCGGCAACTGGAGAAGAAGTCAGCGCCGAGAATTTAGGCGGCGCTGATCTGCACACCAGAGAATCCGGTGTTGCCGATCACTTCGCTGAAGACGAACCCGAGGCTCTTAGAATGGTCCGCAACATCGTCGAGAATCTGAATATCTCTCCAAAACACAGACTGGATGCCTCTCGTCCTGAGGAACCCGCACACGACCCAGAACAATTACTGGGAGTTATTCCAAAGGACAACAGAACACCATATGATGTCCGAGAAGTTATCTCAAGGATTGTCGACGGCTCTAGATTCCACGAATTCAAGCAGCGCTACGGAAACACGCTAGTTTGTGGCTTCGCCAGAATCCATGGCTATCCGGTTGGGATTGTTGCCAACAATGGGATCCTATTCTCAGAGTCCTCACTCAAGGGGGCACACTTCGTTGAGCTTTGTGGCCAGAGAGGCATCCCCCTAATTTTCCTACAGAATATTTCAGGGTTCATGGTTGGAAGGAAGGCCGAGTCAGGCGGAATTGCCAAGGATGGTGCCAAACTAGTCACTGCGGTTTCCTGTGTCCCAGTGCCCAAGTTCACAGTAATTATCGGAGGCTCTCACGGAGCTGGAAACTACGGAATGTGTGGGCGAGCATACGATCCACGATTCCTATTCATGTGGCCAAATGCTCGTATATCGGTGATGGGCGGTGAGCAAGCTGCAGATGTTCTCTCTACCGTTGGAAACGCAGACCCGGATGAAATTAGGAACAAGTATGAGAACGAGAGTAACCCTTACTATTCCTCAGCAAGACTCTGGGATGATGGAGTAATCGACCCAAGAGACACAAGGGATGTACTAGGTCTGTGTATTTCCGCAAGCCTCAATGCAGACATGCCCGAGCAGGATTACGGAGTATTCAGGATGTGAGAAAATGATGTCAGACACAATCCCTGAGTGCAGCATGTGCAGATTGGATGTCGATGGGCCGACTGCAATCATTACATTGGACCGTGTTGAAGCATACAATGCGCTAAACATTCAACTAATTTCTGAGATTACCGAATTACTCGATTGGACGGCCAAACGCTCCGTTGGAACAACTGGATTACTACGCGACTCGTCAGGCTCCGAATTCCTACGCGTTCTAATTCTACGCTCTGCGGGCAAACACTTCTGTGCTGGTGCGGACATCAACATGATGCGCGATGCCGGGTCAAAGACTCCTGAGGAGAATAGGATCGACTCCGCTAGACTGGACAGGTTGTTCCACAGCCTTTGGGCACATCCGTGCTTCACCATAGGTTGTGTCCAAGGAGTGGCTCTTGGCGGAGGTGCAGGATTGGTTTCATGCCTTGACCATGTAATCGCTGAGCCAAATACCAGGATTGCCCTTTCCGAGGCCAAACTTGGAATCCTGCCTGCTGTAATCGGACCCTATGTCTATCGTAAGGTTGGAAGTGCCGAGTTCCGAAGACTATCGATGCTAGCAAGTAGGGTCGGGGCCGAAGAGGCACTCAGGATTGGCTTGGTAAGCAGTATTGCTGATTCTACTGACGACTTTGATTCTGTATCTGGAGCTGTGATTGAGGATCTGATGAGCAGTGGCCCAATGGCAGTCACTGAGGCAAAGAGATTGGCAGAGAAATTGGATACATGGGCAGAATCTTTTGAAGAACTTAGACAGTGGACTCTGGATAAGACCAGCGAGATGCGAGGCTCTCGAGAAGGTCAGGAAGGACTCTCCTCGTTCCTAGAGAGGCGTCCACCAGATTGGGCGTCGAGGGACGGGGAAGGTTAGCATGAGCGAGCTACCATTCAATGCAGTACTAGTCGCCAATAGAGGCGAGATTGCCGTCAGAGTCCTTACTGCAGCCAGGGAAGCTGGACTCAAAGGTGTGGCAGTATATTCAGATGCAGATGCCAAGGCACTGCATGTTGAGATTGCAGACGAAGCAATTCACTTACCAGGAAAGACTCTGAGTGAGACATATCTCAATTCGGATGCCATTATCGCCGCGGCCCAGAGCAGTGGAGCGCAGGCCATTCATCCGGGGTACGGTTTCCTCTCCGAGAGAGCCGACTTTGCATCTGCTGTTAAGCAATCAGGACTGGTATGGATAGGTCCACCTCCAGAGGCTATCTCCACCATGGGAGACAAAATTTCTGCAAGATTGAAGATGATGGAATCAGGTGTACCTGTGATTCCAGGTGAGGAACTTTCAGTCCCTGACGGCGCTGATCACCTAGGTCAATTGGCAGCGTGTGCTGCTAGAGTAGGCTACCCTCTACTGCTCAAGGCAAGCGCGGGTGGTGGCGGTAAAGGAATGAGAGCAGTTAGTGAGCCGAAGATGCTCAGAACTGAGTACGAGGCCGCTTCTAGAGAAGCCTCAGCGGCGTTCGGAGATGGAACAATCTATGTCGAGAGATTGATGGTTGGTGCTAGGCATATTGAAGTCCAAGTCTTAGCAGACTCTCACGGGAACTGCATCCATCTGAACGAGCGTGACTGCTCTCTGCAGCGTAGGCATCAGAAGGTCATCGAAGAGGCACCTTCTCCAGTTGTCAACTCCGAATTGAGAGATGCTATGGGGGCTGCAGCAGTTAGGGCTGCAAAAGCAGTCGACTACGAAGGTGCAGGAACAGTCGAGTTCCTACTTTCCGACAGAGGGGAGTTTTTCTTCCTTGAGATGAATACCCGACTACAGGTTGAACATCCTGTTACAGAGATGATTACCGGCATAGATCTCGTTCTCAAGCAGTTCGAGGTAGCAGCAGGGATGCCATTGGGACTCAATCAATCGGACATCGGCATCACTGGTCACTCAATGGAGGCACGAATCTATGCCGAAGACCCGAGCAAAGGATTCCTTCCTGCAATAGGAGATTTAGCGATGTGGCGAGCCCCAGCAGGACCTGGTATCAGAGTCGATACAGGAGTTCGAGAGGGCGATTCAGTAACAGTAGACTTCGACCCAATGCTCGCCAAACTAGTCGTCCACGCTCCATCTCGAACCGCAGCTGCACGTAGACTACACAACGCACTCTCAGACCTACGGGTCTTGGGTGTAATAACGAACATAGGTTTCCTGCGTCAAATGACAATGCATCCGGATTTCGTATCTGGTTCAATAACTACTGACTATCTCGATTCAACAGATATATCCAAGTTTGCTGAACCAGAAATCGACCCTTCCTCACTTGTAGCGATTGCAGCAGCAGCAAGCCGATTCGGACTGGATAAGGGAGGCTCCGGCGGTGATGGAGAATTGATCGATGAGCACACTGGACATGCCGGCGATCCGTTCAGGACATTGTCGAGGTCCTTCCCATAGGTGATACAATGGAGTGGAGCATAGCAGAAACTGGTATCCGATACACTGCCAAACTATCTGATTCAGAGGGTACTATGAATCTCTCTGGATTCACAGCTGATGGTCAAGAGAGTATACACGGTGAGATTAGCATCACTAGAGATTCTCAGGCAAACCGGCTCCTAGTGGAGATAGATGGGTCGGCGCACATTGCTCATGTAGCCAAGGTAGGAGACGACTGGTGGATACATCTCGATGGACGAATTCATGTTGTAACCGGACACGAACCAGGCAGCTCTAGTGATTCATCTGGAGAAGGTGGACTAAACGCTCCAATGCCAGGTACGATTCTCGAAGTTCATGTGAAGGAAGGTCAGAGAGTTCGTGAAGGCCAGACACTCCTAGTAATGGAGGCGATGAAGATGGAACATCGAATCCAAGCGCCAAAAGCAGGCGAGGTTGTGAGACTCAACTTCTCAGAAGGAGACAGAGTCGATATGGGTGCAACACTCGTAGAATTGGGTGATTAGCCGAATTAGAGATGAGACTAGGAAATATGTCAGAACAAGAAAGGACCTGCAACCAAAAATAATCCAATCAATAATCCTCCAATAATGTTCATCTGGAAAATCTTGGGATATTCCTCTCTCGATCCCCATGAAAAGGTCTTACGAATCCAAACTCTCTGATTGGCCAAGCAATTCGCCACATACAGAAGTATAGTCACGCCAATCGAAATCCGAATGTAATCAAGTAATGTTAAGTCCATGCTCGTAATAAGGAAGGCCTCTTTATGGAACATTCGTAAGTTACTGTACCAATTATGATAAGGGCGGGTCTGCATTAATACGAGGTGACGACATCGAAGCATCATGGAAGGTTTCGCGGTACTGATGGCCATTCTCATGGGCATCAGCCTTTCAGCCGCCTCCGGATTCCGAGTTTTCCTACCTCCTTTCCTACTCTCTATCGTAGCAAGATTTGACCTTGTTTGGTTCATGGACCTAAACCTGATAGGCACTCAATTCGAATTCTTCACCTCGACTCTAGCCATTATTATCCTAGGTATAGCGACCATCGCTGAGTTCGCTGGATATTATGTCACATGGATAGACAGTGCCTTGGATACAATAGCAACTCCTGCCTCAATTCTTGCCGGAATCGCGATGACGGCAATAGTCCTCGAAGGAACAGATCCAATCATCCAATGGGTCATCGCCGTAATTGCTGGAGGAGGAATCTCGGCTACAATTCAGTCTGCTACTGTAGCGACTAGAGGGCTGAGCTCTACCTTTACCTTCGGATTAGGAAATCCAGCAGTTGCTACCGGCGAGAATGTGGCTAGTGTAGCGCTAACTCTGATTGCAATTCTAATCCCATTCATCTCAGCCTTCGTGGTAATCTTACTTGTCGCACTGCTAGCCAGAATAAACAGAAAGAAGAAAGAAGAAGATCAGTGAAGAGACTCTAGGAATTCCTGTCCTCCCATATATGGTCGAAGTACTTCGGGAATAGTGACACGACCATCTTCAGTCTGATTTTGCTCCATGATAGCAACGAGTGCTCGACTGGTTGCTATTGCGGTTGAGTTTAGGGTGTGTACAGCCTCGTTTCCTTCTGAAGTTCTGTATCTCATTCTCAGTCTATTGGCCTGGTAGTCGGTACAGTTGGAACAAGATACGACTTCCTTGTACTGTCCAGCACCCGGAAGCCATGCCTCTAGGTCGTACTTTCTAGCAGCCACGGTGCCCATGTCTCCTGTGCAGATGTTCACTACCTGATAGTGTAGTCCTAGACTGCCCCACATGTCTACAGCATTGGTAAGCAAATCTTCGTGATGATTCCAGGAATCATCAGGATGAGAGATTACTATTTGTTCGACCTTAGTGAATTGATGAACTCTCCAAATTCCTCTGTCAGACAAACCGTGAGCCCCAACCTCTCGTCGGAAGCAGGATGATACTCCGACTAGTTTGATTGGCAACTCGCTTGGCTCTATTACCTCATCCATTCGCATAGCGGTAAGAGGATGCTCACTGGTTGCGATTAGGTAGTATTTGTCAGGCTCTATACCATACATTACGGTCTCAAAATCTGCTAAATCTGTAACTCCTTCGTAAGCCTCTCTATTCATCATCAATGGAGGTTGAACGAGAGTGTATCCACGCTGCATAAGGAAGTCCGCACCATACTGCTGCAGTGCCATCTCAAGTCTAGCCAAGTCTCCCTGCAGGAAGTAGAATCTACTGCCAGCGACTTTTGCCCCTCTAGCTTGGTCGACCCAACCATTCATCTCAATCAGGTCGTTGTGGTTTCTAGGTTCAAAACCAAGTTCGATTTTCTCGCCATGCATGCTGTGGAGTGTATTCTTCTGATCGTCTTCTCCGATGGGGACCTCTTCATGTAGGATGTTGGGGATACTCATTCGCAGAGTATCTCTCTTGGCTAGATACTCATCCGAGAGATTGGATAACTCGTCTATCTTTGCACCTATGTCGGCGACTTCTGCCAGAATCTTATCTACAGCCGCAGAATCACCGGACTTCTTGGCCTCAGCAATACCTCTGGCGGCCTCGTTTCGAGACTTCCTGAGTTGATCGACTTCGTATCTCGCCTTACGCCATTCCTCGTCTAGCCTGATGACCTCATCTATGTTCTCGTGACCGAGGCCACGCCTGTCATGGTCGGCCCTAATGATGTCCGAATGCTCCCTGAACATGCTGATATCTAGCATAATGACCGGTCTGAGGGGCTAGTCCGTGAGCCTTCAATCAATCGGACGATTACTCACAGGAAAGATATGTCCTGCCACAGTGCGGCGGGTCCTAGGAATATTATTCCTGAAATCAAATAACCCAGAATACTACCTCCGTTCAGTAGTGGAAGACCGGCTTGAGCCTGCCCACGCGCAACCTGAGTCATCAGAGCAATATATCCACACAATCCCCCGACAAGAGTTCCGAGTCCGACTGCCAATTGTCCTGTGTACATAGAGCCGAAGATGTATGTCAGTTCAGTCCCCCTCTCGGGTAGGAAAGAAACAGCTGAGATAACCAGCATTCCAGGGAATATGACATCCCCAAGGCCCATGAAAAGAGCATCCCTACCCCCCTTCTTCGGTTTGACATTTGGAGCAGGGTCATCCCAATCGATTTCGGAGTGAGACTCATCTTGCATTACACTCTCCTCCTCATCGATGAATGAGTAACCCCTCTCCTTTGGTGCTACAAGAAGAACTGGCAATTTGTTCTTGATCATGGTATCAGCGAGTTCGAGCATATGCTTACTGCTGTTTACGGCCCAATGGTCGTAGATTGCTGCCGCAATCATGAACGCAATAATCAGCACAGGTACGAAAGTCACTCCAATCAGAACGACTACGCCTGCCCCCACAAGGACGCCAACCGTGTTTACAACATACCATTCTGGATACTTAGCTAGCAGCACCATCAAACCAACACTTCCAGCGATTGAAGAGTATAACAATAGATCAGGAGATGATATTCCAAGCACATAGAGGTAAGGCCATAGAACGTAGAACAGACTTGACCCCAAGGCAAAGAATACAATTCCCTTGATAATGAAGTCTAGGCCCTTACGCGCAAGCCAGATGATTACCACAGTGAAAATCAAAATAAACATCATTTCCATGGCAACATAGCCGCCCTTGGTTGCCCCCTCTTCGCCGAATATCCTGGTCTCTGGACGATCGTAAACCGGTTGTAAACTGAGTCCCAGTAGAATGGTTCCGACGAACATCCCAGCCATGCTGGCCATAGAGGCCCACTGTTGACGCATCACCTCGAGGATGCCCTCTGGCTCACCATCCATGCCCCCACGAACTTCA
>DAON01000035.1 GCA_002501885.1 Euryarchaeota archaeon UBA220 | reverse complement strand
GCCCAGGAACTTGTTGATTTCGTCGATATTGTTAGTGTAAGTTCTAGACCTGTCAACGCCCGAAAACTCGCTTACTACAGGTAAGTTAGATCCAATTGTTGAGATGTAATACTCTCCTGTCTCCCTACTGGGGCCTTGGACATTAGCCCGTGAAATACCAGCCAATCCCTTGAGTCTAAGTTTCTTGATCTTCTCTTCTAGCTGCAATAGTGCAGTGTAAGTTGGTGGATCGGTAGCGAGTGTGGCGAGGTCTTCCTCCTTAGTCACCCCGGGGATAATCGTAAGCGTTTTTGGGCGGTCTTCATCATCGGCTTGAATATAGAGTCGTAAGGCACGCGATAGTTTGTCTCTAACTTCAGCACCATTCATCTGCTTAATCCTGAGGTTCTTATTGATCAACTTCATCGTGATGTGTCGTTGTGTGACATCTACATCGATTTGCGCAATGTCGAGTGTAGTAGTCATCTCAAGGGCTGCTGCAATGCTTCTAACTTTCTTCTCATCAGTGTTCAGAGGCTTGCCCTTGGAATCGGTTTCTTCAAGATAAATTAGCATCGTTGGAGTCTTGGGTACCTTTCTAGCATCAACAATCTCAATAACTCTTGGAAGACCTTGTGTTACATTGACTGTGGCCACACCAGCGTAGTGGAAGGTTCGCATGGTCATCTGAGTACCAGGCTCGCCAATCGACTGCGCTGTGGTGATTCCAACTGCTTCGTAAGGATCAGCCTTAGAAACAGCCATGTGAGACATTGCAGATTCTACAACCTTCTTCGCTTGGGGCTTGGTGAGTTTGCTCATCCCTCTAGACCTGATGCCCTCGACCAAGTCGCCAATAATCCTAGGAGTTAGTGGAGCATCCATCTCGATTGATACATCTCGAAGTTGCTGATAGATTGGATCATCGACATCAATATCCCTAAGAATCTCTCTCATCTTAGCCTCGAGGTCGTAGTCCTGAAGAGGTAGGCTCTTCTTCTTCCTACGCCTAGATGCAGGCCTTCTTCGAACAATTGTCTTCTCAGTCTTGGTAGCTGCTCGAGACCGCTTGCCTGAGGCTGCCATTACATTGAAAATCTCTTGAGAAGTTCCTGAATCAATGCCACAAATCTGGGCAATCTGTCCGGATGTTAGAATCTTAACATCGTCCCACTTTCGATCATCGGCCAACTTGTGCGCATACTCCTCAGACACACCTAGATCCATGAGTTTCTTCTTGGTTGCACTCTTGACTACCATTACTTCTCACCTCCTAGGGCGTCTTCTAGAGTTTGAGTTACATCTACTGGCGAACCCTTGCGACTTCTAGCCGGATCTACTCCATCCTCTCCATACTCGAACTGTATGATTCTGTTTGCTGTATTACGGACTGAATTCATGCCGTCATCGGTAACCTTCAGGTCATCCATAGCGTTGATGAGTCTCCTCTGCATGTATCCGGACTTGCTTGTCCTGACTGCAGTATCTACCAATGACTCTCTTCCCGATACAGATAGCATGAAGAACTCAGTTGGTTCAAGACCGCGCTTGAATGAAGAGGAAACGAATCCTTTCTCTTCTGCACCTTTGACTCCTCTCTGGAAGTGCGGTAGTACACGATCTTGATAGCCCCTCTCTAGGCGCTTTCCACGGACCTTTGGCTGCCCAATTGAACCTGCCATCATGGCTAGGTTATCCATAGAACCTCTGGCTCCAGAAACTGCCATCATTACGGCCGGGTTGTCGGAACCTAAGTGATCCTTGGCGACCTCTCCCGACTCCGCCTTACCTTTGTCAAGAATCTGTAGGATGTTTTCCTCTAGAGTCTCTAGTGGAGTTCTGCCTGGTCGAGTTTCATACCTGCGCCCATCCTTGCCGAACTTCTCCAACTCCTCGTCGACCTCTCGGCTCGCCCTCTCATTGATTTGGGCAATCTCTTCCTTTGCTTCAGGAGGAAGATCTTCGTCATCAATACCAGTAGTGAAGCCCATTGCAGAACAAATCGCAATAGTCATCTTTGTCATTCGATTAAGGAATTCTGCGCCTGCATCTGAGCCGTGAGTTTGGACAACGGCGTCAAGCAATCTACCATCTTCAGCGCCGATTCCTCTCTTATCGATTGTTCCTGAGACAATGCCGTCAGTTACCGTTACCTCGTCGCCGGATCTGCTAGTATAGTTGAGTTTGAACCCTTCAGGAACAATTAGTCCGAGAACATCAGTACCCCGGTATCCGGTCATACCGTTGCTCTCAACTTCTTCGGGGAGTTCTCCGGCCCACCCAATTGCACCAAGAATCTCGAGTACAAGATTCTTGGGCAGAATGCGGTCACCATTTGTCAACAAGTAAGCCCCAGAGATGTGATCGTGGATTCCACCGATTACGCTACCACCGTATCTTGGAGTAATGATGTGCTCCTGTACTCTCATCAGAATCTTTGCTTCTGCTCTGGCTTCCTCACTCTGGATAACATGCAGGTTCATCTCATCGCCGTCGAAGTCGGCGTTGTAGGGTGTACAGTCAGCCAAATTGAACCTAAATGTCTTACCTGGCATGACTCGAATCTCGTGAACCATCATCGACATTCTATGAAGTGAGGGTTGTCTGTTGAAGATAGCAACATCGCCATCAATCAAGTGTCTCTCGACAATAACTCCTGGCTTAGGGTTTCCATCTCTGTCGATTGTGCTGAGTCTGTCCTCAACCTCAGTACGGTAGACATTACCGTACTCGTCTTCAACCTCAGGACTTCCACAGTGGGGGCAATGGACCTCTAGGTGGTCTGGGAAGTAGTCTTCAGGGTTGGAGTGTTCCCACTTCCATCTGTTGTGGATAATCGCATTTGGATCATCGTCAGCCAATGATGCACCTCTAGAATCCTCTCCGCGGAGATTGTTTATTGTGGCCTCAAGGTCTACACCCCACTCTTCTTCAAGATCACCGATTGCATTCCTGCTCTTCTGTCTCATCAATTCGAGACCTGGTAAGAAGTTTGGAGCAGGTAATACCTCGTTTAGATCGGGTCTGAAACCGTTGTAAGGCTCGTCTTCGCTACCGCAGTGACAGTCCGGATTTAGGCACCTAAATCCAGCCCATATGTACTTGGTTCTGTCAGTAATTCTGACTCTGAAACTGTCCCCACGCATGATGTAGTTAACTCCTGGATGGACATCTGGGCCTCTGAGAATCATCTGACGTAGTTGCTCTCTGTTTCGTCCAGTAACACGGATTGGAACAGTGAGTTCCTTTGCTGTCTTCTCAGGGACACCGACTTCATTGATTCCCAGATTTGGATCTGGACTGATGACAGTTCTGGCACAGAAGTTCACACGCTTACCTGATAGGTTGCTTCGGAAGCGCCCCTCCTTACCCTTCAGACGCTGGGCTAGTGTCTTCAATGGGCGGCCGGAGCGGTGTCTTGCAGGAGGAATCCCGCTAGTCTGGTTGTCAAAGTAGGTCGTACAGTGATATTGTAGAAGTTCCCAAAGATCCTCGACGATTAGTTGAGGAGCTCCAGCGTCACGATTCTCACGTAGGCGCTGATTTATTCGGAGTACATCCACCAATTTGTGAGTAAGGTCGTCTTCAGAGCGATCCCCACTGTCGAGAGTAATCGAAGGGCGGACTGTAATCGGAGGTACAGGAAGGACCTTCATAATGGTCCACTCTGGCCTGCTGGAATCCTTGTCCATGCCTAGGAAGATTAAGTGCTCGTCTGGGATTCTCTCAAGCCACTCTCTGATATCCCTGGCATTGAGTTTGTGCTCTCCCTTGTCTGCCTTCTTCTCCTTAAATGTGGACGGTTTGTCAAGTATGATTTTGCCTTGTTCTGCTCCGCAGTGCATGCAAATTGTTCTCTTCTTGCTGGAACACTCTTTCTCAATCTCCTTAATCATGGTCTTGAATTCTCTAGAACCCACGCCGTGCTTGATCATGATGTCATGGACGCGATCTCTGTAGTAATCCTGCTCAGATTTCTCAGGGTCAAGAGGGTGAGTCTCTGGTGAGCTGTGCAGAAGCACTTGGCTACAAGTGTTGCAAGTTGACTTTAGTGCCATCTTAATGAGGTTGGTGAAACCGATGTGGATAACGGGCAATTCTAGTGCAATGTGTCCGAAATGACTTGGGCACTCGTCGTGCTTGTTGCCGCATGTCTCACAGCGAATTCCCGGGTCGATGACTCCCATCTTCGGATCCATCAAACCTTGCTTGAATGCGTGTCCATCATCCTTGTAGGTGTCAGCGGTCTTGATTTCAACCGAAGACATCTTACGAATCTCGTTAGGGTCTAACAAGCCGAATTTGATTGATTCAATCCTCTTTGGGATCTTTGCTGCATCACGGGCGCTCATCTTCGGTCCTCCAGTTCTAATCGCATAGCCACTCCGAGACTCTTCATCTCGTCAAGCAACAACTTGAATGCATACGAAGTCTGCACCTTGTGTACATCGGATCTTTCCCCGCAGTTGGGGCAAACCGTCGTTCTGCGTTTCCAATCATAGTAGGCTATATGGCCGCAACCTGATGTGTTGCAGACCATCATCTCCCAGCCATCAGACTCATCCAAGAGTCTATCCTTGATTACCATCGAAGCCCCATGAGAAATCAGACAGTCTCTCTCCATCTCACCAAATCTTAGACCGCCTTGACGGGCACGCCCCTCTGTTGGTTGTCGAGTTAGAATCTGCACTCGCCCACGACTGCGAGCGTGTAGCTTGCTGCTCACTAGGTGGTGCAGCCTCTGGTAGTAGATTACGCCAACAAAGACATCGGCGGTGTAAGCCTCTCCTGTCTCTCCATTAATCATCGACTCTCGACCAGTGTGATTGTATCCATTTCTCAGTAGACCAGATCTAAGTGAGTCTTCTTTCTCACCTGTGAATGCAGTCCCGTCGATCTTTCTTCCTTCCATCGAGCCGACCTTCCCTCCAATCATCTCAAGGACATGGGCCACGGTCATTCGTGAAGGAATGGCGTGAGGATTGATGAGTAGATCGGGAATCACTCCGTCTTCAGTAAAGGGCATGTCCTTCTCATCAACAAGGCGTCCAATTACACCCTTCTGGCCGTGGCGACTTGCGAACTTATCTCCAAGCTCTGGAATCTTATTTGTTCTCAGCGTAATGCGGACTAGGCGACCCGAGTCTAGGGACTCGGTCACGAACACATTGTCTACCCAGCCTTCCTCACCGTGCCTGATTAGCATCGAGGACTCGCGGCGCTCTTGTGCCTGAAGGAAGGCTCCATGGGC
>DAON01000049.1 GCA_002501885.1 Euryarchaeota archaeon UBA220 | reverse complement strand
CATAATGACGAGGTCACAGAAGCTCCGCCGGGGTATCGAATCACGGCACTGAGCGAGTCCTGCCCCGTTCAGGGTATGGAGAATGAGGCGGGCGATAGGTTTGGTCTACAATTCCATCCAGAAGTCAATGATTCAGAGCACGGCGCCAAGATGTTCGAGAACTTCGTAGCAGCCTGTGAACGGGCCCGTAGGGCCCGCTGAAGCATAGGACAGATTGAAGAAGGCCCGCTAGGTCGGCGACCCGATGGCCAAAGAGTCTGACAAGCTAGTTCTCCACAAGTGCAGGAACTGCAACCGCACCGACAGGAGAGCATGGAACCCTACTGAGTTGCCCAAGTGCGGACATTGTGAATCCACCATGGATCCACTAGAAATTCGCTACAAGTGTCTGCGCTGCGGCCACCTGACTTGGAGTGAGGCTGGGACAACAGGACAATCTTGCCATAAGTGCGGCTACAGAGTCTTCGTAAAGCCTCGAAAGGAAGGCCGCTACAAGGAACTCAAGGCCGAGTAAGTAGCGCGGTCTTCAAGACCCGCCATTCCGACGCAGTGTCGTGTCCGGCTGGCTCAGTAAGCACGCACCCCTTTCTTTCTCAGACCTAGCTATGCCTGAGACGGTGAGAGATTCATTGTCCTCTGCCAGCCAATCTCCCGACCCTCCTCACTTCCTGATTACAGGCCCTTCAGGGGTTGGCAAGACCGCTGCGTGGCGTTTGGTTGCCCGCCAATTACTTGGTTCTGGCTGGAAATCAACAACTCATGTCCTACAGGCCAGAGATCTGGTTAGACAGCGAGGAGCGATGAATACATTCGAAGAGTTCCTGCGTCCAGGCGGCTCCGGTTCTGCAGACACTCTCGCCGGCCGACTAAGTCTCGATGCTTTCGATCGCGGCATCTCTTCTTCAAATCAAGGAGGAGTAGCTCCAGCTGGTGTAGAGAATACCCTCACAGAAGGCAAACTTCCGATTAGTAGATTGATAGTTATCGAAGATGCAGATTATCTCGGCTCCATTAGACAGGCATACTTACGCCGTATGATGGAGACAGTGGGAGAAGCCTCAAGATTCGTCCTTGTTGCTAGAGCCCCTTCTCGCATAATCGATGCATTGCGCTCCAGAACACAAATGGTAAGAATCCCATCAACATCTAGAGAGACAATACTTTCTTCGCTCACCGATTTGACTCATATCGAAGGAGTCGAGACCGCTGATGGAGTGCTTGAGGATATTGCGTACATCTCAGAAGGAAATCTACGCAAAGCCATATTCACACTGGAGATGCTACACCTGAGGAGACTGGCTAACGATCGCTCTGCGGTTCATTCATTGGTTCAATCCACCACAATGCAATCTGGCAGACACCTGATTGAATTGGCACTGCGTGGCAGAGTGGTTGAATGGAGATGGGAAAATCAAGGCGGGCGAAAGAAGAGAATCCTAACCGGAGCACTCGCCGAGATAGACCGGATGATGAACGATCACGGTTTAGATTCGGATGATGTGATTCACCAACTACACGATGTTCTCGTGGGCCGCCGACTATCCATTCCCGATGAATTGCGTGAAGAATTGCTTGATGCTTTAGCAGAATGCGAAGTACAACTCAGAAGGTCTTCCCTTGCCAGGGTTCCATTCGAGAGGTTCCTGCACAAAGTAGCCAAAGCCGGAAATCAACACGGTCTAGCATTCGGTTGAGTGGCGGACGCGGCAGGATTCGAACCCGCGGTCCCCGGCTTAGGAGGCCGGTGCATTATCCAGGCTATGCTACGCGCCCGACCACGCCAGCACCCACTCCCCAAGAAAGGTGACGCTCACAAAATTACACACAGACCACCCAATAACAGCCGATGCCATCAAACATTCAACATTGTCCGTGGTATCATGGAGGGCCGCAAATCCAACCTCCCTACTCCGTATTCTGACTCCGGTAAATCCGGCGCCACGCGTCAGCGCGCATTGTCTCGTAGAGTTGCAGCCAGGGACGCAGGAAGACGACTTTGGACCAAACTCTCAGTACTCGGTCCAAGCTCATCACTACGAGTTTTACTATCGGTAGCAGCCCCAATCTCAGCTGCTCTTCTTCTAACAGATTGGAAATATGCATACTACGAAGTGGCAATAGCAATCTTCGCTACACTCACACTACTTCTCATTCCAACAAATCTCGCAGCAATATTCTCGCGGATGTCGGCACGAGACCGACTCAAGCTCAGGGACGGAAGTAAGAGTACGATGGATGCCTACCCAGGGGTCGAGAGAATCCTCAATTCTCTGGGGGAACGCCTTCTACGCGAGAGAATCAGACTATTTTCGTCTACATTTGCACTACTGTCTATCTTCACGGTATGGTGGTTGGAAGCAGGCACAACTCTAGACACCCTTCTATTGGCATCTTCCAGCCTACTAGGGGCCCTTTGTCTATGGAATTCTTTCTTTCTAGATGATTCAGTTCCAATGCGATCGAATTCTTTCCCTCTCCTGTCACTACATGCTCCAACCCTGCATAACAGCACTTTGGACAGACCACTATCAGATCTAATGGTAGCACACTTAGACCCAGAGACCGCTGCTGCTTGGGATGAGTGGATGATTGCACTAACAGAAAGTGTGAGGAGAGATCAGACACCAGAATCCGCAATTGAACATCTACTGAGAGCTCTCCACCTCAACGATCAGGGCTTGCTAGATGATGAGCGTTTGATGAGCGAGGCGAAGCAGGTGTTCAAGATAAGAGCAACAGACCAACTAACTGATCCACTCAGTAAGTTCAATCTGAAAGCACTTCGTAAACTAATGGCTCATACAAAGGCATGGGAACCTGGGTTGTTCAGGCTTATTGACAGGTTACAGGATGCTGCAGTAAGAAGAGGCCCAAGTCTGACATCCTCACCTTGGAGATTAGATCTAGATATCCCACCCCGCTGCTCCCAAGGCCAAGCCGACTTGTTTGTGGTGCTCCACAACAATACAGATACTGCTGTAGATGTCGAAATCGACATTGTTACTGCAGAGGGCGAGCCTGCCCTGCAAAATATCGGTGTCGAGACAAAGCCATCACGCAGAATAGCCCGTGAGGAAACCTCGGATTTAGTGGATACACTTGGCCGACTTCTGGACGATGCTACGGTACTTTGGATTGGTCTTGCGTGGCCTGATTCCTGCCGAGGCCCTCACCCCGTACAGGTCACCCTCAAGGGTGAGCGCAGAGAGACCCTATCATCGATGGTTGTGAAGACCACACTTTCTGCAAACGCTCAACAGGAGAGCGCAGCACAGAGAATGTCCGAAGCTTCATCCTCAGTCAGAAGACTCGCACTTTCAATGGCCGACTGAGTTTTTTCGGGACGAAGTCCCGAGCGTCATGTTCATGACAGTAATTCCATTCGTAGAACTATCATGGAGTCGTGGGATGTAGTTGTAGTCGGTGGAGGCCCGGCGGCTCTCCGAGCCGCTATTGCGTCGGCTGACGCCGGCTCATCTCCTCTGATGATTGATTCATACGGAACCGGAGCAGCATCTGGCGGCGCACCCACCGCTAGTCTCGCCGCTTCAATCGAAGAAACTGATTCATCCGCTCATCTTGACGACACAATCGCCGCTGGAGGTGATTCCGTCAATGAGGGAGCCGCCTCCAGAATATGTTCTCAAGCAGTCTCAACCTTAGCAGAGTTGGAGAAGTGGGGCCTTGTTCTTCGCAGAACCGATGCAGGCCTACCACATGCTTCCGATGCCCCCGGCCATACTAGGCCCAGAATGACTGGATGTGGTGACAGCACACTGAGGGAAGTAACGCGAATTCTAGAAGAGCAGGCAATCAAGAGATCAATTCCCAGAAGAACCGACATCGTACCAATTTCCTTAGTAATGGACAATCAACAGGTTAGAGGAATAGTGGCTTTCGATTTAATGTCAGGCCAAGTAGTTAGCATACAAGCAAAGGCAGTAATCCTTGCTACTGAAGGCCACCAGGGTATGTGGTCAGACACCTCACAAGGAGCCGGGGAGGGGGCAGCAATGGCCGCCCAAGCAGGAGCGAATCTATCTGGAATGGCTAACACACCAAAGCACGCTTTGACAATAAGCGGCACCGACTTGAAACTCCCCTTCGATTTACTAGGCTCAGGAGGAAGGCTTCGCAGGGCAGACGGAGAAGATGTAGGACCAGAGGCCGTTCTAAATGGCGAGCAATGTGTATTGGATCTTCGATTCCTAGATTCTGAGGCAGGAGTATGGTTTGCCCAAACAATCCGCCGGGTCAAGGACCGATCCGGGCTCGACATTTCTATCGATGTAATCCCTCTTTCCTCTGCAGTAGCACACACTACTGGTGGCGCTCCTGTTGACGAGCATGGAAGGGTTACCTTCGATAATGGCAACATGTGGTTTACTGGACTGTACGCTGCAGGGCGCTCCGCTCATACGGGCATGCACGGCTCTGGCCTACTTCCAGGAAATATACTCCTTGAAGACCTAGTTGTCGGTAGTTCTGCCGGCGCCCATGCAGGAGAATGGGCAACCCATGCCAACTTCGCATCCTCATCAGCAGTAGAAGCCGCTTCCCAAGCCGCCGAAGCTCAGATTGACAACCTATCATCAGGATCAGGAGATTCGGTTAGCCGAGTATCTAGCTCATTGACATCGATAATGTCGGCGGTAAATGGAAGCAGAGACGAAGGTGCCCTTGCTAAAGCAGCCGAAGACCTCTCTAAACTTCGCCAATCGGGGATGACTTTGACAGATAAGTCACGCGTAATGAATACCGAGCTGGCAAGCGCACTCAGACTCCAAGGATTGTTGACTCTAGCCGAGTCGATTGTTAGTGCGGAGGACTAGGATGTCGCAAGACGAACCCAGTATTTTCTCCCTCATCATCGATGGACAACTGCCTTGCCACAAAGTGTATGAAGACGATAGCGTCTTTGCATTCCTAGACATCAATCCATGTAGCATCGGGCATACACTCGTCGTACCAAAAGAACAAGCCGTCACATTGGATCAACTAAGTGATGATTCCGCAGCGGCTATTGGAAAGGTGCTTCCAAGGATATCCAGAGCAATTTTGGAGATTACAGGAGCCCCTGACTTCAATGTCTTACAGAACAACGGTGAGGCCGCCTTTCAATCTGTATTCCATGTTCATTTTCACATCATTCCAAAACACAAAGACGGTAGTGGATTAGCATGGCCATTCATCACCACCCAACTAGACCCCGAAGAGGGTGCAAACCTAGCCGAGAGAATTCGCAACTTACTGCAATGAGCCGGTGCGTTCTCAACTGAAACCCGACCTCAACCGCCGTGAGCGAAGCCGACGAAGCCCCAGATGTCCTGCCGGTTCTGTCGAGCAGCGCTACAAGAATCAACTCTCGAAAACTGATGCAAGTCCCTTGGGATCACAGTGGTAGGCACCCAGGAAATCGACTGTTCTGGGGACTACTCTCAAATGCAGTCTATATGGCATGGCCATACCTCTTCCGAAGAGTTGAGATTGACCCCGAACCGTCACATGAGGGGGGATTAGTCTACGCCTCAATTCACATCAATGGTTTGGTTGACCCGCTCGCGATAATGAAATCCCAATCTCGCCGAATCATTTCCATAGGCCGTCACGATATCATGACTATGCCCATAATCGGCTGGCTAACTCGCAGAATGGGTTCTCAACCGGTAATTAGGAAGGCAGAGATCGAAGGCGGCTTTGCAGACAAGGAATTAGCTACGATAATCAATCAAAGAAGCATGCTAACTATGGCCAACTGCATCGCATCAGGCCATGCAGCCATTGTCATGCCAGAAGGAAAATCGCATCAAGACTCGCATCTGCACGCCTTGCGAACCGGCCCCTTGAGATTCACCTTGAATGCAGCCAGCATAGCACATCATCGAGGATTACAAAATCCTATGATTCAGCCTGTCGGACTTCACTACAGATGCCATCATTGGTTCAGGACGGATATCTATGTTGAGTTCGGAGAACCCTTACCCATCCCTCTGGTTGGAGATGAGGAGACTCATCACAGAATAGCCGAGGGCGAATGGATAGAACCGCCAGCAGAGAATGTAATCCCTCTCAAGGAGGAGTTGTACGAAAAACTGGCACCAATCACTCCTGACGCACCGGATTGGGAGACTTACAGGGCTTGGCACATCCTAGGCCACCGTCAAGCAATTCAAGATGGAAAGAGTTTGGTCTCCTACAAAGAAGAAGTCCTTGCCGCTCGTGAAGTCAGGAACTCCACAGTCCCCGACTCAGTATTGGATACTGCAAGCGAAGCCGCACAAATCCTACACTCAAACGATCTAGATGCGCGAAGCCTGAACCCCGAGGGCAAAATAAGGCAAGAAAAACGAGGTGCTTCCGCTCTTCTTGGCGTTCTAATGATGGCACTTGCTTCACCAATCTCAATTCCAACGACCGGATTGCAGGCGTTAGTAGGATGGTACGCCGGAAATCACTCCGACGAGGGGATTGATGCTAGAACAACTCACCACATGATTGGAGCAATACTCTCACCCCTCATAATGTGGCCAATTATCTCTTTAATTGCGGGATTTTTCGTCTTCGGATTTCATCCAGTGTTGCTGATATTGGTACTACTCTCTCTTCCTATCATGCATCCTAGTCTCGCAGACATCTTCCATTTCTCGAATTTGGTTTTCTTGAAAGGCTATGACTTATGGGTCGATTATGGCGATGCGAAGAGAAGGAACAGTCTGGCCAATTCGGCCGAAGGCAGTAGACTAGAACAACTGATTACACAGATAGATTCTGAACTCGTCGTTCTCAAATAGGTCGGTCTACTCGTGATTGACATGAACTCGCGCGACGCCACTGATTCAATCAGAGACTGGCTCAATAGCGAGCGCTTGGAAGCAAGAGAAGTCTCGGATAACCAAGCCCTACTACACTTGCATGTGAAGTACCCACCAACTAAGCAAGGACATGTGTTCAATGTAGTAATTCCAAAGAACAGAAATCTGGTTCTGATTTACACCGTCACACGAGTAGACGAGGGCCAACAAAACCAGATGACAGACCATTCACAGAATGCTTCTGATGAGTGGGAGGGATGGCTTCACGAGACAAGAATCCACCTCACCCAGGCGGATTTAGATTGGGTGCTTCATGTCGGCAAGAAGACTAACGATACCCCCGGACCTCTACAGGCATTCAACCTCTCCCGGCCGATTTGGTTTGACGGCCTAACCCAAAACGAATTCATGCACACCATGCGCCATCTGTGGCTCACTAAGTTGGCACTAATTCACAAGATCAAATTCTGCTACGGACCAGGAATTGGAAAGCCGGGCCCAGTGGATGATTGGATTTCAAAGAAGGCTCAGGGCCAAAGCGGAAGGCAACCAGAAACCCAAGAGGAAGCATCAACCATAGACACCGATGAAACAGGTGGTTTTGGTCGTGATTTCGACCCTGCGGACTGGGCCTAAAACCCACTACTCTCTCATACGCGCGAATGACCGTTAAGGGTCGAGGTTAAGTATAGTTGAACCACGAACAAACTCGTTACAGCAGTAGTGCTGGAGGGTTAGAAATGGAAACTGGAAAGATGAGAAACAGCGTGTCAATGGTTCTTCTGATGCTGATGAGTACCTTCGCGGCGATAGATATCCCCGAAGCTGAGGCCAGTGAAGTAGTATTGACAGATGCGATACAGATAGTCAATGGCGGCTCTGCCAATGACAGAATGGTAGCTACCGATGCGGACTCGATGGGGAATGTACACTTCGTTTGGAGTAGGAATACCCAACACCTGTGGTATCAGATGCATGATCCTCGAGGTGACATCCTGATTGCTGAGACTCAGATTTCTAACCCAGGAGCACATAGGGCATGGCATCCCGATATCGCTGTTGACCACGATGATAATGTCCACATCACTTGGACTGACAAGGCTTCACAATGGACAATCCTGTACACAATGATTGACCCCTCACAGGATGACCAAAATGGTGACTCGGCTATTGACGATGTCATCTCTCTCGTGAACGACTTCGAGGTTTCAGTTCACACTCAAAACCGAGACTGGCCAGCAATCGACACCGATTCGGAAGGCAACGCCCACATTGTTTGGGAAGATTCCTTCGAGGAGTTAGACAAGTTCTACCAACAACCCCAAATCTACTACTCCATGATTGAGCCAGATTTGATCTCCAGAGAAGCAATCGTAGCCGTCGGAGAGACCTTGCTGACACCAATCATTGGTCACAAGGGCCACCCAGATGTTGCAGTTGACCTAGACGACTTCGTTCAGATCGTCTGGGACGATACCCGTGGTGGTAAGGTGGAAATGGTCGCTCCCATTGACACCTCAGGTTCGATGAACACAGAATGGGCCGACATGTGTGTGGTATTCTACGGAGGATACTTCGCCAGTGGAGGGTACTTCGAAGGCCTCAAGCCAATGCTTCTGAGAGCCAACATGACAGTCTACGAGACGCTGTATGCTCTCAGCGGCAACTGGCCTTCCGCTGCTACTAGCGGCAACTGTGCTGCTGCTTACCAGACCGGCGGCTCTGGCAGCCAAGGACCTAGAACCTCTCCTCTTGGAATTATTCCAGGAGATGA
>DAON01000086.1 GCA_002501885.1 Euryarchaeota archaeon UBA220 | reverse complement strand
AATCGAAGTATGGAGCGACGGCAATGGATGGGAGTCAGTATTCTTCAATGGCGGCTGGGATAATGAGAGAATGTTCCGTATTCTGGCACAAGGCGTTGACCCAGAATACAACACCTACAATGGAAACTTCTTCTCCAACACAGCAACTGGATGGATTAATTACACTGAGGGCGGCGGAACCTCTGAAGATCCAAACGAGTTGGAATCTATTGACTTGACACCGTACGCTGGACAGGTCATCGATATCAGATTCCGATTCCGAAGCGGCCTTATGGGGTCTGTAGGGCCTGTTGGCTCTTCCCAGGATACTGGGCTAGACGGCTTCGCTTTCGACAACATAACAATCAGGAAGAGAGATGTAACCTTTGGAACCTCTGAGACTGTAAGTCAGACACTTAACTTCAACAACTTCGCTGCTGGTGCCTCCGAGGAGGTTAGTCTAACAGCCGATTTCATTGACAACACAACCTATTATGTCAAGACCGAGTTAACTAATCCAACTGGATTTACCAATATGGATGATCTGAACGATGAAATAAAATTCCAATTGACCGTTAACAACTTGTTTGACCCATGTTTGGCTGAGGAACACTGGGTCGATCTTGAAAACGGGGTGCGTTATGCTTCTGGAGATCGTGATATTAGGGTAAAGGCCGAGAACTGTGGTAACACCATAACAGACTTCCAACTCGAGGCGTTTATCCAAAATGCTGAACCAGATTTGGTTGCAATCGAGGACTTCTCTGGAGTAGATCCCATTTGGTCTGATGATGGCAATTCTAACGGAAGCCGTATCGACGACTCTACCGGGTCCAATGATATGCTGCCTCAGAATGTGGGGATCTTCAACAGCCATGCCTACTGGCTAGGTCACCCTAGTGACGGCTACGGAGACAACTGGAATGAGACAATGACACTCGACCCTATTCCTGTGGCCCAGTTTGGAGCTGACTTCACTTACCTGACATTTGATTACTACGCAGAGGGAGACTATCTCAAGGACAGCGGGGGCAACATCTTGGCTATCCGTGACGCTGCTAATCTGGAGATTACATGGACCAAGGACGGCGAATATTTCGAAGGAGTCGTCTATGGAACTTGGACCGATCTCAATGAGAACGGTATTCAGAATACAAATCCAGAAGACCCTAACTTCCACCGCTGTGAGGACTTCGATTTGAACGGCTATGACGAAGTAGAGTACTTTGGCGACCACTCTGACAACATCAATTCTGTCGTATGGTTTGACTCAGAGAACATCATGAAGTCTGTTACAGTTGATATGACTCACATTGTAATTCTGAACCGCACCAGTGCGGACACCTCCGAGTGGAGGGACGAGTGCACCTCTATGGCTGGCTCAGAAGTCACTCTAACCTGGAGATTCCAATCTAACGACGATGGAGTCAACGGCAATGCAGGCCTAGCCGGTTTCGCAATCGACAATATCAGAGTAGAGCAATTCACCTTCGAGGACGATGGTTCATACACAGTCGATGTGACTGGTCTTGATGCGGCGGAGAAGGATATCGTTACTCTCGGAACTCACGACTTCCAAAGCGGAATCTACAAGATTGATGTTACCACGATTTTTGACAACACAGATCCATTGACCGCTTGGTACAATGAGTCCGAGGTAAATACTGCAAACAACCACTCTTCGATTATCTTCAGCATCGCTAGCGCAGATATCACTCTGCTACAGCCAGATGTTCTAGAATGCGTGTCCGATATCACATACGAGTGCGTCTACTCGACCAACCCCGGTGGCGCCTCAGCCCACGACTTTGCTGTTCCTCTATTGAACGGAGTAATCGCAGGCGAGTATACACTGACGATGAAGATAGTTGATTTGGATACCGGACAAACTGTTTACGAGGAAGCAAGCGAGAACGGTCCTTTCGATCTCGCACCACACCAAAGAGGCCAGGCCAACTGGACATCACCTTACAGTTCCTGGTATGACGGTCACACCTACAATATCAGTTTCAGTGCACAAATCGCCCAAGAGGACGGTTCGCTGGAGCCGTCAGGAAATGACAGATTCTTCGAGATTCTGTTCTACGACAATATTGATGTCGCTATTCTTTCGAACCCAACTGACCAGAACCGCCTGCAGAGTGTCAAGAAAGACCTCGAGGCAATGGGAATGACCTACACCCAATTGCGAATGCAGAACTGGGATACCTATGGCACCCCTGACTGGGTTGAGCATTACAACAAGGTTCTGTTGCCATGGCAAACTGACTACAATGTGTACTATGGCGAGTACTACGAGATGTTGGCCCAGACCAGAGATAGTGACGGCCTCAGCCTGACCGAGACTCTTGAGGACTACATGACTGGAGGCGGCACAGTTCAGATGCACCTAGGTCCATATCGTAACGAATACCAGCCTAACAGACTTCCATTCGGAATGGACATAGCCATGAGGAACCAAGTGAATTTCACAATGGACAACAGAATCCTCCACACAAACATCACTATCGTTGATCAATTCCATCCGATTCTGAGCAATGTCGACCCAATCGCATTCAGTGGAATCAACGGAGGATCTCATGTTGCACTTGCAGGTCTAGATACGGCTCAAGTCCAACTCACCCAAATACCACAAGTCTGCGGTGGCCGCATTAGTGACCCAACTGGAACTTTCCACACACTGATACGAGACTCGGACTACGAATCTCAATCTCTGTTATCGCTTTGTAACAGAGGTGCAGGCGGGCTAATTGTGACCACTATCGATGTGGAGAATCCAAGTGTTTCAGAGGAGTTCGGAGGGGAGACCATACCTCTGCTATCCAATATGTTGGCATACCACCACACACCTTACCCGAATGACTTCGGAATCGCCGGTGAGAGCTTTGAATTGACAATCAACGGCGAGACACAATCGATTGACACTGTTACTGGTGCATATGCTACGAAGTACATCAAGAGCAATTCAGATCTTGACTTCAACTTCGTGACCACAGTAGATGGAATTGTGGCAGACTGGACTCTTGAGTCTGGAAACAATGATTCCGTCACTGGTTGGGACGGTATGGTGATTGATGCTGGCGAATACAGTCACACTCAGCAAATCGACCCATCCATACCTACTTTGGGCAGCTTCTGTGTTGGCGACTCGACTTCTGATACCAACTGTAGAATCGGTGCAGAGTGGTTGCTGACTCTATATCTGCACGACGAGGATGGGCACACTAGGATGACCTACATCCGTTTGGTCACAGACGATACGCTTGCCGACGAGTTTAGGCCGATGGCTGACGCTGTAATGGTAGAAGATGCCACCAGTAGTGAATACGTCACTCTTGACGGAACTAAGACAGTTGCAGGAGTTGACTGGCCGATTTACAGAGCCAGGCTTTCAGACACCGGAGATTTGAGTATCTCTTTCGATGCAAGCGCGAGCTACGATCCAGATGCTCCCGAGGGAACGACTGGCATAGAGCTCTATGAGTGGAAGGTCTTCTTTGACTATCCATGGGACAGCTCTGATCCAACACTAGAGGGGCATGTCTTCCAGATTCCGGCAGCAGCTGGTGGCGAAGATTGGACCTATGTGTTCCGAAATCTAACGGCAAGCCCTGATGGCAACTTAGAGAACGAAATCAGAGTTGAGCTTATTGTCTATGATAAGGCAGGAAAGCAGAGTGAGAAACACAGAATGTACTTCATCGTCGTCGGTGAGGATTTCGGTGACGACGAGCCGATAGTACAGTTCAGCAACCCTGGTCCTAATGACAATCAGAAGGATTCATTGGTCACAATATCTGGTACTCTAGTCTCCGGCGCTGAGAATAGTGATGTGGTAATCCAAGTAGCATTATCAGAAGATGTTCTAGATTACACTCCAACACAGAAGGCCACTCAGAAGACCATTGGTAAGTTCAATAACACTGAGAATTTGGCCGATGGAGAGCAGTTCACGATGACTCTAGATATCTCTGACCTCTATCAGGAAACTGGAGTTTCAGCGACAATTCATGTCAGAATTATCGAAGGAGACGGTAGCAGATATGATCTCAGACAGGAGATTGGAATTACTCTAGTTCCGGTCTTACCCGATCAGGGCCCTGATGAGGAAGGAGACGACTCAGGCATGCTAATCTTCGCCGGCGCTGGTTTACTGGTTTTGGTTCTCGTTGTTGTAGCCACTATGGTGTTGCGCGGTCGAGGCCGAGACGACTCCACTACAGATACAGTAGAGCAGTTCGGCGGCGTCGAGGAGATGGATCCAGTTGAAGCCTATGTCCAACAGATGGTTGCTTCAGGATACGATGAGCAGACTGCACGGACCTATGCTGAACAGTACTATGCATCTTACTATGAGCAGCAACGTAAAGGCGGCGGCTGACCTATTAGGTCCTTAGACGCAACTTGAAGTGCTTGACATATTGGGCGGTAGCCATGGATGTGTCCGGGCACAGCACCGTAGCCGATCTTTCTCTTTCCGACTCTGGAGAGAAGAAGGTCGCATGGGCTCGTAGTAGGATGCCTGCCCTAGCAGCCTTGCGTGAGTCGGCTGAGCATGATCTCCCTCTGAAAGGTCAGAGAGTGGCAGGATGCCTACATGTAACTAAAGAGACAGCAGTCTTGATTGAGACTATCTGTGCTGCAGGAGCCGAGATTAGTTGGTCTGGGTGTAACCCATTATCGACTCAGGATGATGTCGCTGCATGGTTAGCTAGAGAGGGTTACGGAGTACATGCATGGCATGGCCAGTCAACCGATGATTTCTACAGGTGCATCGATCGAACACTTGACTTCAAACCAACTCTAACACTCGATGATGGAGCTGACCTGATCTACCGTGTTCACAGCACATTCCCCGAACTTGCTGAGGGAATTATCGGAGGGACTGAGGAGACGACTACTGGTGTTCACCGTCTGAGGGCCATGGCAGACTCCGGTGAGTTACTATATCCTGTAATTGCAGTTAATGATGCTGAGACGAAGTGGGATTTCGACAATGTTCACGGTACAGGGCAATCCACCATTGATGGCATTATCAGGGCAACTAGCGTACTCTTGGCAGGCAAGGATTTCGTCGTTGCAGGCTATGGGCACTGTGGTAAGGGATTAGCAGCCAGGGCACGAGGAATGGGTGCCAATGTCATTGTCACTGAGATTAACCCAATCGCAGCCCTAAGAGCTGTAATGGATGGTTTCAGAGTAATGCGCATGGATGAAGCTGCTACCCTAGGGGATATCTTCTGTACTGCTACTGGAATGAAAGATGTCATAGTGAGCAGGCATTTTGATTCCATGAAAGACGGAGCAATCGTTTGCAACACAGGACACTATGACTGCGAGATTAACATAACTGACTTGGAGAATTCATCCACTGGTATGACTCAGATTAGAGAAAATAATGAGGCCTATGAGATGAAAGATGGCCGTATTATTCACCTTCTTGCAAAAGGTCGACTGGTCAACCTAGCTGCAGCAGAAGGACACCCTAGTGAGGTGATGGACATGTCATTCGCTAACCAATTCTTAGCTCTGTGCAGACTCGCCGGAGAGGGTGCAGAATACGAGAATTTGGTCTATGATATCAGTCCCGAGCAAGACGCCGAATTAGCTACACTCAAGTTACAGACCGCAGGTATAGTGATTGATGAACTGACTGCTGAACAGATGGCATACCTTACTGACTTCAGCGCTGGCACCTAATCGTCCAGAGGTTCCATCTCAGAGTCCGACCACCATTCTTCAGAATCTTCGACTGTATTCAGTTCTTTGAATTCAGGAAGTTCGGGCTTCCATCGAATAGGCATTTTATCCCCTCCTTCGACAATTAATTCCAACCTCTCATTCAATGCGGGGACTCTGTTTGCAACCATTGCATTGTACAACTTGCTGTACCTTATTTCCTCTGGGATGCAGATTTTTCCAGATGTAGTTTCGTAATCTATTGCTCGATCCAAATCTAAAGCGTGCCGATTCATTCTGTGCAACATACCAGAGGCTAGTCTGGTGATGACCATGAAACATGCTAGAATGAACACGAATACGACAAGGAATCCCCAAGTCGTACCTCCAAGCAGAGTCATCGCAAATGTGCCTAGAATGAATACAATTGGGGCGACGAAAGTAATCAGAAAGAAAGTCGGAGAAATTGGCTTACGCTTCTTCATGTTCTCAATTATTCTCCAGCGAGGGTGCTTGGGGTTCTGGGGCTTGAAAATCTCATCTTCTTCCATTTTAGCTGCCCTAGAAACCATTTTGTTCACAGCCTCCATTTGCGTCAACTGGTCACTTGTAGTCGCTTCCATCCCTTCGCTGTACAATTGCTCAAGCAAATTAGCACACTCGTCGTATAGCCCCATTCTGACTAGTATGCCAATCTGTTCGATAATCGGAGCTACTTCGTAAGGTGCAAACTCTCGTCTCTGTTGCCACCAATCCAAACCTTGTTCCATCATTCCCAGATGATCTACTAACAGAACACCACCCAACTTCCACGGGTCAAATGGTTCTGGGTCAAGCGCTACGACTTTTCTTAGAGCGGCTATGGACTTGGCCGCTTGTGCTAGATCTGGCATCTGTTGACGACCCTTGCTTTCCGGCGGAAGTGACCAACGAGCCACCCCCATCCATCCATCTGTATGTTTAGGGTCCATCTCCACTACTCTTTTGGCAGCCTCAAGAGCACCCACTCTGTCGCCGCTGCCTTCGGCCTCCAAGGCATCTAGCCAGACCATCTCGGGAGTATCGGCCACATCTGATGCTACGGCATTAGATGCATGAATGCTCGGGTTGTTCACCGGCCATTTCCACGGCCTCTTCCTCGCCCCCGGGGCTTCCAATTATCTCTTGGATTGGGTCTACGCTGCCTTCCTGGAGTTTTCCTAGAGCCCTTTCCGGCAACCGGCTTTCTAGTGTCGCAGCGATTACACACATCTCTCTTTGCGAAATTATGATTCTTGCATTTCGGGCAATTCCAATCTCCGGGCTTCATATTGGGGTTTTCATGACCTCTAGACTG
>DAON01000077.1:50809-72890 GCA_002501885.1 Euryarchaeota archaeon UBA220 | reverse complement strand
GGCCTTGGGAGACTGTCTTCCCCACGGAGGATTGCTAATGACTAAATCAGTCGAATCTAGACTAATTAAGTCGGCCCCTAAAGTGGCTTGGGTCACTTCAATCGATTCCGTAAATCCCAACTTGTCTACATTATTTTGGGCCGCCTCACAGGCGTCTTGATCTGCATCAATCAGAGTTACTCTACTCGCCCCTAGTAACATGGCGCCCAAGCCCAGTATCCCATTACCTGACCCCAAATCAAGAACTGAATATCCTTCTTTCAAGTCTCCAAAGTTGGAAATGTCAGTAAGCCATCGGGCGGCTAAATCGCCGTCGGTAGAGTACTGTTCAAGACTGGCAGAACGGGATTTGGTTTGCTCTAGCCCAGACAGTAACATCGCCAATCTCCTGACTCTCATGCTCTCTGAAAGTCGGCCTTACCTAAGAACCAATATGAGTGTAGAACTTGCTGGAATTCTCTCATAGTTCAAATACTCCCAATTCTGATAAGATTACATGGCGGATGTCGAGTTGATTGCGATTGGCTTCCTTGGGCTAGCGCTGACTTTCACTCTTTGGCAGTTGTTTAGCAACAATAATTCAGATGGAGGTGCAGAACTTCGGAGAGAAATCCGGGAAATGGGATCTGAACAAATGAATACCTTACAGGCACTAGGGCAATCTCAGCAAGAACATCTGGCTAATGTGTCAAAGAATATTGAGGATCTTAAGGAAGGAAATGAAAAGAAACTTGATCAGATGCGCGAGACTGTAGATGAAAAATTGCAAACAACTCTTGAGAAGAGAATTGGAGAATCTTTCAAACAAGTAAGTGAACGACTTGAGGCGGTTCAGCGTGGTTTGGGTGAGATGCAGGCACTTGCAACAGATACGGCAGATTTGAAGAAAGTCCTAGCTAATGTCTCTACTAGAGGGGCGATGGGTGAGATTCAGGCTGAGCAGATACTCCAAAGTATTCTCTCACCCAACCAATATGAGAAGAATGTGAAGACTCATCCTGAATGTAATGGCCAAGTTGAGTTTGCTATCAAACTCCCTGGCCCGGATGGAAATTTGGATGATCCTGTTTGGCTCCCCATAGACTGTAAGTTTCCGAAGGAAGATTATGAGCGATTATTGGATGCATTTGATGGAGGAGATAAAGAATTCATTGAGAAGGCCTACAAGACATTCGCGTCCAATGTCACTGCTAAGGCAAAGACAATCAGAAAGGAGTATGTTTCTTCTCCTCATACTACCGATTTTGCTGTTATGTTTCTCCCCACTGAGGGCCTATATGCCGATGTAGTTAGGAGGCCGGGTTTGTTCGAAACTCTCCAAAGAGATCACCAAATTGTTGTAACTGGTCCTTCTACTCTAGCAGCATTCGTTAACAGCCTACAAATGGGATTTCGCACATTAGCGCTAGAGGCTACCGCCAGCGAAGTCTGGAATGTTCTTGGAGGAGTTAAGACTGAGTTTGCAAAGTTTGGAGAAATGATGGCTAAGTTACACAAGCAACTCAATACTGCTGCAAATACAATCGGAGGAGATGGTGACTCAGTTCAACGCCGACTCAGAGCAATGGATCGTAAATTGAGAGAGGTTGAATCGCTGCCTTCTTCTAATCAGTCTGACCTACTAGAATTCCCCGAAGATTTAGAGGATTACTAGGTAAGTGTCTTCTGTACTAGGCCCTAGCCTAACTCATGATTGATTGGGGCTCAAACGAATATCACCCTGTGGTAGATTTGCCCGAAGACTATACAGTCCTCGATTTAAGTCAGGGAGTCTGGAATCAGCCTGAGACTGAGTTCAGTGTCGGCAAGTATGACGAAGTAAGACCTAATCTGTACAATACCGAATTATTCGGAGGAGAGAGGAATGTGCACATGGGAATAGACATTGGAGGCCCGGTGGGAACTCCATGCATGGCATTCATGGATGGCGAAATATCCCACTTTGGCTACAATCCTGCCTCTGGTGATTATGGTAATGTAGTAATCACCAAGCACGAAATTTCCGGAATCTCAGTATGGGCATTGTACGGGCACCTAAATGCTGCATCGATTGAAGGTAAGAGAGTCGGGCAGCGAGTCATGGCAGGAGAAGTAGTTGCTTGGTTCGGAGCATTCGAGGAGAATGGTGGTTGGGAACCTCATCTGCACTTCCAATTGTCATTGGTTCAGCCCGAGACTCACGATATGCCAGGGGTAGTGGCGCCTGGAGAAAGAACCCGGGCACTGGAGATTTATCCGGACCCTAGGAACATACTCGGGCCACTCTACTAAATGGTAGATAAATGGGCCTTGAGTGAGTCGATTGGGGTCATTTCAGAAGGATCGTTTTGCTTGAGTACGGCTAGCATAATCGAAATCCAATCTGTGACATGAGTGGCATACAAAAGTCGTTCAAGTAAACTCTGTCCCTCGCAATCAATTCTCCAAGATATCTGGCTCTCTATATTGTCAACCAGCCAATGCATCCTAGCTTGACTTCGTGGATGGATTCCTTCGCATGTTAGAGCTATCATTGCTCTATGCTGCCCCTCAGACTGCCATGCGACAATCTCATTGTGATTCATCTCAGGAACATCTACTGGATTAGCAAAGCCGTTTGCGTTCTCGTTTATTTGGCAAGCGAAGCGATAGCCGGCAGCCCCTAACTCAGTAGGAGAGATAATTCCAATTTCTCTGCCCACTAGTGACTTTGCCATAGTCTGCCATATTGCATCCCCTTGGGAAGGGTCTGCTTGGAATGAAGCGTCCCTTAGTCTACCAAGCATCGCTGTCAAGTCGTCCCCGTTGGGCCTTCTCAGGAGTCCCATGTCCCAGCAAACTGCCATCTGAGAGCCGAAGATGTGGCCGAATGCTGTTCTAGGCATCTGCCCTTCTGGGACCTCGATTAGAGTGGCATCATCACTACCTAGAACTATATCTGAAAGCTGACCTCCTGAAGAAACAGCAATTACAGAACC
The DNA here is from genome assembly GCA_002501885.1 of Euryarchaeota archaeon UBA220. Lineage (GTDB taxonomy): Archaea > Thermoplasmatota > Poseidoniia > Poseidoniales > Thalassarchaeaceae > Thalassarchaeum. Next base: position 69,933 of record DAON01000077.1, on the reverse strand, counting down.
TCCTGATTCTAAGGCCTCTTTGACACCGTCCAAAGTCTCCTCAGTATTTCCTGAGTAAGATGTAGCCAGTACTAGCCACTCCGGGCCCCACCAACTCGGCAGACCATAGTCGCTCCAAATTACGAATGGCATCCCTCCCTCAGAATCGGCTAATGACTTGAGGAATCTCCCTCCAGCTCCAGAGCCACCCATTCCAAGGCAAACTACTCCACTCCAATCAGTATCGGAACTCAATCCGGTCTCTTGACTAATCGCCATCTCAAAATCTTCTACGAAGGAACGAGTCAGATCTGCCATATTGCACGAATCGTGTTTCGATAGTAGTTCGGTCATTTCGAAATCACTCATTGACAGGCCTCCTTCCAGCAGGTAGGGCTACCCATGCACTGTCTATGAAGCCGATGCGTATGCGATTGGCTTTTCCATCATCATCATACGGAAGAGCGACTGTCACCATCCTGTAATCAGTAGGGTCCATCACTTCGGCGGCTGAACTGTCTCTGTTCATCACCTCGACAACATGTTGTTCCCTACTCGAACAGACTACGATTGATTTCTCCATATCTCTCCATGTAGCGCCTGATCTTTCGTATCTTTCAAGTCGGCGAATACTGGGGCCATCACTCTGCCAGCCATCAATCATCCACAACTCCTTTCTGAATCGGACTACATCACCCAAATCATATGCGGGTTTGCGATAGCTGAGGGTCAATCTAGTAACATCAATTCCGTCATTGGAGCCTACTACTGTAGAAGTCTCCTTGATGGTCCCTCCGTGAGACTTAACGAGTCTTCTGCTCCATGTCCTAGCCATTGCCTTTGAGCCTAGTTGCAAGTCCCATCCTCCTGTCACAGGGCCTTCTTTTGTGATGAAAAACATTGGATCAGGCTCCATGCCCTCGAGCATCTCGTCTAATGTTGCTCTCAATTGCTTCAGTTCAACATCGTCCAAACGCCTTCCGGCTGATCTCAGTTGTACGGTTGCTTCGAAGTATGATCCGGCCTTTCGAGTGCAGGGCGTACAAACTGCATTACTAGTCTGAAGAAGCGCCTCGTGTCGGTCATCAAATTGGTAACCTTCAATGGTGCCTGAGACCTCGACATGAAGTCTACAAGTTCTATCGTCGATGACTTCTACAGAGAAAGATACTGCAACATTTTTTGCACGGTCCTCTGCAACTAGATTTTCCCTTATCCTAAGGTCCGCTATGTCCTCAGGATCCATCTTTGACCATCTCCCACGCACCTCATATGAGTCGCACTTAGCACAGCGAGACTGTTGAATTCTCTCGGGAAGTTTGGAGAGTTCGGTTCGCTGTCTGAGGCACGACTCGCACATTCGCTCTGAGGTCAGAGGAGGAGGGGCTCCGCAAGCGATGCAGAATGCTCCTTCAGACATGGTCCTCGTCGGTTTGCGCCTCGCCGCCCCGTTTCAAGGGTTCCCGTAGGGAAAAACGGGTTCTTACTCGCTTTCATCGGCAGATACGGCATCCTCAACAGCAGCAAGGCGGGCGTCCAGATCGTACAATCTGATTACTAGTCGGTATACATACGCGCCGATTAGTCCAATCATAGCTGCGTAAGCCAGTCCAAGTTCAGTCACGCCGCTCAATGTACTGCCCCCTCGTCCAGTTGATGCTGAAGGTGACTCAGTCTTGATTCCATCCTATGCAAGGTATCGGTTAGTATCGCCAAACCTGCAAAAAGTAGTACAAACGAAGCGAAACCCATCAGCATAACTGCGAGTATCTCGGGAGCTAGTCCGGACTCTTCGCTTTCAATTACTACAATTCCAGGGTGGCGTTCTTGGTACCATGTAGTAGCTAAGGCCGTTACTGGGACCAAGGCAAATCCAAAGAGGCCGATTGCAGCAATTGTGTCCCTAGTTCCTTGGCCATCGGGCTGCGATCCTCTCGCTAGGACAAGAAATAGAGTTACACCAGTTAGAAGACCGTATGTGTTTAGTCTCAAATCACCCCAATCCCACGGAACTCCCCATTCTGCTGAGCCCCATATAGGCCCTGAAATTACGACCCCTAGTCCAAACAATAGGGCTAAATCTGAGCCCGTGCAAATCATCCTCCAGCCCAACTCGGAGCGTCTGGCATACCACGCTACTGATCCGATGAAAAGAATGCAATAGGCTAGGAATGAACACCAAGCAAATGGCACATGCCAGTAGAGGATTCTGTATGCCTCAGGAGAATTCCAAGCTGAAGGGTCGACTGTAGGAGCCCAAGTGAAGCCAAGAAGTAGAGTCAGGGCCGCACCAGTAAGTCCGAGTCCTGTGAGCATGATGCCCGCTCTTGACACGCCAGCCATACCCGCGCGAGAATGCTGTTGGTCATCAATGCTAGTCCTCAGGCATCAGGTAGGAAAACTGCAACTGCCCATACTGCTACAGAGATTAAACTTGCAATGAGGCAGGAGATTAGAGGGTCGCCGATGCTGAGGCCAAATGACATTCCGTCGGTCATCATTAGAGAAAGTGCATCAGTCAGTTGCAAAAATGGCCAGATTAGGACCAATAGGAGTAATGAAGCGGCTGCGGCAGAGGCTCTGCGTAAATCTGCAACCAGTAGGTGCAAAGCCGCTGCCGCAGCGGCTACATCGATTATTATTAACGCCGGAAGCCAGAGCCAACGGGTGACTTCCGAATGATATGTGAATTCCGAGGGGTCGACTAAGATGACCCAAGCAAAGTAAGTAATCGGGAGCGGTAGAATGATTGATGCCCCTACCAACGAATAGGTTGGCCTTGCACTAGGGCCAATCATTGCATTCCACCAAGCTCCGCATCTCTCTTCAGCCAGACGGCGGGTGAGAGCTGGTGAGATGACTGCTGTGATGAATGCCGGAGCCAGAACTAGGGCTGCAACTAGGTCATTCCCAACATGAGACATGTCAATTTCACCTATCAGCGCGTATGACAATAGGAGTGCTACTAGAGCGGGTGCTGCTCTTCCAGTAGTATCCAAGGGGTTTCTAGTCTCCATCTTAATTGCCCATCGAATCAGTGCTCCATGAGTACTCGGCTCCACAGGCGGTAGCGGACCGGGTAAATCGGAAGGCATTCCTTCAGAGATACCACTTGACTCGTTCAGATTTCCATTTGTGACTTTCATGATACGATCGCTGCAATCAATAATTGACTGATCGTGAGTCGCTACCATCACTGAATGGCCATTTAATTTGAGTCCTCTCAACCATCCAATTAGGAGTTCTTTGCCTGCTCGATCTAAACCTTCGGAGGGTTCATCCAACATCACTACCCTAGACTCTGCACTAAGTGCTGCGGGCGCCAGCCCACACAGAACTGCTAGACGCCGAATCTGTCCCCCAGATAGTTGAGCCACCCTATCTGCTCTTCTATGTTCAAGACCCCACTCTTTGAGAACATCCGAAGCAGTCGGCTCGGACATTTCCATTCCGGCGACCTTTAGTGCGACCTCGAGTCTCTCTTCGACTGTTTCTTCCCCGCAAATTCCATCTCTCTGTAGGGTCAATCCCGTAGGTGGTGGCTGATTCCTTCTACCTTCGCAATCTCTGACGACTTGCATCTTTCCTGATTTACTATGTCTGCTGATTGATCCTCCAGATAGAGGGAGAATTCCTGCGCATGCTTCGAGCAATGTTGTCTTACCTGAACCATTGTCCCCAACAAGTGCAACAATCTCGCCCGATGAGAGTTCAAAATCAACGCCCTTGAGTACTGCTCTACTTCCTCTATCGACCGAGAGGCCTGAGGTCTGCAGCATCGGACCTGTTGCCATGAGTCCGGGAGTAAGGTGTATCGTTTGAGTGATTCCATACTACGAAGCGGCTATTCGCTCCGACCTAGGCGCACTGACAAGGAGATGGTGCGATGAGTGTATTAGACTGGTCAGACATATTGCTACTAACCGCAATGCTATCTGCGGCTATTGCTCCATTTCTATGGGCTGAGCATTCAAAGACCAGTGTTGCACTAGCAACAGTTCTATCCCTTTTGTTAGTATCATTTGTACAATTCGCAGAGTCGATATTAGGAGGTTATGCGATGAGTTACTCTTGGGTGGTTGACTTTTTGGGAATTAAACCGAGTATAATGGCAGATCCTGCCGAGTCTTACCGGATGGTGACTGCGGCGTGGTTACATGCTGACTGGCTTCATGTCCTTTTCAACATCCTCGTTGTTGCATTAGTTGGAGTTCCATTGGAGCAGCGTCTAGGTTCGCGAAGATGGATGATGGTGTATTTTTTAGGATTCATGGGCGGGAATATCGCTTGGATAATTTCTCATCCAGAATCATCAATACCTGCAATTGGGGCCAGTGGAGCAGCATTTGGAATACTGGGCGCCTACATGGCTTGTTGGCCCGAAGATAAGATCGAGTTTCCTCTCTTATTTTTGATAAGAGCGTGGCCGGTCTGGTTGATTGTATTCGTCAGACTTGGACTCGAGGTCTTGCAGATATATGAGCTCCAGAGCGCTACTGCTGGAGATTCTAATGTGGCCCATATGGCTCATTTCGGTGGTTTTTTCCTTGCCTATCTACTTGCACGGCCTTTGGCGCGAGGCGCACCGAGTCCTCTGGATGAAGTCTCGGGAACATCTGGAATGGGGAGTTCTATGGCAATGAGAGAGCAGGCTATGAGTCGCATGGGCAGCCTAGAGGAGGATCCTTGGGCTCTTTCAGGCAAACCGCTTCACGGAGCCGCTGCCAGAATACTGAGCAGGCTCAGAGAGGAGGGGGATGAGTTGGAGACTAGAAGGGCATGGTTGGAGGAGTTATCTGAGAATGCAATTTGTCCTATCTGCGACGGCGAGATTGTAACAGAGATGAATGGTGAAGTCTGTCGCCTCAGGTGTACACTCTCTGGCTCTCACCTCAATTGGCCGTAAACGCATTCGGATTGCACCTACACAGGTTGAGATTATACAGCATCTGAGTTTGGCTCTCTGTGAGAGCCATGCCGGATACCACTAAGTTGAGGGTTCCTGTAATCGTCGCTCTTCTTCTGTTCGTGATGGATGTTTCAGTGGCTTCTGGGGCCTTACTGCCCTCTCCCGAACCCCCCTTGAGTGATGTCTCGGATGATCCCATGGAGGAGGATTTGCCTCCTCTGATGTGTGGAGATAGTGTTTGTCCTGAGAAAGACCGTTCTCCAGGATTTCCGCCGCATGGATCTGGTTGGCCTGTTGAGGAGCCCGGATGGTGGTTCAGTTATTGGTATGACTTAGATTCCAATGGGATGGACGATAGGTTGCAGAGAATTATCGCTGGTCAATCAACTTCTGTCTCAACTACTTCAATTATCGGAGCGGATGGTTTGCCAACGGTTGCCATCGTGGTTGATTACTCATGGCATCCGGGGCCAAATGATATTGATGCGATTAAGCAAGTCCTGTATTCTCATGGGTGGCATGAAGAAAGTTCATGGTTTGACCCGCTTGGAATCCTTGATTCGATTGTGATTGATCATGTTCCAATCAGTTCGCTGGTTGATATTTGGTCGCTCGAGGGTGTCGTCATGATTGAAGAACAGAATGTAATTGTCCCTCTACTCGATAAGGCTACTCGAGGCTCAAAGGTCAGAGATTCCGAAATTTTTGATGAGACAATGAGAGACTTCGGCTACGACGGTTCGGGAGTAGTAATTGCAATTCTCGATACTGGAGTCGATAACGAGCATTTCTCTCTTGATGACTTCTCTGACTCAAACAATGATAATGAGAAAGATCCGGATGAATTGGCTGACCCGAAATGGTTAGCAGGATGTGATGCAACCTCGTGGAGTTCACAGGACTGTGATGATGGAAGTTTGGACCCGGATGATGGAGACGGGCATGGTACTCATGTTGCAGGAATAGCCCTGGGAACAGGAGATTCTCGTAGAATCAATCAAGGTTATGCCCCTGGTGCTTACTTAGTTGATGTCAAGGTAATGAGTGATGCTGGAGCAACCAACTCTGCTGCCACGCTCAGAGGAATACAATGGGTGGTCGATAATGTCGATACCGATTGGGGGAACAACGACTCCAGCGAGGGCATCCAAGTGATGTCCATGTCGTTTGGTTCCGCTAATCCGGGAGGAGATGATGACCCAGGAGATAATGGAACGAATGCCGATGCTAGAGCTGTTGATGCTGCGGCTGATGCTGGAATAGTTCCAGTTGCTGCAATCGGAAACGATGGTAAGCGTAGGGTGACCTCAGTAGGCGCCTCAGATAGTGCCATTACTGTTGGGTCAATAGATGATGAAAATACTATTGAGCGTGGCGACGATATGATTGCCTCCTACTCAAACTCAGGGCCACGGGAGGACGATGGCGATAACAATGAGTGGGAGGAACTCAAACCAACTGTGGTTGCTCCCGGATCAAACATTATGTCAGCCCAGCACGCTGCTTCAAGCAGTGCTCTTCCGGGTGCCCCCAAACCTTTGGCAGAGGATAGTTACACACAGTTGTCAGGGACGAGTATGTCTTGTCCTGCTGTTGCTGGATTCGTTGCAGTAATGTTGCAAATCGATGATGGCTTGGAGCCTCAAGAAGTGAAGGATCTTCTACAGAACAACTCTGAGACTCGTGGACAGGCTTCGCTTCCAGATATCAGCAATAGATGGAATGAAGACTACGGATTCGGAATTATCGATGGAAATATGATTCTCAACGCAATGCTTGGAGGAAATGTTGACCCTGATCCTGGGAATGGTACAGACCCTCCGCCTACGGGTTCTGAGGAATGGGTTGTCATAGAAAGCCCCGAAGAAGATGCTTGGCTAGTCGAAGGCGAGACCTACAGCGCTAGAGGGCATATCGATGAAGACAAAGATACCAACGGCACTATCGATGAGGTCTCAGTAAGGGTGTCGTACTCCCATAGGCCCGAAGGAGAGCCGAAAAGGGAGGTCGTCTTAGTCGACTGGCACGCAGCACAGGGAACTACCAATTGGACCACTCCATTCACTCTACCTGAATTCACAGAAGAAGAGATTGAGGTGATTGAAGTCATTATCGAAGCTCAGGCAAGGAATGAGTTTGAACAGTGGAGTAAGGTCGCCAAACAGAAACACGAAGTTGGACTAGTGGCTGTAACAATGGGGGGCCCCAGTGGCCAAGAGGCAATCTCAGGAAGTGTCAATGTCTTCGGGACATGGGAGTCGGTCAACGGAGGTACTGTTCAATGGAGGATAGGTACGGAAGCGTGGGAAACTGCTCAGACATTCGGAGGCAGTGGCAGCTCTAATGGAGACTGGTCTGTAACTTGGGATACTGAGGATGTGGACGATGGATTCTACAGGATCTCTTCCAGAATAGTTAGTGGCGATGGAATCTACTCCGAGGAAGTGAAGAGAGTTGTTGAGGTAGATAATGACCCTCCGGCGCCAAATTTAATTTTCAGAACTGGTCTTTCTGTTGAAGAGTATGGCATTCCCATCAGTGAGACATATGTCAATACCTTCCTCGAAGTAAGAACTGAAATCAGAAATGATGGTGACATGGCTGCCTCTAACTTGGCAATCTCACTCTATGAAAATGGTGCTCGTAAGGATGAGATGGTGTTACCCAGCATCGATAGCGGAGACATAGTGGAGGTAGTACTGTACTGGAACCCAACTACAATTGGAGAAAAAACGGTTTTGGTTTCTCTAGATCCTGCAAATACAATTGAGGAATTGGATGAGACGGACAACGATCAGTCAATTACATTCCCTGTAATCCAAAGACCCCAGGGGGTCGATCTGGCATTCAGAGATGGGGCCATCAGAACTGAGCCACCAATTCCAAGACCAGACGACCAATTCCTTATCACGGCACGAGTTGATAACTTGGGATCTACTGATGCAACTAGTGTCGAGGCTTCTTTGGAGATTCACAATGGCCTTGGATGGGTGTTGGTATCTTCAACTGCGATTCCTCTTGTTATGGGCCAAGGTGCCTCACAGATTTCATTCGCACATAGGATGAACGAATCAGGACCGGTGAGTGTGAGAATAACTGTCACCGGGCCCGGGCTGGCAGATTTGGACTGGTCTAACAACCAAGTCGAGTCTACAGTATTGGTCGATGAATCGACTCTGACTGGCTCAAGATCAATGACATTCGGGACGGGGGAAGTTCCAATCAGACTAATCGATCTAGATGATGAAGGATTGGTGATTACCGAGAAGGAAGGAGTCCTCTCCCTGTATCGGCTGAACTCCAACAGGATGTTGACCTCATGCACGAATGTGTTGGATGAAATGTGGTCGGGAGATATCGCCTTCAGCAGCACAGAAGATGGTTGGGCTCACATTGTTTGGACTAGGCGTTTCATAGACTCTACAGGCTACTTTAGGCAGACGCTGAGTTACTCTACAATAGATGCTAGTTGTGAGATGACTCCAATTCAAGATCTTATGCAGCCAATTCTTCTTTCTGATGGCAAATACTGGGGAATAGATATCGATATCGATGGTTCTGAAATTCTTGTTTCAGGATACCATCGAGAAATGATGAGCGGTAGCTCGTTTGGAGAACAAACTAGTGTTTTCATCCTTCACGCGGATGCCCCCACCAAGTCCTCGGACTGGTCGTTAACTCCCAATGTAGTGGATGAGATTGATTTAATCCCTGGAGAGACAAGTGCTCTTGAAGTGGAGTTCGGAGATGACGATGGCGCACATCTCCTTTACAAATCGACTAGAAGTGATTCGACAAACATAGAGAGACATGGCCTATGGTATGCGCATGGATTGATTGAGCAATCGTCTTGGACATTCAGGAAATCCGTCGCCGATGATGTCATACTTGCGAAGATGGTGGTGTTTGTGATTGATGGCGAGGAGAGAATTGTGGCCACCTGGAAACAGGGCGAGGGATTGGGTGCTGAGATGATTGCAATAATTGCTGATTCTTCATTTAACGAAATTGAAAATCTGACTGCAACATTCCCTGCTAGAGGAATGACTGCGATTGATCTTGTAGAGACACCCCGGGGAGTCCAAGTCCTATTCGACCTAGTTGGGCCAACTGGTCCACAGGTAAATTACGGCATAATTGATCCGGAAGAAGGATGGTTTGGAATTTACGACAGACTCAATCTTGGCAACCTGTACCTTGTGGACAGGTCCCCTTCTAGTAGTGAAACTCTATTCATCCATACTTCTGCTAGCGGTTGGCAGATTAGAGCTGTGATTGATGATAATGACCCCAATAGAGTGGGAGACTCAATCCTAGATATATTGCGCCACCAACTGGGCCTAGACGAACAAAATTTCAACATTCTACTTGGGGGTTTTGCAATCGCTGTACTGCTTCTCTGTACTGTCATTCTGGTGACCCTCTCGGCTAGAGGACTCAGATGGGTCAGAAGGAACAGAGGAGTTGCCTCAGGAGTCGTGATGTTAGAGGAGGATGTGGTTGATGTTGTTGATGAGTCGGACATCAAGGTAGTAGCCGAGATTAAACCTGAAGATTCAGAAGAAGTTGAATTGGTGAATGAGGTGGTCAATATCCCTCCTGTCCAAGATATGCCAAATCCAGTTATCCCTCTGCCAGATATTCCAATTCCAGAGGCAGTGAGTGAATCGACCCTACCTGCTCCTCCTCCGATGAACATGCCAGTAATCTGTCCCAGTTGCTCTAGTAGATTTGAGATTGCAATGGGCAATTCCTCAGTGAACTGCCCGGTCTGTAATGAGCGGATAGTTCTCTGAGGGCACTATGGTATCGATTCTACTTGCATCTGCATCCGAGCGCAGGCGCGATATTCTATCTGAGATTGTAAATGAAACTGTACAATTAGAATCTAGGGCTTTGGCTTCTAACGAAATTAATCCTTCAAGTGGAATCGAAGTATCTGAAAGAGTTGAATTGATTTGCTCTGCTAAGGCTGAAGCTGCTGCCCAAGAAATTGCAATCAGTGGTGAATTGCCCGATTTAGTCATCGTTTCCGATACGCTTGTAGAAGATCCAACTGACCCATTGATTGCATTGGGTCAGCCAATTGATGAACTGATGGCAGCCAGTATGTTGCTGGAACTTTCGGGAAGAAGGCATCGTGTTTGGTCCTGTACTGCAATACTGTACTCTCCAGCGTTTGAGAAATGCGGTGCCGAAATACTACACGCAGGATGGACAGCTGATATTTGGTCGGAATCTGCTGTGGTTGAGTTTGATGAATTGACTCAAGATGAATTGGTCGATCTTGTCTCGAGCGGATCTTGGAAAGGAAAGGCTGGAGCATATGACTTAGCCGGTTTGGCTGGAGAGCACGCATCATTAATCGATGGGGCAGAAGTTACGGTACTCGGATTTGCCTCCAGTGCAATGGAAATAATTTCCTCGCTTATTGGCTAGACAAAAGTTACTCCGCCGTGTTTCAGAACAAACTCGCGCTGTAGGTCATCGAACCATTCCAACATGCCTGAGTTAAAGCGTACCTCAATCACCTCGTTATCAATCAGAAGATCATCTTGTATTCCTTGCAGAGTACCTGGTGCTGCGCCGCAAGAGACACATGCGCCATCAAGATCTAGAATTAATGCGAGTTTGTTTCCTGTTGGAGTATTTACAACTATGCTCTCAGTAACAACCAATCCCCCCCCATGGCCATCCAATGCTGCCCTGACTGGTCCTAGTCTTGCCATCAAAGCTGGTACAAAATCGGCATCATCTGATTTTGCTAACTCGACCAGAGAAAGTGATTGTAATCTAGATATCTCTTTGGGGTCGTGAGCCTCAGTAACTCGCCTCTCAGACTCCTTTCTGATTGCTTCCTCTATCTGAACTCGGTAGGCCTCCTCAAGGGAGTTCTTGGTAGAGTCTTGAGATTCATCAGACGAATTCACGAACTAGGCGGGGTAGTGATGTGATTTTAGGGTGACCTAACAAGGAAGCAGACATTCAAAAGGGGGTTTATTCCGAGATTGGAATATGACAGCCGCTTCCGGCCGCGCAGGAGCCTTGATGGAAATCGTAGACTTGCATGTTGGGATAGATGGGACAAGTATCCTCAAAGGCATAGACTTGACAATTTTGCCTGGAGAAGTTCATGCCATAATGGGCCGAAATGGGAGTGGCAAGACGACCGCTGCTAATGTCATCATGGGCCACCCTGACTACGAAGTCGAAAAGGGAGATGTTCTACTCAACGGAGATAGTCTACTTGACGAGGACCCTTGGGAACGCGCTCGTCAGGGAGTATTCCTTTCCTTCCAATATCCTCAGGCCGTTCCTGGACTCCAAGTTGGTAACTTCCTGCGTAAGTCAGTTGCAAGTATCAGAGGAGAAGAGGCAGCCAAGGGAGCCGATTTCAGGAAGGAATTGAACGAGGCAATGGATCAGTTGAAAATTCCCCGGAGTTTCCTGTCTAGATATGTCAATGATGGATTCAGTGGCGGAGAGAAGAAGCGTTTTGAGATTCTCCAGATGATGCTACTAAAGCCTAAACTAGCAATCTTGGATGAGACAGATAGCGGACTAGACATTGACGGAATCAAGACTGTTGCATCGGGAGTTAATGCCGCCGTCAGAGGTACCGATTCTGGTGCCTTAATCATCACTCATTACTCAAGAATTCTGGAACATGTCAAGCCAGATTTCATTCATGTGCTGATTGGAGGTAAAATCGTAGCTTCCGGTGGGCCCGAGTTAGCTACTCAACTCGAAGAGAATGGTTACGACTGGGTCGAGAATGTGGCAGCAGAGGAGGTGGCCTGATGCCAGACAATCAAGAAGCCAGAGAAGCCGTTGGGGACTACAAAGCAGGATGGAAAGATACTGAGAACTCGACCATTAGATTCGACTTCGGGCTCTCGGAGGAAGTAGTTAGAGAGATTTCCAAACTCAAAGAAGAGCCGGAGTGGATGACTGAGCTCCGGGTCAAGGCATACAATCACTTTGTCAATCGCCCTATGCCTAAGTGGGGGAATACGAGTGCGTTAGGTGAAATTGATTTCGATTCTATTTGTTACTATCTTCGCTCATCGGAGACGACTGAGAAAGATTGGGATGATGTTCCTGAGGAGATTCGCAACACCTTCGACCGATTGGGGATTCCAGAGGCTGAGCAGAAATGGCTCTCTGGAGTTACTGCACAGTATGAGTCGGAGGCTGTGTACCACAGCATCCGTGAGGACTTGGAAAAACAAGGTGTCATCTTCCTTGACATGGATAGTGGACTGAAGGAATATCCTGATCTGGTCAAGAAGTGGTTCTGCTCAGTAGTGCCACTAACCGACAACAAGTTCTCAGCACTAAACACTGCGGTTTGGTCTGGTGGATCATTCATCTATGTCCCAAAGGGAGTCCATGTCGAGATGCCTGTCCAAGCATACTTCAGAATAAATGCGAAGAATATGGGGCAGTTTGAGAGGACTCTGATTATCGCCGACGAGGGCAGTAGCATTCACTATGTCGAGGGTTGTACGGCACCGAGTTACTCAACCGATTCTTTGCACTCTGCAGTAGTCGAGCTGATTGCATTGCCTGGTGCTCATATCAGATACTCGACAGTACAGAACTGGAGTTCAAATGTTTACAACCTTGTGACTAAGCGAGGCATTGCGCATGAAAATGCAAAGATTGAGTGGGTTGATGGAAACATTGGTAGTAAGTTGACTATGAAGTACCCAGCTGTTATCCTGAAGGGAGAAGGAGCTCATGCTGAGGTCATCTCAGTTGCATATTCAGGAGACGGACAGCATCAAGATGCGGGGGCAAAAATCCACCATTTGGCATCCAATACTACAAGTAAGATTCTTTCCAAGAGTATCAGTAAGAATGGCGGCAGAGGGACCTATAGGGGGCAGGTGACCGTGTCTCCGAAAGCAGAGAACTGCAAACTGAATGTAGTTTGTGATGCATTGATTCTAGATGAAGAAAGTCGCTCCGACACATACCCAACAATGGAGGTTGCTAACCCAACTGCGAGATGTGAACACGAAGCTAGTGTTTCCAAGGTTAGTGATGATCAGTTGTTCTATCTAATGAGTAGAGGTCATTCGGAAGAAGAGGCTTTGGCCATGATCGTAAACGGATTCTTTGAGCCATTTACCAGAGAGTTGCCTATGGAATACGCAGTTGAGTTGAATCAATTAATGGCCCTTGAGATGGAAGGAAGCATAGGCTGAGGTGGTAGCTTGCAAACTGCTGCTGATTATCTATCACTGCCACAGCCTGACAGGGCCGACCATCTATGGAGATACACTCCTTGGAGAAGAGTTCACCCTACAGGTGATGTAACGGAAGTTCCGGATATCAGTTCGGGCTCTGTCTCAATAACCAAACTCGATGGCAGTCCTGTTCCAAAGGGAGTTTCACTGGAGAGAGTGGATTTGGACTTGGGAGATTTGCCCGACTCGGACCCCGTAACGCTTTCATTTCTAGGAGCGGTTACTGCTACTTCCGGGTGGAAGGTAAAGATAGATTCCAAATTCAATTTGGGCACGCCTCTTCTGCTCGATATCGACACGGGAGAAGGTAACTCTGCAGTTCACCTGAATTTACAGATAGGAGAGTTGAGTGAGTTTGAACTGATTACCCGTGTTAGAGGCCGTGGAGACTGGTTTGGACTTTTGAGAACTGGAGAAGTTGGGTCTGGTAGTATCGTAAACGATATTGTGGTCGGTCTGATGCAGCAAGGTACGATGCTCAGGGTAGATTCTTTGGATATCGGAAGAGATGCACAGGTTCGGGCTGGTACCGTTTCATCGGGATCGGACAGAACCAAGACTGATTTGAGATATCTTCTGAAAGAACCAGGAGGTAGTGTTAGAGTTCTTGGTTCAGTTCTTGGTGCCGGCTCAATGCATCTTGATCACCATGTAGAGATTCTGCACGATGCGCCGGAGACTTTCAGTAGGCTCTCTTGGCATTCAGCGTGCGGAGGAGATAGTAGAACCGTAGGCACTGGAATGCTGAAGGTAATGGATGGTTCAAAGGGAGCCGATGCGGCTCAAATATTCCACAACCTTCTACTCTCCAAAGACGCTGAAGCAGATTCGATTCCAGAGTTAGAAGTTCTCGAACATGAGGTTGTGGGTTGTGGGCATGGCACTGCAAATGGACCTCTGGATGAAAATCAATTGTTCTATCTACAAGCTAGAGGGTTGGATCCCTCCGAGGCAAGGAGGGTTCTGATTGCCGCTTTCCTAAACTCAACTCTATCAGAAATGGGTAGTGAGAATCTGCATGACTGGTTAGTTGTCCTTCTGTCTTCAGAACTAGAAAGATTGGGTTCAGGAATAGATAACTGATTTGTGCCTACTTTCACTCAGAGGCTTCGTGGATGTAGACCACTGTGAAGATATCCGGTGCGAATGCGGATTCGTTGGCTCAGCAATTCCAATGAGGCAGCACATGGAGTGCCCGAGGTGTCGCAGAGTGGTCGAGGCTTGTTGTGAGGGAGTGCCGGACTATTCCTAGGAAGTGCGGTCTCTGTAACTAGAAAGTAGTCCAGTCAACAAAACCCCTGCTGCAGCACCAAACATCATCCCCTGCTGCTCCAAACTATTTCCTGCCAAGTCTCGAAATGCCAAAGTCATGGTTCCAGTCATTGGGATTATGAATACAGCGAAGCGCGTAGCCCATTGTCTTGGAGTTGGTGCCCTTCCCATTGGTCTGAGAACTAATGAGCTTGACTTCTGAATAATCTGCCACTCTGCTTTCAGTGCTCCGACTTTGAGTCGTTGAATGACAGCTGGTCTGATTCCAGGGTCGGCAGAACTTGGACGAGTACCCTCTCCATTTCCCGTAATTATTTTCAGACGACCAAGGCTTGATCTATTTTCCAATAACAAATCTGCCAAGGCTGCAGCTGATGGTACATCGAGGCCATGTAAATCCACTACTAAGACTCCTCTGTCTCTTCGTATATTCTCTTCCACCGACCAAGATTTAGAGGCCCCAACATATGCTCTTTCTTCTATCGGAGTGAGTATTGCTCTGACTTTGATTACCTCGGACTCTCTAATAGACTTCATATCTCTGCCAGATTTCGATTGTTCCCTCAATCTGTGGAGAGCAAATGTTGTCACAATTACCGAAGCTGCTAGGCCCGAAACTGCACCAGAACGAGCGGCTTTGAGAACATCTGGATTATCGAGTCCACTTAGGAAGAAAACAATGAACGAACCCATGACTGCGACCATAGAACCTACAACGATTCCTAACCAGACTGCATCCCTTCTACCTAAGTCTGCCACAATTACCCTAAGCGGTTATCGCTCAAGAATTCAGGGGTAGTATGAAAAAACATCAAATGCTACTCAATGATGCTGAAAATGTGACCCTGCGTAATGGCCTAACTAGTCGTGAACGTGAGCAACGAGTAGGTAGAATTGTCGCTGCTGCGGCCGGAGCGTATCTATTGCTATGTTTTCTAGTTCCTCTTGTTCTACCAGAAGGGACGGTACCGGAACTATCTGGCAGAGCCAACGCTTTGGATTATGCAAGTCAAGAAAGCTGGGGTAATTTGAATCATGGAGACGATGCTAAATTAGGACACGATCAGCCCTCTAGGGGAACATTTGCTTGGTCTGAATTAAATCCGTTTTGGGGATTTGTCTACGCATTTGGTGACTTGAATTGTCATCAAAAGCACGAGAGATCTTGGGAAATTAATGGGAATCAAATGCCTGTCTGTACTAGAGACATTGGCATCTTCATAGGGCTATTCATCGGTGCTGCTTTATTCGGCCTTAGAGGAGTGAACAGATGGACTGTTCGCGATACTTTCTTATCTGTATTTCCTGATGAGAAAATAGAAACTCTGTATCTCAAAGATAGGAGAATGGTCGCCATGCTACTATTGATTGGGATTGGGATTGCCCCGATGGGCATAGATGGATTTACCCAACTTCTGACTGGATATGAGTCAACTAATCCAGTTAGGGTCGTCACGGGACTATTCTCGGGCCTGGTAATTGGCTGGTGGTTCTCGGCCGCACTGTGCGCCCGTGCTGCATTCTTTGATGAAGATGCAACTAGAGTTTCCCTACCTGCAAATGCCAGACTGATGATGAAGTGATTATGCAGAGTGTTGCCACCAAGTAACAAGCCCACTAGGGCCGGCCGGAGCACTTCTTCCATCTGTTCCTGAACCAATAAGGGAAATCCTAGCCAGAGTGTCGTTTATCGCCGAGGGATATTGCCCTGATCTTACTATTTGTCCCATGGCATATCTGAGATGAGTTGTGGGGTTGTCTTCCATCCATTTTCTGATTGCCTCTTTGAGTGGCCATATAGCAAGCAAAGTCATCCCTACTGCCCTGTATCGTTGCCTGAGAATTGATCTTGGTGCTTCCCTGCCAAGCAGAGATTTGTGTTTGTGGACCCAATCTGTATGCTCATGCAGATACTTTACTATCCTCTGAGTATGTCGCTCAGAGACAGTTCTCACAGGACCTAGGGCAGAACGGAGCTCTGAGATATCCGCAGATGGCACTAGAGATAAGGTTCCGCAGACCGAGGCCATTGAGTGAGAGAGGATGTTCTTCGGTATGTCTGCCCTAGTGTTTTCACCTAGGCTAGCCAGTACTGATGAGTGTTCTTTTTGGGCGTCTCTAACTGCTCGCCAGGGTGCGATTCCTTGAAGCCAATCTTGGCTCGAGCCGGAGGACTCTACTCCGATACCACTCAGAGTGGTCTGGCCCTTTCTAGTCCTGAGTAGTCTGCGAATCAGATGTCTCTCTACAGTTTCTACATCGACATTCAGCGGCGGATGCCTGTTATGGATAAATCTGCGAATTCTCCTAGTAAGTTCGGCCCTGAATTCGGACTCAGTACCTTCATTCAAAATGGGCCCGATAAGGGCACCCATGTCGAATGGAGTTGGCATCTCAATCTCTCCAGATAACAGAGATGCGTAGCCCTGCCTAATGCTTCTTTGGAGATCAGTGGTTTCGAAGTACTCTTCTTTATTGCTAAGCGCCCTGAGAGTTCCACTCTGTATTCTCTTCATGGCAACCTCGGGGTCGCAATCAACCCAAATACATAGGTCGGGCACTAAGGCTGCTGAATTCATATTCGCGATTCTGTCAACTCCAGCTCCTCCAACAATTCCTTGATACACTAGAGAAGAGTGGATATTCCTCTCACTAACTACTACTTTGCCTTCCTCGAGCCTAGGAAGTATCCACCCATGAGAATGGTCTACCCTATCGGCTGCAAAGAGGCCGGCTTCCTCTTCCGGGGGCATCTTCCTCTCACGAACAGCATCGATTGCCAACCTGCCTAAGGGGTGCTCTCTTCGAGGTTCGCCCGTCACTTCTACCGAGGTGAATGAAAATTCCTTATGTAGAACTTCTGAGACTATCTTTGTGGCCAGACCCTTGCCACTTCCATCTCCGCCCTCTATTGTAATTAGATACACGGAAGTCCTCCCTTAGTCTCTCGTGTAATCGGTGAACTGATCTCTGGATAGGCTCACCATCCCCATGCCAATTAGAATTAACATCGGACCGATGAAGAGCATTCCTCTGCTCCATAAACCAAAGAATGCTAACCACCATGTCTTGCGGAAGCGATCACCTCTGTATGCCTCTAAACCTCCAACCATTCCCGCTAGACCGGCTAGCAGAGTCATTGCTGCAATCATCGAACCAATTAGGACTGATTCGGCAAGGTGGCTTTCGCCCGACATATCGATTTTATCGACCCCATTGCCCGGAGTTAGAGTGACTGAAATCTGGGCATGATCTCCTGGGACTAATGTGATCTCGACTGTACGATTACCTGGGTGTTCGACCAATAGAGTAGCGGTTCTTCTAGGGACATCCTTAACAGAAAATCGGCCTCCAGAGTCAGTTTCATCAACGCCAACAACTAGGCCATCAGAATCAATCAGAGAGACTGTGACGCCTTCTGCTGGCTCGCCGCCTGTGCCACTGTCTTGTAGAGCAGTGATGGCAGTTCCATTGACATCTGCTACACCATCAGAGCCATCCAATTGGCCCGAAAGAATCTCTCCAACATTAGCTGAGATTAATGCAATACCCAAAAGAAGTCCAAGTAGACTTCCAACGAAAATCATCAATCCACCAGCCACTCTAGTGGCTGGATCAATTGAAAGGTCATGCAGCCACAGACTCATGGCACTATAGTCCTCGAATTGATCCTCTGCGGACTCCGTCATTGCTCCTCGGCCCCCTGTGACGATGTATCGCTAATCTGAGAAGGCTGTTCAGTTTGTCGCTTGGCGATTAACACGATTAGGAATCTAATGACTGCACTCAACAGCCTCATTGAACTGAGGAAGATAATGAGAATAGCGATTAAGAAGACGGGCCAAATTACGCTCAGAATAGATATGATTAGTGAATCTGATTCTTCACCATTAACCTGTTCTTCAGAATAGAATGAAACCAAGTGCATTGAACTCCAATTTTTCCCTGTGAGGAGAAAGGCATCACGGTCTGGAATGTAGGCAATCCCGTTTAGAACGGCATTGGGGTCATTCGACTCGCCGTGAGATAATGAAGATGCGTCGATAGTATACAAGACATCTCCAGACGATTTGTCGATTGCAACAATCAAATTGCTGCCCCATACATTTGCATAAACGACTTCTCCGACGCACTCGAGCTCATTCAGTAGATCGATTTCAGATCCTCCGTCGCTTACAGTGATGGTAGAAATTACAGTAAAGTCCGAGGGATCTCTGAATGTCAAATCGGAGCTCCCGTTTGACATCACTAAATGAGTTCCGTCATAGCACAACCCCCATCCCTCCCCGGAGTAACTTAGGTTGGCCACTAAATCAAAAGATTCGATATCGTAAATCAGGGCTATTTCTTGTTTCCAAGTAAGCATATAGATACTATCATTGACGATTGTGATGCCTTCACCAAAATAGGATTCGTTTAGCATCTTGATTTGTAGGACTTCGCCACTATCTGGATCTACTTTTCTAAGGCTAGATTGTCCGTACAAGCCGGTGCTTTCGTAGAGAAAGTCATTATGCAACTCAAGGCCCTGTGTGAAGGCAGATTGGTCATGAGTATGCGTTGAAATTATTGTCATCTCAGCTGTTGCTATCTGAGCAGTAGCTGATGGTGAGAAAGTTAGGATTAGGGCGGCAATCATTAGGGCGCAAAGGCGGCTAATGTCGGAGAATCCGCGGCCCATGTATGAACGATGCTCCATCGATGTTAAA
>DAON01000077.1:0-50497 GCA_002501885.1 Euryarchaeota archaeon UBA220 | reverse complement strand
CGATGCTCCATCGATGTTAAAATAGGTCTTTGAGCGCATTGTGATTGGTTACAACACGGAGTGTTGAGTATGAATTCAGGCTTTGGCAACATGTCTCGGAGAGTTTCGGTATTATTGGTACTGTGCATGCTCATGGCCAGTCTCTCTCCTTTGGCGTTGGCTGAACCCGGCCAGGAAGATATTGGTCCTACGGTCATGTCTGGTGATTTATCCGACTTTACTCCCTCTATTGAGGGCAAGCGGTACATGTTCACGAACGATTCTGAACCTGTATTCTCGGCCACTGGACATCTAAAAATGGAGTGGAGGGATGCGGGCTATCCAGGACTGGTTATGCCATTTTCTCCTGGTTATCTCAGCGCCAAGTCTAGTGTTCGTTCGTGTGCTAACGCTTGGAGCCAAGGCGATACCGGAAACATCTCTACCGCTAGCGGCACAGTCGGTGTGACGGCTCAGAAGATTTCTGCCAACTCCGTGATTCTAGTTGAGAATGGACAGATTATCCCATCAACTACTCTCAACGATATTGCTTCGACCTGGGAATCTACGATATTTCCCACAGTTACTACCTACTTCGGCACGCCTCCGGATATTGACAACAATTGTCAGATTGAGTTGGTCTTCATCGCAGTAGATGGGGGCGGAGGCGTTGGAGGATACTTTTCTCCCGGGCTATCGTCCGTTAGAGAGTCGGTGTTTATCGATGTTGATGATTTAAGTTGGAGGAACACAATTCTAGCTCACGAGTTTGAGCATTTGCTACACAATGCAAGAGATCCTTATGAGTACCTTTGGATCGATGAGGGTGCCGCCGATATGGCGGCATATCTTTGCTTCGGAGTGACCAGTACTCTGACCGGTCATGCAAATGCCTGGTCACAAGATAGTAGCCTCAGTGTGAGGTGGTGGAACGGTAGGATAGCTGACTACGGTGCTGGATTCATGTTCATGATGTACTTGGCCGATAAGCTGGGCGGAGGAGTTGCCATACAGAGATTGGTAGCAGATACAACAACGGGCGGTGCGTCGATTGAGAATCTAGCCCAGAATCCGGAGCCAGGATCGACTCCTATTGGCACAACAATGAGTGAGATTTTTGCTAATTTCAGTATTGCAGTTGCACTTGACAGTGCGCAAGGCGCATTCGGATTCTCAAACCTAGATTTGACTTCAGGTTGTATTGCAGCTTACATTTGCAAGGCTCAGATGAGTGGATTTAACGACCAGTGGGTGAATGATTGGAATAGTTCCAGTCAAAGTTTCGAGGGATGGGGAATGAGGGCTTACAAATTCACCCAAGGCTCAGGAGCTCCGCTGAATCTGATGGTTCAGCCCACTCAATTCGGATTTGAGGGAGTAATCATGGCTCGCGATTCTGTCACTGGAACTTGGACCATGACTGATATGAGGGTTGATTCAGGTACTGGTGCGGCCACGGGTCTTGTACACGGATTTGGAAACTCAAGCGATGAGGTTTGGCTACTGACTTGGTATGAATCGATGGTCAGCGACTGCGATTACAACTACGCTACTTGTGGAATCACAACTGGCTCTTACCCGACCGCATCGGCCACGGTCTATGCGGGCTTGGTTACTGATCCGGCCGAAGTTTACATCGATACCGTCACTCCGTTTGATCGCGATGAGAACGGGCTTGATGACAGTGTGCAAGTTGATCTTGAAGTACAGTCGAATGCTTTCTTTGAGATTCTAGAGGTTACTGTCGAGGCATATGTGAACAACACCTTGACTGACACGGTAATCTTCGATTTAACAGCAGGGAACAGTATCCCATCTCCCAATAGCGTGTGGTTCACCCCTCCTGAGTCTGGAGACTGGACATTTGGAGTAGAGATTCGCGATGTTACTGGACAACTAGTTGACCAAGCGTTTACTCTCCCACTATCTCTTGCGAATATGGAGCCAGTAGCATCTGGCTCAGTATCTACTTCGATTACTCAGACTTGGCTTCCGGTAGATATGTTCGGTTCGGGATATGATTCATGGGGATTCGGACAATTAAACGGGACTTTCAGTCACAACGATACGCCCGTTGGATATGTTTGGGATTTGGGAGATAACAATTCTTCCAGTCTGAAGAATCCGACTCATCCGTACCTCAATGCAGGCGAATACGAGGTCGTACTAATCGTTCAAGATCAAGGCGGTTACTACTCTGAATCCCAGAGTTGGAACATCACAGTCAGCGACATCTCCGATCCTGTTCCTGAAATTTCCGTAGACGGAGTTGTGATTAGCGACGAACTGATTCTACTTACCGACCAAAGGGTCCAATTCTCTGCAAGAGGCACTACGGACAATGTCCCTCTGGAGGAATTGGTTTTCACATGGGACTGGGGAGATGGAGATGTCGAATCTTCTAAGGGAATGGTAGAAGCTGGACATTCTTGGGTCGACGGAAGTGCGGACGGGATTATCTACACACTAACTCTGACTGTAGATGATGGAATTCACCAAGTAGAGCATTCTATTTACATCAAGGTGCTAAATCGTCTTCCTGAGCAAATCTTCGATGACCCTCTGCAGACTAGTACTTTGACTCCTCTAGTGATGCCCACAATCTTCGAGGATTCCGATGGCATGATTGTGGAGTACAACTGGTTCTTCGAAGGAGGAGTCAATATGGAGGGTTCTGGAATGACTCTGACTTCCGACTTCTCTTCTACAGAATCGATATTGCAGAATCCGGTTGTAGGATGGTTGGAACCGGGTCTGAAAAATGTGACTCTGGAGGTTACCGATGATGATGGGAACTCATCCACCGCACTACTAGTCGTGCAGGTTCTCAACCAAAGGCCGGTGGCAGTATTCTCGAGACCTTCTGATGGAACAATAGATACTGAATATACATTCATCAGCCAGTCATTCGACCCTGATGGAGACACTGCCCTACTACAGACTATTTGGGAAATTTCAGATATGGACGAGCCAATTTACAATGTGTCTTCTGTCAGCTACACATTCCTGCAGCCTGGGCTCTTTACTGTGAGCCTCACGGTGATTGATGACAGAGGTTTGGTATCTGCAACAAAGACTTACTCGATTAATATCGCCAACCCCTTGCCTGTACCCGATTTAGATTTTAGTTGCCCGGGACTGAATGGCACTGTATTGAGTGGAATCCCTCAGAACCAAGATGGCGTCGTATGGATGGTCCCTCAGACAGCAGATGGTGATGCTTTCGTTTCTGCAGGGGATCCAATTCGATTTGATGGCTCCAGTAGTTATGATGCCGATCCAGAGTTCGTCGGTAGGACATCAACTGACCAACAGTCTTCAGAATGGAATGGTATTGTTTCTTGGATTTGGGACTTCGGAGATGCCAGTTCCACGGAATATGGGCCCGTAGTTTGGCATTCATTCGATCTTCCTGGGACCTACACAGTGACACTAACTGTTGTTGATGGATTCGAAGGTGGAGAGACCAATACAACAAGTGTGACCGTATATGTCTCAAGAGCCCCGGTAATCTTGACTGATGATCCAATTTCAGCTGACTATGTCACAATTGGAGATCCCGTATTTCTGAATTCCAGCGCAATCGATAGTGATCTTATTGACGGCATTCAGGCTTGGCTTGATTTGGACAACACAGACGATAGTGACGAGGATGGAGATCCATCTAACGATAGAGATAGGGCACTAACAGGCCCACTAACAGTAAGGTGGGATCTGAATGCTCTGCAGGATTCTGACTTGGACGGAGATACTCGCAATGACTGGCTTTGGGGAAATCAAACATGGAATCAAGCGGGAGAAATCAGAATCCTGATGGAGGTTTGTGATGGAGTGGGTGTTTGTACTACGGAAGAATATGTAATTACTGTACTCTCAATTCAGGAAGATGATCTTCCCAAGTCTCTCTCGGACTTGACTTGGAAGGATTTGATTCCAAATGCACAGAGTGCACTCTTGCTGGCCCTCATTGCGGCTGTCCTGATTCTGGGATGGTTGATCATGAGGGAAAAGGATGAGGAAGAGATTGATGCAGAGGACATGCTAGAGAACTATGATGTCACCGAGGTGGAAGTAGAAGGAGGGCTTCCCGGTATGGATCAACACCGCCCCCCTCCACAACCAAAGTATCTGACAGTAGAAGAGCGAAGAAACAAGGAGTCAGGATACGTCCGACCGATACGGACGAGGAGGCGCTGAGGGTGATTCACAGGCGTAAAGCGCGCATAGCGATCGCATTGAACGCCTCACTGCTCATGCCAATGCTCGCAGTTCTTGTGGCCGTTATTGCTGCTCCAACTGTTTCTGCTTCTGGCTCTTGTGATGTTCCAGCCAGTAACCCTCCAGGGGCGAATCTGTACTACCAAGAGCACTCGTTAGAAGATGATGGTTGGTGGGGAGATTGGGGTTTTGGAGGTGACCGAGATGACCTTATCTCTCTCAGAAGTGACTTTAGTGTTGACATGGTCATTTCCAATGATAGTGCAAACGCAGTAAGAATGGAGCTCATCCCTGGCTACCAATACACATTCTGTATAACTATCAGTCCGGATCCATCTGATGAGCCAGAGATGGGAGCTATTGGCGATGTTTATCTGATGAATGACATTAATTGGGATAGATACTCGATTAGTTATGAAAACAGAGAATGGGATGATCTTGAGGAGATGGTGCGAGAGATTCCTGTAGAATGGAGAGATACTTTGGTTTGGTTACCCTACAGGGATGTGCATGCATATGAAGGAATTTCAGAACAAGTATTCTCAGTCGCAATAGACTCGACGGGTTCTGCTTGGTCGTCGGTTGGTTTGTTCGGCTCGGATGAAACTCAGTATTTCCTAGTAGTCGATGGCTGGGATAATGAGAGATTTTCCGATAGAGGAGCCTCTGGAGGAGTCATGAATGTCGAAGTTTTGGTAGATGTAGAAGAGAGGACGACTCTGCCTAATTTTATCGCCTACATACTGATTTCAGCATTACCTATAGCTTGCATAATCGGACCTCTAATTATCCATAGCAGATACATGAAGATGGGCCTGTCGGATAATGAAGATCCTAGGCAGATGCCATATCTTGATGATGAGAGCGATCAGAGATCCGGGGAAGACTGATTATTCGTATTCCAATAGTCTCCAAGCCATCTGTAGGTCGGATGCATTAATTCTGCCCTGTCTGGATAGGTGGAATCCCTTCTCCATGGTTGCGTATACTAGAGCCTGTCCCAGTAGCGGGGCGTGGATTCTGGTCCAGTCTCCGCCCCAACCTGAACCCATAATTGCGTAGTCGTACTCTGTCTCCTTCAAATCCCAAGAAGCTTCGAACAATCTCAGCCCGTCTCCTCTTCCGGATGTATTGTAGCAGAGTTTGACGATATCTCCCATATCAGAGGAATCTTCGATGTCTTGAATGATTTCTGAAGCAGAAGGAGGGCCTTCATCTGAATGCAAAGAAGCAATAATCTTCGTCTTACCTTTGGTAGCTTCAATGAGCGACTTGCGTGATTCAGCAGAGATATCAATCTCTAAATCAATCCAGCTCACTCCGCTAGATATCGCACTGGATAGTACTTCGATACGTTCTGCCTCTTCTCCTGGATAGTACCCTCCTTGACGCTCTGGCCTACAAGTCAGCACTACTGGGAGATCAATACCCTGCTTCAGTGATTCAAGGGCCGCATCTATATCGACTGATTCCAAGGGTTGTGAGATAATCTCAGGAGGCACATACTTCGGCCCCCTGGAATCAGTATCAGAGTCTGCATTCGCACCATTTGTAGTGGCGTCTATATCCTGCTCTCTAGCCCAAAGAAAATCAAGTCTGACTTCAACTAGGTCAGCGCCTGCAGCAGTGGCGACAGCGGCGTCCTTGAGGACATCGTCGACAGTATAGCCTCTGAGAGTCACACATACCAGCGGACGAGACATTAGGCGCCCCATCTTGCAATTTGGTATAATCGTGTCGAGAGGAAATGTTTCCATTGTAAACAATGGAAAAAGGAGTAAAAATGCACTATTTTTGCCAAATATAGAGTAGGGTTGAATAACCTCCAACATACGGATTAGAGTATTGATGAGGGTTCCCTATGGGAACCCTCAGGAATTGTGATTTGATGGTAGACGACTATGATGCAGAAAGCATTCAGGTACTAGAGGGTCTAGAGGCCGTCAGAAAGCGCCCTGGCATGTATCTGGGCGACCCTCATGACGGTTCTGCCCTACATCACTGCATATGGGAAGTGGTTGACAACGCCGTAGATGAGCACTTGGCCGGCCACAATTCCACGGTTGAAGTCAATCTAGAGAAGGATGGTTCTGTTACAGTGATAGATCATGGAAGAGGAATTCCTGTCGATATGCATCCAGAAGAAGGAGTTAGTGCTGCTGAGGTCATTATGACCAAATTGCATGCTGGAGGTAAGTTCGATAATGAGGCTTACAAGGTAGCTGGAGGACTTCACGGAGTTGGTGTTAGTGCCGTAAACGCTGTTTCCGAGATGTTATCTGTGACCATCTACAGAGATGGCAAAGAGTGGAGTCAGCACTATACGAGAGGAGAGCGCAAAGCAGCTCTCAAGGCGACAGGTAAGTCGGATAGAACAGGAACTACAATCAACTTCAAGCCTGATTTGACAATTTTCAGCGATGTTGTTGAATTCGATTTCGAACAAATTAACACCCGGTTGAGAAGGACTGCTTTCCTTAACGCTGGACTGATTATTTGGCTACGAGATAATCGTGGCGAAACTCCCGTGGAAATCGAGCACAAATACGACGGGGGGCTCAGTGAATATGTACAGGCTATGAATGAAAAGAAGGAGGCTATTCACGAGGAGGTTTTGCATGTAATTGGATCTAAGATGGGAGACAAAGGAGAAGTCTTCGTCGAAGTTGCCATGCAGTGGACCGATGCTTATTCTGAATCCGTACATTGCTTCACCAATATTATCCACAATGCAGACGGTGGAACACACCTATCTGGCCTCAAGAGTTCACTGACTCGTACTGTGAATACCTACGCTCAATCTAGAAAGTTACTCAAGAATGTCAGCAACCTGTCAGGTGATGATATCAGAGAAGGGCTTTCTGCAGTTGTTTCGATAAAGCATCCCGATCCTTCGTTTAACGCACAAACAAAGTCCAAGCTTGTCACTAGCGAGGTTTCTGGAATAGTTGAGC
The DNA here is from genome assembly GCA_002501885.1 of Euryarchaeota archaeon UBA220. GTDB lineage: Archaea > Thermoplasmatota > Poseidoniia > Poseidoniales > Thalassarchaeaceae > Thalassarchaeum. Next base: position 43,346 of record DAON01000077.1, on the reverse strand, counting down.
AAATAGTCAACGATAAGTTGGGCGAGTACTTCGAAGAGAATCCCTCGGTTGCCAAGTCAATCGTAGAAAAAGCAGTCCTAGCTAGTAAGGCGAGAGAAGCGGCCCGAAAGGCTAGGGATTTAACTCGCCGAAAGGGTGTGCTGGAGGGAGGCGGGCTGCCAGGGCAATTGGCTGACTGTCAGTCTAGAGATCCCGAGGAATGTGAGTTATACATCGTCGAGGGAGAGAGTGCTGGTGGCTCTGCCAAAACAGCCCGAGACAGACGCACCCAGGCAGTACTGCCTCTGCGTGGAAAAATCCTCAATGTTGAGAGACAACAGAGAAACCTAACCAAGGTTTTCTCTAACGAGCAGATTCAGAGAATGATTAGGGCCTTGGGTGCCGGAGTTGGCAATGAGGAGGAGGATGAGGGTGCCTTCGATCCAGAAAAGTTGCGTTATGGAAAAATCATCATTATGACTGATGCCGACATAGATGGGGCTCACATCAGGACCCTTATTCTGACCTTCCTCTGGAGATTTATGCGCAGAGCAATAGTGAATGGCAATGTGTACATCGCTGCACCTCCGCTATTCTCTGTTTCGAGGGGTTCGCAAACCGAGTGGGTCCATAGCGAGAAAGATAGGGACTTGATGGTAAAGAAGATGCAGAAAGAAGCTCCTTCTGCCAAGATAGATGTTCAGAGATACAAGGGTCTGGGAGAGATGAACCCGGATCAATTGTGGAAGACTACGATGGACCCAGAGGTTCGGACTATGTTGAAAGTCGAGATAAAAGATGCAGAGGAGGCGGATTCTCTGTTCACGGTTCTAATGGGAGAAGATGTTCCTGATCGAAGGTCGTTCATCGAGTTAAATGCGACCAAGGTAACATCGCTGGATGTGTGATTAGATGGCTGAGGATTTACTTCGTAGAGACATTTCCGAGGAGATGAAAGAGAGTTACATCAACTACGCTATGAGCGTTATCATTGGCAGGGCACTGCCTGATGTCAGAGACGGGTTGAAACCGGTTCATCGTAGAATCCTTTGGGGTATGCACCAAGCTGGCCACACGCATGAGAAGGGATACAGCAAGTCCGCTCGTTCAGTGGGCGAAGTAATGGGTAAGTTCCACCCACATGGTGACCAAGCCCTCTACGACACGATGGTCAGGATGGCCCAGGACTTCTCTCTGAGATATCCTTTGGTTGATGGGCAAGGTAACTTCGGCTCAATAGATGGCGATCCACCTGCTGCAATGAGATATACCGAGAGTAGATTGGACAGGTTGTCCAGGCATATGCTAGAAGATATCAACAAAGATACAATTGATATGGAGCCGAACTTCGACGATACAGAGACTGAGCCTTCAGTTCTCCCTGCAAGATTGCCGAATCTACTACTCAATGGAAGTGATGGGATTGCTGTCGGAATGGCAACAAAGATTCCCCCTCACAATCTCAATGAAGTTGCTGCTGCAATCAGATTTCATGTCGAGAGGGTTATTGAGCAGAACCGCAAGATTGGGCTAGACAATCCACCCAAGATTGACGCCCTTGAGTACATGGAGTTCCTAAAAGGGCCAGACTTCCCAACCGGTGCTACGATTCACGGAATAGATGGCATAGTCGATATGTACAGAACCGGTAGTGGCCGATTCCATATCCGGTCTGATGTCGAGGTCATAGACGACTCGACCGGGAAAAAGTTGGTTGTTCACTCAATCCCCTATCAAGTCAAGAAAGCCGGGATGTTGCAAGGTATAGCAGATCTCGTTCAGAGGGAGCAAGTTAAGGGAATTCGAGATATCAGAGACGAATCTAGTAAAGAAGGAATAAGAGTCGTAATCGAAATTAAACAGAATGCAGACCCTCATGCTGTTCTGAATCAACTCTACCAATCTAGTAGACTGCAAGAGTCATACTCTGCAAATATGATGGGGATTCTGAAGGGAGAGCCGGTTCAACTAGATCTTTCCACCATACTGCATACACATGTGCGTCACAGAGAATCGATTATCGAAAGACGTACGCAGTTCGATCTCGATAAAGCCGAGGCTCGCGCCCACATTCTCGAAGGTCTGATCAAGGCACAGAAGCGTATGAGTGAAATAATCGAAGTCGGCAGAAACTCGGACTCAAGAGATCACTTTGAGAGATACTTGAGAGGAGAAGATAAGTATCCAAAGATCAAGCGTTTTGACTTTTCTGAAAGACAGGCGAAGGCGATTGCTGAGAGGCGTTTGTATCAACTCACTAAACTGAATGTGAAGGAGGTTGCGGACGAGCTTTCTAACCTCAAGAATTCGATTAAGGAATACAAAGCAATCCTAGATAGTAGAGTCAGGAGGCTAGAAATTCTACTTGAAGAACTGGGAAAGTTGGTTGACAGACATGGAGACGAGCGGCGCTCAATTATCGACCCGACTCCATTGTCAATGGACAGAGAAGACCTTGTGGCCGAACAGGCGATTGTGATATCCCTAACTCAAGACAATTACATCCGCCACTTACCTGTGGAGGCTTTCAGACTACAGAACAGAGGAGGAAAGGGCCTCAAGGGAGTATCTACGAAGGAAGAGGATGCTCCTTCTAAGATTGTGACATGTTTCTCGAAGGACCGGTTGTTGTTCTTCACCGACAAGGGTCGAGTCTACGGGCTGCGGGCCTGGGAAACTCCATCTGCCAGCAGACAGGGTAGAGGGACTCACATCCGTAACTTACTCAGTGGAATCAGAGATGAAGAGAAGGTAATCTCGATACTTCCAATGAGCAGAGATCTAATCGAGGAACCGGAGGGACATTACCTGATTTTCGCCACTACAAATGGCCGCATCAAGAAGAGTCGTCTTTCAGAATATGCCAGGATTAATCGTAATGGTAAGTACGCTCTGAAATTTGCTGATGGCGAGGACGATTCTTTGGTTACTGTAAGGCCGGCAACCGATGCCGATCATGTCGTCCTCGTATCTTCTAGCGGTAACGCCTGCAGATTCATGCCTGCTGAAGAAAAGTCACGTACGGACCCGAACTCAGGGGAGATTTTGACGACTCATGTAGTCAGAGTTCAAGGCAGAGTTAGCCAAGGAGTCTCTGGCATGAAGTTGCAAAAAGATGACCATGTAATCGGGATGATTGTAACGGACGACTTCGATACTAGTGTGCTAACTATCTCCAAGTTCGGAATGGCTAAGAGAAGTCGTTTGGGCTCTGGAGAGATGGTTCCTCTCCTGGATGAGAATGGCGCGCAGATGCTTGATGATGAAGGCGAAGGAGTTAGTCATAGAGACGGCTATAGGCGCACAAATCGTGGCACTAAGGGCGTGAGAACAATGTCTCTACGCGATGATGATGGAATAGTAAGTGTCAGACAGATACCCGACTTAGAGGACCAATTGTTTATTCTTACTAAGACTGGGATGATGATTAGAATGGTTTCTGGTCAGACCAAGGAGACTCTTGGTAAGGTCACTAAGGGAACTCGAATAATGGAATTACGCAACCCTGCTAGAACCGGATATGATGATGAGATAATCTTCGTAGCAAGGTTACCCGCAGAGCTGGTTGACTCGACCGATGTAGATGAGGCAGTCTTCGAAGAAGAATGAAACCGCTCGGCTTAAGCGAATGGTACCAGTCGGTTGGTTACTGCGGCAGTCGCATAGCCTGGCCATTGCGCTGGATTGCTAATCCAGTGGTGTCTCACCTCGGGAGTTCGAATCTCCCCTGCCGCGCCACTTGAGAAAGATAGGTTTCATTCGCCGATTCCTTTCAGCGATAGCATGGACTGGGTGGCGGCTCAGATTGCTGCCGGGGCCATTCTGGTTGTTGTCCTAATCTGGCACTTCAGTAAGAAACCCTCCAATGAACGAGATTGGGTTACCGAGAATGACAGAATTGCTTATGCCGAAACTCAAGGGGATGAGGTGCTATTGAGAAATGTTCGGGATTTCAATTGGAGGACTACTCGTGACTATGATGAACGATGGACTGAGTGGAGATTCAAACCTAGCGAGGTCAGTAAGATATGGCTTATTCTAGAGTACTTCGATCCGAAAAGAAAACCAATTGCACACACTCTTGTCAGCTTCGAGTTCAAAGATGGGCGTAGACTTGCTTGTTCAATTGAAGTCAGGAGGGAAAAGGGAGAGGCTTACCATCCAATTCGAGGTATGCTGCGTCAGTATGAATTGCTATATGTTTGGTCCACTGAAAGCGACTCTATTGGAGTCAGGGCCAGATGCAGGAGAAAGTCGAAGACTCATCTGTTTGAAGGAGTAGTTCTGGGAGAAGGCAACCACCAGCGTCTTCTGGAGTCGTTCCTTCGTAGAACTAACCGACTCCACGATAAGCCAGAATGGTACAACACCATCACTAACACTTGCACTACAAACATTGTTGAGCATGTGAACGAAATATATCCAGGAAGGGTGCCCCGGGCCGTCTCTATCTTGCTACCAGGGCTAAGCCCCAATCTTCTGGAAAGGAACAATCTGATTCGTATTGATAAGAATCTGGAGAGTACATTAGAGTCGAGTCTGATTGACCAGAAGTCGGTAAATTGGGATAATGAGACTGATTACGGAGACTGGATTAGGTCCAATTAGGTAGCAGGATTAACACGCCGAGTCCTGTGCCAAGAGCGTGCTTAGTCTGAAACCGATGAAACTTAAGGGGCCTCTTCAGTGGTCTCTTCCTCCTTCAAAGAGTCATATGATTCGTTGGTTGGTGATGGCATCTCAGTCATCAGGGACAACGACATTACGATTCTCAAATGAGCCGGGTAGAGATGTTTATTCTATGGCAGACTGTCTAGAATTACTGGGATCTCAAATAGAGCGAAATAAGGATGAATGGATTGTCACAGGAGTTGGTGAATTAGGTTTCACAACTCCAAAACAAATCCTTGATTGTGGCAACTCAGGGACCGCTGCAAGATTCCTCATGGCAATCTCTGCATGTAACAATGAAGAAATCAATATTGACGGAGACGAGTCACTTCAAGAAAGAGATATGTCGGTATTGTCTGGAGTGTTGAGAGAATTGGGTTGCACGGTCTCTGAGGATACACTTCCTCTCTCCGTAACTGGGCCATTGAAAACGAATTCGGCAAGTCTTGACATTAGCACATCCAGCCAGCCTCTATCTGCGATGTTATTGGCCGCGCCTCGATTTCCATTCCCAATCAATTTGGAGATAGTTGGAAAGGCAGTAAGTAGAGGATATTACGAAATGTCTTTTGAAATTGCTAGGTCCTGCAAATCAGAGAATAATTTCTCATCTGAGTCGATTGATATTGTCCCTTGGGATGTGTTAGTGCCAGAAGTTGTAAATGTTCCAACGGAGAATAGTCTTCTACCGATTGCAATGCTAATCTCAGAGCTTCATGATATCAATTTGGAGATTGAAATGGCCGAGTCCAGTCCGGCGATTGTGAGTTTGGCTGAGCAGTCAGAGATCCTTGATCTTCGGGACGAGAGTGATTTGATATGTCCGGCTTCTGTACTAATGGCAATAGGGAAGGGAGGGAGGATAACAGGAGTCACTCATGTTCGTGGGAAAGAGTCGGATAGGCTCGATTCTACAATCTATCTTCTCAGAAGCTTCGGGATGTATGCTGAAGTTACACATGAAGGATTGAAGATTCCCGGGGGACAAAAACCTGAGGCTCCCCGTGACCCAATAGAAACTCGCTTGGATCATCGTCTAGCAATGACAGCTATGGTACTGGCGAGTAAGTTTGGTGGGGAAATCTGCGAGCCTGAGATCTCCGCAGTGAGCGACCCTGGTTTCATATCGAGGTTACTTGAGTTGGGTGATTAGTTGTCTTACAGAGATAATCTGAGTACACATCTACTACTACTTCTGGTTGCAGCAGTGTGGGGCTCGACTTGGGCCGCGGGTCGATTTCTGAGTTACGGCCTCGATGATGCAAACAGAGCTAGCATGGGGCCTGCTACCTCGGCTTGGTTGAGGTATGTCTTCGCAGTGATTGCATTCGTAGCTTGGTGTTGGATCTTTCGAAATAGTGGAGGTCCTCGGCTTCTACCTCAAGGAAATAGGGCTTGGAAATACACATTTTGGATGGCTCTACTAGGGACCATGGGATACCAACTTCTGTTCATGAATGGAATGAAGTGGACGGCTGCCGGAGATGCTTCTCTGATTATCCCAATGAATCCTGTTTTCACTGTACTTCTAGCCATTCCATTACTGGGCCAGAGATTGAGTCTAAGGATGATTCTCGGGCTACTAGTCGGCCTATTCGGTGTCGCTACTGTAGTGGGATGGAGTCCGAATACAGAGATTCCATTCAACCATCGTTTGATTGGTGCTGTGATGATTGCTCTTGCTGCTTTGACATGGGCTGCGACTAGTAACCTGACCAAGATGGCACTAATTGATGGAACAATTGGAACCTCACTGGAAATAGTCGTATGGTATTCAATAGTAGGCTGGATTCTTCTAACTCCTTGGATGCTGGCCGAAGTATGGCAGTCTGGAATACCCATTCCCAGTATTGCAGAATGGATGTCTGTAGCATATCTTGGACTCATCTCAACAGTCCTAACCTATGCATGGTTCGCTAGGGGAATTGACAGGATTGGGGCTACTGCTGCAGCGTCCTATGTATTCTTGGTCCCCGTCTTCGGAGTCCTCAGTGGATGGTTGTTACTCGATGAGAACATTGGAGTATCGATGGCCATAGGATTCTGCCTGATTGTCTTTGGAGTCAGAGAGGTCCAGACAGAGAGTGAGAGACTGAGTGCTGATTAGTACTCATTCTGGCTTGCCTTATGGTTAAATAGAGAAGGTCGGTGGGCCGCGAAGTAGGTATCCGTATGGCACGCAAACCAGCCAAGATGTATCGCCAAATCAAGGGTCAGGCGTACACTCGTAGAGAATACACTGGCGGCGTCCCAAACAACCGTATTCTGCGCTACTTCATGGGTAACAGAAAGGGTGCTGAGGCAGGCCAATTTGAAGTTGTAGTCGAGCTGACTGCAAACAATCCATGTCAGATTCGTGACTCGGCTCTTGAGTCGGCCAGGCAGGTAGCTAACGCCACTATCAGGAAACTTGCTGGAGATCAAGGCTATGCTCTTCGAATGCACACATACCCTCATCAGATTCTAAGAGAGAACAAGCAAGCTACTGGAGCTGGCGCCGACCGTGTTTCGATGGGAATGAGACAGTCCTTTGGGAAGAATGTAGGCACTGCCGCTAGAGTGCAACGAGATCAAACGGTTGTCTCAATCTATACATCTCCAGAGCACTATCTCACAGCTAGGGATGCTCTCAGAAAGGCTAGTTGCAAATTTCCGACTCCTTGCACCATCAGGGTAGCAAAGGGCTCCGAGCATTTGAAGGGCCTAGTGTGAGGTTGCCGGGCCATGCCGCCCTCTGACCCTCTTTCTATTCTGCAAGACTCGCTGCGAGGCTCGCCGATAATCTGGAAGGGAGATTATCCCTACTTCATCCATCCAATTTCAGATGGAATTCCGCGCATGGATGCCGATGTTCTACGCGCTACGAGAGACCTAATTGTGGAGATGGTGGACTGGTCGAAGATTGATTTGGTAGTCAGTGTTGAGGCGATGGGGTTGCCATTGCTAGCCGCTGTTGGAGAAGCCACCGGAAAGCCGACGGTAGTGATACGAAAGCGAGAATACGGGATGGAGGGCGAAGTTAGAGTCAATGTGTCAACTGGTTACTCTCAGTCTACTACATACATCAATGACATCTCTCAAGGTGAGAGAATTCTGATTGTTGATGATGTAATATCGACGGGCGGCACTCTTGAGCCGATACTGGCTACTCTTGAGGAAATGGGGGTCATTCTACAAGACATAGTCATCGCGATTGAGAAAGGAGAGGGGCGTGAAAGATTGGCTAAGGAGCGACCGGGTTGGCCAATAAGGACTCTAGCGCGTATCGATATCATCGATGGCAAGGTCGAAATTCTCGAGTGATTGTATGGATTTGGACCGTCATGACTTCGAGTTGGACGAACTGGTGGAGAGAATCAAGGCCAACGACAATCGATTGGTAGCTCTGCAAGTCCCGGAGGGACTGAAAATGCAGGCTCTTGAGATGATGGATTCAATCGAAGATGAATCTGGTGCGAGAGTTATCCTTGCCGCCGATCCGTGCTATGGGGCATGTGATTTGGTGCATGACAAGATGCGGATGATGGGGGTCGAATTGGTCGCGCACATGGGACATAGTCAGATGAACATAGACTCTGGTATGCCAACTCATTTTATCCCGGTCACATATGACGGCGACCCCGAACTGGCCCCAGTACTTTCTATCCTCGAGGGGCATCGAGCAATTGCACAATCTCGCCTTGAGGCAGTTGACGAACAAGTCGAAATGGACGAGGAATCTGCTCAGGAGAAATTTCTGGACGCTGTAGGTCGTGTGGCTCCTCTGACTGGGGTCAAGCTGGGACTAGTTGGCTCCATCCAACATCTGCATCTTCTTGAGGAGTTCAAGGGCAGATTGGAGAAATTTGGTTTCGAAGTCGAGATACCAGTTGGAGGAGATAGGTTGACTTTTCCCGGCCAAGTTCTTGGGTGCAACTACTCGGGAGACGATCCTTCAATTGGCCACTATCTATTCCTAGGTTCAGGAGACTTCCATCCTATCGGACTTGTATTGCATACTGGTAAGCCTCTAGCTATGTTGGATCCTTACACAGGAGGAGCAACTGAGATGTCACTCGAGAGAGTTGAGAGGATACTGAGGCAACGTTTCGGGCTGATTAATTCAGTCGATGAAGCAAACTCATTCGGCATACTAATTGGAGAAAAGCCGGGGCAGATGCGTCGTAATCTAGCAATTCGAATGAAGCGCCTATTGGAGAAACATGGGCGCAAAGGGTATCTTCTCGCGCTCGATCATATCAGCCCTGATCTTATTGATTTCTACCCTGTAGATGCATATGTGAACACTGCCTGCCCTAGGATTGCAATCGATGACTCGGTAAGATATTCGAAACCGCTGATTACTCCATACGAACTTGAAGTAGCTCTCGGTGAGAAGAAGTGGGAAACAGGTTACCAGTTCGACGAGATACCCTGAATCGTGCGTAGGCCAAAGACGCACATGTGTGCGCTTTCTATTGCAAATATGTCTAATAGCGATGTGAGCACGAGTCACATGATGGCCGACTACCTCGATAGAATTGGAGCGGGCAAGGTCCTATTGGATAGAGCTCCTTTCTCCTTCGACTGGACTCCTCCTGCACTAGTGGGGCGTGACGAAGAACTACGAGGATTGGCCTCGATGTTTGTCGGGATTGAGCATCAAGGAGTGAGTGGGAGAGCGGTGATTACGGGCCCAGTTGGTTCCGGCAAGACAGTGATGACTCGTCGCTTTGGTGAGGATTTACAACGTGCACTAGACGGGCGTAGAAAACTAATGCTTGCCCATGTAAATTGCCGCAATCACTCAACCGCATCGCAGGTTCTGCAAGAGGTTGCGAGATCTCTTGATTCTGGCCATCCCGAGAGGGGGCTCAGCTCAAGTGAGGTTATCCAGTCAATCAGACGCAATCTCGGAACTCAAGAAGCACATTTGTTGTTAGTACTCGACGAAGTCGATGTTCTGATTAGGAACGACAAGGGAGATCTAATCTACAAACTATTGAGAATAGATGAGGGACAGAATCGTCAAGGTTCTGTATCTATGATTCTGGTGAGTCAAGATACTTCTCTAATCAAATTGTTTGAACCTGCAATTATCTCGCGCTTAGGAGAGAGTAACATGCTAACTCTGGGCGGATACGGAGAGGAAGCTTTGGTTGAAATAGCCAAGCAGCGATACGAGGAGGCTTGCAGGCCGGGTTCAGTAGATGACGATGCCCTCGGCAAGATAGGTAGATTTGCGGCTGAGTCTGGTGATGCTCGACTCGCTATCGAATTGCTTGAAGCGGCGATTATTCGTGTCGAGAAAGATGGTAGGGGCGATGTTCTAGCCGAGGATGTTCGCCCCAGTACACTACGGGCAGCATCTGTCGAGCCTAGTCAGGTTGACGAGTTGGGAGATCATCAGAAGTTGGTCCTGCTCGGAATATGTAGACGATTGAAGAAGGTCGATACGGTATCGAGTGGAGATGCTCAGAAATTGTACAACCTAGTCTGCGAGGAGTTCTCAATAAAGCCGCGTAGTTACACCACCTTCTGGAAGCATCTCAAGACCCTAGAGAGAATTGGCCTTATTGAATCGCGTACTGCCAATTCATCAGTTGGCAGGGGCCGAACTCAGCACATCACTATGACCAATACACAGCCTGCTTTGCTTGAGAATCGTATTGAGAAGGATTTCTTGTAATTTTCAAGCGACTACGGGGCTTCCGAACCGCTCTTATAGGGGCCTTTAGTCGGGAGGCCGTTCAGAGGTGGTCGTGTGGCAGCAGAGCAAGTCTTCAAAGCGGTCGTGAATGATACCGCTCCTTCGTCCGAAGGAAGGGCTTTCAGCATGGATATCACTGGCTCAAACTACAACCACTTCCTAGGCAAGAAGATAGGAGATTCAGTGGATGGGATGTTTGTTGGAGAAGGCGATAAAGCCCTCAACGGATACAAACTAGAGATTACTGGCGGGTCCGACCTCACTGGAAGGCCAATGAGGCCAGAGTTAGATGGTAGTGCGATCAAATCTGTTCTGACCACTGCAGGAACTGGCTACAAGGGTAAGAAGTATGTCAAGAAGAAGGGGAGAGTCTACCGATACAAGTACGACGGATTGAGAAAGCGCCGTAGACTCCGAGGCAATGTAATCAGCCAGGATACTCGCCAGATTAATCTCAAGATTGTCGAATCCGGAAACCGCTCTCTCGACGCCATATTCGGCCTCGTCGAGGAGACAGAAGCCGTCGAGAAATCCTCAGGAGAAGAGGAGTGATTCGACGGGGTGATTAATCTGGGTAGTCTTCCTAAGCAGCCAGAAGTCAACATCGGAATGGTCGGTCATGTAGACCACGGTAAGACGACTCTGACTCAAGCCCTATCCGGCGTATGGACTGACACTCACTCAGAGGAGAGGAAGCGTGGCATCAGCATCAAGTTGGGCTATGCTGACACAGCATTCTACAAGACTACAGACGATAGATACTATGTCAGAGGAAAACACCCTGATGGATCTGATGATTCGGATGATGAATTGCTCCGAGTGGTATCTTTTGTCGATGCTCCCGGGCACGAGACGCTCATGGCGGTCATGATTTCTGGGGCATCGATAATGGATGGAGCGATGCTCCTAATCTCAGCTACAGAGAAGTGCCCCCAGCCACAGACCAGAGAGCATTTGGCAGCACTACAGATTGCAGGCATTGACAACATAGTAGTAGTTCAGAACAAAATAGACATTGTTTCTAGAGAGAGGGCTCAGGAGTCATATTCTGAAATCAAGAGTTTTCTAGAAGGTACGATTGCCGAATCTGCACCAATTATTCCGGTCTCGGCACATCACGATGTCAACCTTGATGTTCTGATTCAGACAATCGAAGATGTGATCCCAACTCCAGATAGGACTGAGGATGAATCTGGCCTGATGTATGTAGCACGTTCATTCGATGTCAATCGTCCAGGGACTAGGCCCGATGGATTGTCAGGTGGGATTATCGGAGGGAGCATTGTCGAGGGTTCATTCAATGTTGGAGATTCTATTCTGATTGCCCCCGGGAGGCGAATCCAATCAGGAGGGCAGACAACATGGAAACCAATCCCGACAAAGATTGAGAGTCTGAAAGGAGGAGGTTTGAATCTAGATTCAGTTCACGCAGGTGGCCTGTGCGGAATCGCCACTCCGATGGATCCGATGTCGACCAAGGCAGATGAGCTGTCGGGCCAGGTTATGGCAAGAGAAGGAGAATTACCTCCAATTTGGGAAGAATTGAACCTAAAACTCGAATTGCTAGAGAAGATGGTCTCATCTGGAGAAGGAGATGCTGGTTCGATAAAGCCACTACAGACTAATGAGATGTTAATGATTAACTCCGCTACAGCAACTAGTGTGGGCACTGTTTCTTCGACTAAAGGAGGTTCTGCGACCATACAATTACGCCTACCGATATGCGCAAAATCCGGGAGTAGGGTCACATTATCGAGAAGAGTTGGTTCCAGGTGGCGGTTAATCGGTCACGGCTCAATCGCCGGGTGATTCAATGGTTGGCGTCTTGGTAGACGCTTGTGGCTGGGTTGCTCTAACTGAAGCTCGACTAAACTTGGATTCTAGTATGAAGGAAGTAGTCGGCACTGCAGAACTGAAATTACTTGAATCCGTAGATCGGGAGCTTGGAGTATTATCTGCTAAGCAGAAAGGCCTTCTTTTAGAATTACTAAGGAAGCGCTGTGAAGTTATCCATGACTTAGAAGGAGTAAGGCATCCTGATGAGATGCTGACCATACTATCCTCGAAAAATGGATGGCCTGTGTTAACAGTTGATACTAATCTAAAGCGAAGACTGATTGAGGAAGGAGGATCATACATCGAGGTCGCCTCGGGGCGTTATCTAAGGCTGGTCCAATCCTAAGGTAGTGTGAATAATCTATCATCGCCGTGGCCATCCAGTAAGCCGATTCTAACGGCTGCGTCTAGCCAAGCGTGTGAGTAATTTATTGCCCCGAAGGCCCGCACTAGGTCTCCTTCCTGCATGAAGTGCCTAGCATCAGATGCATAATCATCGCACATTCTGAGCATTGATGTAAGCCTCTCTTGTTCGGATTCTCCGTTTGCAATAGGAGTTGCCTTGGATCTGGCTTCCTCGGTCAGAGCTAGGTACTTCTCTACGAGTTCGATTGAGACAATGTTATTCGACATGAGTCACCTAATTCATACCGAGTTCGGCAGAGGCAATATCGCTGAGTTTGAAGAGTCTGGTTCTACCTTGCTTTCTGACAGAAAGTAGTCCCGCTCTGCGAAGTCCATTGAATATCTGAGAAAGTCTAGTCCTTCCAACTTCCAAAACGGCTTGTAATTCAGCATCGGAAGGTGAAACCTCTCTTCCAGATGCCGCCTCCAGTATTGTCCTCTCATTATCTGAGATATATGTAAATCTAGATCTGTCGAATGGTTCATCTGGTTCCCAAGTAGGTCCAAATTGGACATGAGTTTGAGAGACTACAGGAGGAGCTAGAGGGACGATTGGCATCTCTGGTTCGGGCTCGTTTTCAACGAATTCGGGTGTTTGATCCAGATCAAATAGGGTTTTCTCTGGTACTGTTTGTTCGGGGACCTCTGGTACTGTCCCTAGGCTTGGGTCTGCAGTCCAAAGAGATCCTTCATCAGACATCACAGATACTTCCTCGGCAGGAGTAATCGAAGTATCTGGAATAGCTTGAGATTGGAACGATGGATTCTGGTCTTGAACGACGGTTGTGCTAGTCGACGGGACGAAAGGTTTTGGTTCAGGATTAGCAACAGTTACAGGCTTTCCGTCGGGCTCTTTTGGCATCTCGTCACCAGTAATCACAGTGCGGTTTAGCAATCCTCCGAAAGCTCCTGTAACTGGAGTTCGTGACTGTTCTTCAGTAGCATCTATGATTTCGACATAGGAATCTAAGGTCCCTTGGCCTTCTTCAGGTGGGTTGGATGGTTCTGGAGGCTCCTGTTCTGGTCGAACTTCCTCAATTTCAGGAATTGTCTCATCCCAAACGGGTTCATTTTCGGGCTCGATTTCGTCTTCCCACATATCGTCTGGTTCGACATCCCATTCATCGGAGTCTTCTACAAATTCTCTGTCTTCTTCGCGGAATTTATCAATCTCAGCGATTTCAGAAACTTGGACTGACTCTTCTGGTTCATTTTCGATCTCAAACGACACTTCTGGGACATCATCTATCCCGCCACTCCATGACATTAATCTCTCTAATGTGCCCTCAGAACCATTTCCTCTACGCTCGTCCAGCAAGTCCCTACACAGTTTCACAACATCGCGTGGGTGCCCCCCTGTGCGTTCCATCATTGCACCCATAAGTTGGGTGTTGATTATCCACCTCTCGCGGGCCTTTCTGCGGATTAGGTTGTCCGCTAGTTTCTGTACATCCTGCTTAGAGAAATCATCAAGTTGTTCGATGTCATACGCTTCAGCAACAGACTCATCAAGTGATTTTAGTTGCAAAGGAGTAGCTGTAACGATTACTAGTGCCCTAAGTCTCTGTAATAGTGGAGTGATTCTTGTCAATAACTCATTCAGAGGAGTCGAGGTAGGATAATCTAGAGCAATTAGAGGTAATGGTCCTGTCTCTTTGTCTAGAATCTCAACTAATGTTTCACACATTCGAGATGTGGTCCTAGGAGTCTCGTAACCCGCGAAATGTACTGAAAGTTCGTTTAGAATCGAGTTTACTGGATCCGTTTCGGGCCAGAATTGACTTACGAACTTGTTTCTAACTTGAGAAGAAAGTGCATTCACCATTGAAGTCCTCCCACTTCCTGACTCGCCTACTAACAAAATGTTCCTAGGAGATTCTGAGATAATGTACTCGCGTAGTCTGATCATCAACGAATCTCGGCCAACTAGATCCTGGGCCCTAGAAGGTTCAATCGGACGATGGTCGAAGGGGTTACCTCTCAAAGGAGGCAAATCAAGCATCGATACCGCCTCTGAAATCATTACCTTAGCAGCGGCTTCAATCATTCTTAATGTTCACGCATTCTGACGCTTTTCACAAGGTGATTTAACGGGTATTTCACATATTCCGAGGTGTCTTTATTCATCCATTTCCTTACAGTGTAACGAAATGGTTTTTCATTAGTTAACGCTTTGTTAACGCTTTATTGATGCGTTAATGATGCGTTAATACCCAAATTAACGCTTAATTTACCCCTAATCAAGTAGGATATAGTCCGAACTTCGTCACTAAGTCACCTGTTTGCAAACAGTTAGAAGCCCCATTCTCCGGGGCGTAATGATACTATGCCAGTAGACAGCAGTCGCCTAGAGGGATTCTACAAACTATCAGTTTCGGAACGCAGAGAGATGCTAGCAGAATTAGCAGGCCTAACTCCTGAACAAGTTGAGGCGTGGTCCGCCAGTGGAGAGTTGTCTGAAGAAGCTGCAGACAGAATGATAGAGAATGTAGTTGGAACATATTCCCTACCCATCGGAGTCGCGACCAACTTCATCGTTGATGGGGAACACTACCTAGTTCCTTTTGTGTTAGAAGAGCCTAGTGTGGTTGCGGCTGCTAGTAATATGGCAAAGAGGTGCCACCAGAAAGGAGGATTTACCTCAAACAATGATGATCCAGTAATGATTGGTCAGATCCAAGTTGTTGATTGCGAGAATCCTACATCTGCGGCGAAGACGATTATTGAGAAAAAGCAAGATTTGATTGATTCGTGTAACGAAGTTGATCCGATTTTAGTCAAATTTGGTGGTGGATGCAGAGATATTGAGGCCCGAATTATTGAAACGGAGTCCGGGCCAATGGTAATTGTCCATATCTTAGTCGATTGTAGAGATGCAATGGGTGCAAATGCTGTCAATACTATGGCCGAAACCATCGCCCCCAAGATAGAAGGGATGACTGGAGGAACAGTTATTCTCAGAATAATCAGTAATTTGGCCGTCCACCGACTGGCCCGAGTTAGTGCAGTATTCACTCCGGAAGAGATGTCAGACAAGGGCGATACTGCTCAAGGTACTGAGGTTATTGATGGAATTCTGCAAGCATATCACTTCGCTAAGGCTGATCCGTTCCGTGCTACGACTCACAACAAGGGAATAATGAATGCAATTTCTGCTATAGCGATTGCCTGTGGACAGGACTGGAGGGCAATCGAGTCTGGAGCTCACAGTTTTGCTTCACATGAGCGAATATACGGATCACTTACACATTGGGAAAGTGATGGAGCAGGTAATCTAGTTGGGTCTATTGAACTCCCTATGGCAGTAGGCCTAGTCGGAGGTGCCGTGCGTGTACATCCTGCAGCACAAGCGAATGTCGCACTAATGGGAATATCAACAGCGGATGAGCTTGCTAAGGTAATGGCCGCCGCTGGACTGGTTCAGAACTTGGGGGCGCTCAGAGCGCTTGCCACTGTTGGTATCCAGGCTGGGCATATGAAGCTCCATGTGAGAAACATGGCTGTTACTGCAGGAGCCGAGGGTGGCGAAGTAGATACTGTGGCTGCTAGACTACGCGCTCAAGGTGGAAGAATTACTCAGAAGGCAGTTGAAGAAGAGTTGGCAAAGCTGAGATCTGAATGATTATTCGGCCTCTAATGTGCCCTCATCGGATGATTCGTCTGAGAACTCATTGATTGACAACTGTTCTTCAGGGGCTAGTGAGGCAGCCAATTGGGCGCTCGTGAGGCCCATATTCTCTGCTTCTTGTCTGAACCAAGAACGTACCTTTCTGTACTCTACTTCCGGGCATCCGAAGTATTCAGCGAACCTGCGAGTGGTCGTAAGTCTACGAGTTAGGCCGTCTCTCCTACGGTCTAGAAGACCCATCTTTGCAAGGTCTCTGACATGCTCATAGGCTCGCTGTCCGAGCATGTCGACCAGTTGTGATTGCGCCATAGGCTGATGATAAGCCACCAAGGCTGCTGCGGGAAGCAATCTCTGAGGGATGTCGGCCCTGAATGACTCGGGTAAATGAGGAGAAAGTCCGGGTCTGACTTCGAAAATCCATCTACCAGCTACATCGGATAATTGCAGAGCTGAGTCTCGACGTCTGCGAATTGTAGATTGTAACTGCCTAAGTGATTCTTCTACCTCTGATGCCGGTTTCTCAAGTAATTCGGAGAGTTCCTCGACTGACATCGACCTACCTGCTCCGAAGAGTATTGCTTCAAGGATAGTAGAAAGTTCTGGATCAGACAAGTTCGGACACCTCCTGAATCTTAGGCTTAGGATTAAGCCTTAGAGAGAGAGTTGCAAAGTCTTCTTCCTCGTCCCAGAGGTCTCTGAGAGTAATATCTCCATTCCTACCGGTTTTCTGCTTAAGGTCAACGAAGCCTCTGTTGGTAAGGAAAAGAGCAGATATTAGTGCCGCTACTTGTGCCTCTGCTTCCGCTTCTTCTAGAGGAACTCCTTCATCTATTGACTTCAAAGTCAAATCTTCTACGAGCATTTTCAGAGAAACTGGTTCGCCTGCATCGGAACGTGATTTGAGCGATTCCCATGTCCTCTTTAGGTCTCCCTCTAGGTCCTCAATATGCAGGCTTCCGCTGAATCTTTCTCTAGCCCTATCATGAGCCTCTCGCCTCTCCTTCGCAATCTCTTCGCGCATTCTCTGCTCTGCGGCCAATCTCCCTGCATCTTGCAGACCCATTAGTAATTCACCGAGAGTCACGGGGCGGCTCTCGTCTCGATGGATACGGCCTTCGAACATTTGAGGCAGGGCCTCGGATGCCGCCCCGGAAAGTACTCCAACAGAGAAGTTGTAGTCTGCGTCATCGAAGTCTGCCTCCCAGCCTCCATCAAAATCCCAAATCTCTTCCTCTTCCTCTTCAAAGGCCCTCTCTTGCCTATCTAGTAGAGTAGCCGCTTGACCACGGAGTATGCACCAAGCCATACGAACTAATCTTCCACAGGTTGGTAGGTCGATATTTTCGGCATCTTCGATTCTTCGATTGAACATCTCAATGAAGGTTGTCAAATCGACATCCCAGGGGTCTAAATCGGATGACTGAAACAACTGGAAGACAAGTGCTACAGATCTGTCGAATGGATCAATCAGGAACTGGTGTTCGGCTTCCTCTAGTAATGAGAGTTCAACTAACCTGTCTAGGTATTTGCTAGTCTCTAGGTCTGCTTCGCTATCCAACATGCTTGAGACGATTTCGTCCCTCATTGCGTGGCCGTCGAAGACGGTCATGATTCGGTCTCCTTTTGCATCTGCTGGATTTCTTCTTCGGCATCATTTTCATCCACTAGAACGGACTCTCTCTCTTCTATGTCTTCTGTCCACTCTTCTGTCCTCTCTCTGAGAGAATCCATCGTGTCAACTTCTTGATCTGAATCTGCGACTTCTTCATCGCCTTCAATTTCGACTCCCGCTCTATCTGCTAGACCTCCTAAGCTCTTGGGGCTGCCCAAGGGCTCGGGTGCTCTGGGCATGTTCTCTGGGTCTGGGAGGTCGATCATCGACTCCTTGTCGGCTGCCGATTCTTCCTGTGCCTTGCGTTCGGCCTCAAACTGTTCTCCCATCTCTAGGGCGCTTGCCCTGTCAAAGTCGGTAATCAGGCGACTTCTACCGTCACCAGCATGAGTTACTCCAACATGGTGATCTGCTAGAGTTAGTGTTACCTTGCGCAGAGTGACCATGAGGAATTGTGCCCTTTGGCTACGCATCCTGCAGAGTGTGGCGATTCTCTCGGCATTGAATGGGTCAAGGTTCTGGTCAACCTCATCCAGATAGTAGAATGGACTGGGTTCGTAGTCCTGTAGAGCAAAGATAAGGGCCAACGCTGCCATTGACTTCTCACCTCCGGAGAGCATGCTCCTGCGAGTATTCTTACTCTTACCAGGAGGAACACAATCCATTTCCATCCCGCCTTCGAATGGGTTCTTCGGATTCTCCATTCTGAGACTTCCACTGCCTCCGGGCTGCAGAATCTCGTATACTTTGGAGAAATTCTTGTCTACATGATTGAACACAGCCATGAGTCGGATTTTCCTTTCAGACTCTAGTTGATCAGATAGTGAAATCAGTTGATCTCGTCTCGATCGAAGCAGGGTTGCATCCTCAGCCAATGCGGTTATTCTCTCCGCCGTGATGTCATATTGCTCTATTGCGAGCATGTTGACATCGCCGAGTTGGCCGAGGCGGCGCTCGAGCCCCTGCACGCTCTTCTCCGCCTCGGCTACTGTCGGCAGATCTACATCGGCCGGTGGAATCTCTATACCAGCAGCTGCTAATTCAGCTACAATCTCATCCAATGCCTCTCTCTTCTGCTGGATTTGTCCATTTAGTTCCTCAATTCGTGAAGAGAGAGTTTCTCTTCTCTGGGAAAGATTGTCCAGTGACGCCCTGAGACTTGCTCTCTCGTCAACAATCTCATCTCTGCGCTCATTGAGTGCTTTCTGCTCCTCATTAAATTGGGATGCTCGCTCTCTTAGATCGTCTAGTTTCTCTGTTGCTTCAGTTATGCTGCCCTTGAGTTCCAGGATTCTACTTTCTGCATGAGTTACGATTGAAATCTTCCTTTCTATTTGCTTGGAGATATCTTCAACTCTTTCTGCCAAGATTCCAATCCTCTCATTGGAACTTGATATGGAAGACTCTGCTACGAGTCTTTGACGCTCTGCCTCGGTCATCTTGCGTTCTGCGTCTCTCAGCTTCTTTGATAGATGATCAGGGGCATGGTCCTGTAGAGCCTGTGCGGCCTGTGACCTCTCTTCCGATACTGAGTCTAGTTCTTCCTTGGCCTCAGCGGCTGCTTGCTTAGCCTCGGCATTGCCCTTCTGATGATTCTTGAAGTCGGAAATTGCAGTTTGGACTTTCTTGCGAACATCTTCAACATCCTTCTGAGCCCTACTCATATCCGATTTCCAGTTACGTGCCTGTAGAACTTTGTCTGAATCATCTAGGCCATGAATACGGTCCCTCAATGCTTGCTGGTTACTTCGTAACTCTCTGAGAGCTGCTTCGACTGTGGAGTAAATCAGATTGGCATCATTTACTGCGGCTTCTAAGCGATCTAGACTGCTGGAAACGGAACCTCCGCCGAAGGCGTTTGCGGTATTCTTGGTGGCAGAGCCACCGGTCATCGCTCCAGAGCTCTCTATGAGAGAACCATCGAGTGTTACCATCCTGACTCCTCCCATGTTCCTCCTTGCAACTTCCATAGTATCAACGACCAGAGTGTTTCTGCTGGCATATCTTACAGCGGTGTCTATCTCGGGATCATAATCGAGCAAGTCATGGGCGAATCCTACAACTCCTGGGTTGTTGGCAACGATCAGAGACCGACCGCCTGGACGATTGATACTCAGTTTGTTCAGAGGTAGGAAAGTCGCCCTTCCTCCGCCATTTTTCCTGAGCCATGCGATACACTTGGCTGCAACATCATCATCGTTCACAACGATACTCCTGAGCCCTCCGCCCAAAGCCACCGCAAGGGCTTCTTCGTGTGAGTTGTCCTTGGGTGCTGTTAGTTCGCCTAGAGAGCCCAGTATGCCCTTGATTTCCCCGCTCTGTCTAAGTTTGGCCAGAGCGGCTAGTGTGATTGCAGAACCTGGTGCCTTGGTTCTCTCTTCCTGACGGACTCGAGCTCGACTTAACTCCCGCTCTGAATCTCTCACCCTAGTCTCGGCCCTATCTCTATCTTCTGCAAGTTCCGACTCCTGCTTCTGTAAGCGGCGTAGTTCCTCGGCTAGAGATGTTCTGTCCTCTTGTGGATTTTCACTCTGTAGGTCTTCTCCGACGAGTTCGAGATCATCACGGACCATTGTTGCCTCTTCGAACATCTCCTCGAGGTCAGCAAGTTTGCTGGATGCGAGTTGTTCTGCCTGGTCAGCTCGATCTGCTGCGAGTCTCTTCTCGGCATATACCGACTGAGCCTCATCGACTTTGTCTGAAACCAGTCCCAAAGCGCGCTTGAGATCACGGCCATGTTTGTCCCCTGACTCTATTGCCTGCCTTGCTTCTGCCTCATCATTGGATGCCTCCTCGATTGCAGAATTGGAATCGATGAGTTTCTGCTGAGCGTTTTCCAGTGCAGTCTCAGCTTCTGACTGGGCTTGCTTGGCTCTCTCGAGTTCATTGCCGAATTCTTCGGCTTCGGAGTTCGCCGCTTCAATTGCTTCCTCTTGGTCGGCAATTCTGTCTCCTCCCGTTTCTATATCGATTTCATACTGACGGATGGTGTCGAGAATTTCCTTACCATCGCCACTCATGATTTCGTTAATCTCTGACTCGACTCTGACCATCTCTTCATCGAGCGAGAGCAGGGATTTATTGCCAATAGAGACTTGATTGCCAATCTCATCTATTTCGCCCATATAGCGAGTTCTTTCCTCGCCGAGTAGTTCGACATCCTCTGATCTATTCCTGTGTCTAGATTGATGAAGTACCATTCTAGAAGAGTCTAGGTCGTCTTGCAACTCTTTGAATTTGAGTGCCTGTTCACGCTCCTTTGAGAGGCTCTTGAGTCGAACCTTCTGGTCATCTTCGAGAATGCCAATAGTCTCAATGCTGTTCTCGACATGCTTCCTCTGAGTGTTGGACTTCCTAATCTCATCATCATAGGCAGTTACTCCGGCGACATCTTCGATGATTTTTCTTCTCTTGTAGGCCGTCATAGTCGCAAGATTGGTGACATCTCCTTGCTTGACAATATTGTATCCTCCAGCCCTTAGTCCAGCCTCTGCTAGGACTCTTCTCATCTCTGTGGCTGTAGACGGTTTGTCTCCTATTCTGAAGGCAGAGATTGGTGCCCCCTTTCTGCCGAGTTTGACTGTGCGAGTAAAACTGACTTCATCCGAGTCAATCCTCAACCTCCTTCTACCAGTATCATCAGCCTCATTGTTGAAGACAAGAGTAGCCGACATGTGCTTAGCTGGTCTTCCTCTCTCGCCACCATTGAATATCAGTTGAGTTACATTTTCTGCCCTTAGAGACTTAGTTGACTTGGGGCCTAAAACGAATTCCAAGGCATCTAGTGTATTGGACTTGCCAGAACCATTGGGGCCGGTTATCGCAGTGAATCCTTCTTCGAGAGGGATGGTTACTTCGCCTCCAAATGACTTGAAGTTCTCGAGTTCCATTCGAATTAGATGCATCCCCTCACCCTTTCGCCGTACGAATTATCGCCGACGACATTCGCTCCCTCCCAATCTGTTCGCCTATGAATGTTGAGGCTACCATAGGCGCAGCACAGCGATTACGGAGGGGGTGAAAAATCGCCACAATCAGTCGAATTCAGATGAGATTTCGATACCGCATATCAGAGCATGAAGCATCTCATTCCTAGGAGTTGGGACTCCAACTGATTCTCCTGCATCGACAATGGCCCCACACAGATGGTTAACTTCGGTCTTCCTGCCTGCCATGATATCCTGCAGCATCGAACATCTGTTCTCAGATGTGTTAGAAGCAACCTCTCTGAGTAATGACTCGATATCTATGTCGGAGAGATCGACTCCGCTAGCTGTTGCAACTGTAGCTGCCTCAGACATCGCAGAGATTGCTTGGGCCCAGAGTTCAGGCACCTCGAGAAGGGCACCATTACGAACTCCGGCTATCGAGCAAACTGGATTTATTGCTACATTGACTAGTAGCTTTATCCAAATTGATTTGTTGATGTCATCAGACCAGTCTGGAGACAGACCCGCTTGATTTAGGATTTCAATTAGTCTCTCGGCATTTCCTGATGGTTTAGATGAATCGAGAGAGCCCAGGGTGATATTTCCACGACCCACCCAGTGTGTGCCTGTTTCATTTCTCCATGCACCATGAGTGGTAATCCCTCCTAGTGTTCTTTCTCTACCTAGGCGATGGGCAAGGGTTTGAGCGTGTCCCATTCCATTTTGTAGACTGATTGCTATTCCATCTTGAACAAGTATCTCATCAGCTATCTGGGCGAGTACTGGAGTCGAATCAGACTTGCTGCATATGAAGACTGCATCGCAACTGTTTGTGATAAAATCCGGGACTGGTCCTGACTCGCTATCGAAAGTAGTGAACCTCTCAGGAGGGATGGCCTCAATAGGCCCCTCGGGTGAGTGCAAAACCAAACCCAAAGAGGATAGTTTATCTGCAGAGTTTCCTCGTGAAATAGCCACTAATTCGCAGTTCGTATCCGATAGAGCGCCCAAAAGAACTCCGCCAATTGAACCCACTCCTAGAACTGCAATTCTCATTCGCTCGCCCCCGTAGAACGAGCAGAGAAGTGTAATGTGATTTGTTCGCCATCCACAGTCAACCAAGCAGCCCACGCTGCCGTATCACTCTCTTCTACCGAGATAGTAACAAAGACTTGTGAATGTGATGAGATTTCTGAGGGATGAGAAATTACCCAATTGTCCCAAGTAACAGCATCTCCTACCCAGTCTACCGACATTGAGAAAGAATAATTCTCTCTGTTAACAATGCTAAATTCGCCTACATCGAGGCGTGAGTTAAGAGCGGCTGATTCGACTACAACATCTGAACCTTCGGTAACTCGGTATGCGGAAATAATCCTAGTGCCATCACATACTGCTAGCCATCCATCGGCAGAGAATCTTAGTGACCCATTGCCTGTTCCTGCTTGTGGAATCGAAATAGAAGATCTGTCTACAAGCTCCTTACTCCAATTTTCACTCGTATCGACATCTGCAATTACCTCCGAAGAAGGACAGAATACCGAGCCGGACTCTCCTCGGGCGATTGTGTATTCTTGTTGCGGTCCAAACGAATTTGGAATCGTCCATTCGCCACCAGAGACATGTAATGGTGGGATGGTATTTTCAATTGGCATGAGGAGTGTTTCGTCTGATCCATTCTCTCTATGCAGAGTAATTGGAGGGCCGATTACGAGATGTTGATTATCGCGATTACTAAGAGATTGAATTGCCCCTACTTGTCCTCTCAGGCATAGGTCGTGAGTACCTTCTCCAAGAGATGTCTCATTCTCAAAAGACCAAAATGGATTCTGATTGCTCAGATTAACATAGTCTCCGTCAGAGACATCCAACTCAACACAGATTCTAGGAGTATCCGTATCTTCAACCAAAATCCAAAGAGGATCAATAGAAGAAGTTGTATCTGCTGCTCTGAAAAGGATTGAATGTTCAGAGACATGATTATCCACATCGATTAGAA
This sequence comes from Euryarchaeota archaeon UBA220, assembly GCA_002501885.1. Lineage (GTDB taxonomy): Archaea > Thermoplasmatota > Poseidoniia > Poseidoniales > Thalassarchaeaceae > Thalassarchaeum. The sequence continues at coordinate 19,598 of DAON01000077.1, read as the reverse complement.
CCACCATTCTGAAGGTCAGATTGGATGGTTCGGTAGAGTTACGAGACAATTCAATTTGCACACTGCTTGTTGATGCTTGGGTGATGTCATCGAATCTGCAGACTTCTCGTTCATTCATACATTCTGAGTTTATTTCCCAGCCAGCATTTGTAGCGCCCTCGATTCGCATCTGTAGCCATCCAGATACTGGCATTAATCCTACAGGCTCTAGGGGCAATTCTAGTTGCACGGTATTCCCCTCGAAGGTCATCGAGATTGGCCAATCTTCAGTAGAAATTCCTCCATCCCAATCATCTATCTGAGAGCTTGGCTCAAGTCCGGGATATCCTAGCAGCAGAATTGCAATAGTAAGGGTGGCAATCTGACGCATTGGGATTTCTTCTAGGCCTGCGAACTCATCGACAACAAAAGGCTCAGGGATATGCTCTGGACTGAACCTACGCCATCCAGCGATGGCTGCAATTAGCAGCCAAGGCCAGTATTCAGTAGAGATGAAAATTATCAGCACGAATCCCAGAGTAGAGATGAATATTGAGGTTTGATTTCGATCATCCTGCATGTCTCCGGGGCCGAGTAAAGAGTGCAGAATCCTGTCTCCGGGGAATCCGGGGACCGGTAGAAGAAGTGCCCAACTTACAATCGAAAGAGCGATTCCTGCCAATCCGGTTGGATGAATCCACTGTAGTCTTAGGATAGTGTGTGGTTCGACTAGAATCGATGCGAGTACCTCTGAAATGAGATTCAAATCAACTCCAACTGGTGAAGACTCGAACTCGGGGGGCTGTACAGAGGTCAAACCTAGACCGATGATTGTTAGAGCAGTTCCGCATGTGAACAACACTACCGGGGCGGCCAACTCAATCATTCCGAGGGCTTTGCGATTGGGAATTGGGTGTAGATCGGGTCTATTTTGTCCAATAGTAGAGACTAGACTGAACGGCCACTCGGGAGAAAAAACTGGGAAAGCCAAGGGTATGAGATGTGAATTTTCAACCTCGAATGCCTTTGAGACGAAAATCCTAGCATAACTTGCCAGCAGAGCTGAACCCAACACTGGTAGTGTAAAGAAGACAATTGCGGTCTCTAGAATTGAAGAGTCGAACGGTTGTTGTCCCGGCTCCATCGAGGAGATCCAGAGAGACCCGGATAGAGTTGTGAAGGATGCAGCCAAAAGCCACACTAACGACTGCTGCCAAGAAGGCATGACAACTGTTTGTGATGGCAAAGATCCGACTGACATAATCGGCGGATCGCCCTCATCAAGGACTGCAATCAAACTCAGTTGTTTGAGATGCCGATTTAGTGCGATTAGGCATTCGCTGGGATTCCGGCCTTCTCTCCCATTGACTTCCCAGGACAACTCCGAGACTCCTTGGCCTCCAAGCAGAAAGTATCTGCTGCAGATGACTTCGAGAAGTTCTCTATCATCCCAAGTCTCGATATCGAGATGGTGCTCTGTAGTCTCCGACATGGTGCCGCCTTGATACATCGTCGGGGTAGGTGTGATTTGACCCCTCGCACGCGCGCACGGCGAACGGAGTTCGCCGAATCACTTGTTCTTGAAGCGTTTTAGACGGAATGTTTCCTCTCGCTCCATCTCTTCAAGCCTTAGTTGGATGAAGTTTCGGGCTTCTTCCATCTGAGGAATTACAACATACTCCAGAGCATTTACTCTTCTCTTGGTCGCCTCGATTTCAACGAGTAGACGCTTGAGAGTTCCTTCCATCTCAGCGGCCTTGACAATCTTCTCAATTAGAACAGAGTAGGAGTCGGATGCTTCATCGATGTAAGCAGAACCTCCGATTAAACCTGTTCCGCGCTCATCGATGCTAGTAGTCAGGTTGGTACCTTCGACATTTGGTACAACAACTCCCATGATGTTGCGCCGACTTACGGTAACTTCTGGGTGTCTAGTGATTGCAATTGCGGCACTCTTGACGGCGAGGCCCCCCTCAATTGCGCTAGCTAGACTGATTGACTGAACTGCATCACGATAGGTTGCTACTAGGCCTTCTCTTGCCTCAATCATCTCAGAGAGCAATGTCCTGAACTCATGGAATAAGCCGTCACGCTTCATCTTGAGTAGATTGTACCCATTCTGAGTTTGCTTGATGCGCCGCTTCAAGTTGATTAGCTCAGACCTGGTTGGCTTGATATCGAGCGCCATATCCTATACCCTCCTATTTCAATGACTAATTCACGAGTTCTTCTCAGTCGGGTGATACTTGTCAATCCACTTCTGATCAAGTCTGACTAGATACTTGGTGTCGATGTTAGTTAGCAAGTTCCAGGCGAGATCTAGAGTACCTTCGTCGATTGAGCGGTCCTCGTCGCGACTCTGTCTTAGGAACTGATCCTCGAATATATCTGCGAACTTCAGTAACTGAAGATCACGCTCGTTTAGTGCGTCCTCGCCGACAATTGCTACCAGTCCTCTCAACTCTCTTCCTCCCGCGTAAGCAGCATAGAGTTGGTCAGAGACTGACTTGTGGTCCTCACGAGTCTTGCCCTCTCCAATTCCGGCGTTCATCAGTCTCGAGAGAGACGGTAGAACATTGATTGGAGGGTAGATACCCTTCTGGTGTAACTCTCTTGAAATTACAATTTGACCCTCTGTGATATATCCGGAAAGATCAGGGATTGGGTGTGTTATATCGTCTCCAGGCATTGTTAGAATCGGGAATTGTGTGATGCTTCCTTTCTTGCCCTTCACCATGCCTGCCCTCTCATACATCATAGCGAGATCTGTGTACATGTAACCAGGGTATCCACGTCTTCCAGGAACTTCCTCACGGGCAGCACCAATTTGACGTAGTGACTCACAGTAGTTTGTCATGTCAGTGTAGATAACAAGTACATGGTAATCATGCTCGAAAGCGAGATACTCGGCGGCAGTTAGAGCCAGTCTGGGAGTAATCAGTCGCTCAACGGCTGGGTCATCTGCTAGGTTAACGAAAAGTGCAGCATTCTCCAGAGCTCCAGTTCTCTCTAGGTCCTGCACGAAGAAGTTGTACTCTTCGGCAGTGATGCCCATTGCACAGAATACCACCACGAAGTCATCATCGCTGCCAACAAGTCTTGCCTGTCGGGCAATCTGTAGAGCTATGTCGTTGTGCGGTAGACCAGATGCTGAGAAAATTGGCAGCTTCTGGCCGCGAACTAGACTGGTACATGCGTCGATAGCCGAAATTCCAGTCTGGATGAACTGTTCTGGGCTCTCACGACTGTATGGGTTAATGGCAGCACCGATGATGTCTGCCATGTCTTCTGCTACAATCTCTGGACCGCCGTCTCTTGGCTTGCCTGCGCCATCTAGGATACGTCCGATTAGTCCCTTGCTGACTGGTAGTCTGAACACATCTCCGAGGAACTTTACTCCGGTCTGTCTATCGACGGATTCTGTCCCCTCGAATACCTGCACAATGACCTTGTCATCGCTGGTATCTAGCACCTGCCCATTCTTCATTGTTCCATCAGAGAGTCGTAGTTGAACGATTTCGTTGTAGGCTACTGGCTCTGTTTTTTCAAGGAAGACCAATGGCCCCTTGACATCAGTAATTGTTCTGTATTCCTTTCCACTCATTCATGGCACCCCCTTAGTTGTCCTCCATAGTTTCGGCAATCTGCTTAGACATCTCTCCAAGCAATTCTCCGATGCGTTCTGCGTATCCCTCTTCGAACCTGCCCCTCATCAGGTCGGTTCGTGCAGGCACATTGACTACATCCTCAAGACCGGCCCCCCCGGCCATTGCTTTCTCAGATTCTTCCTGGAACGCTAGGATAGCTTTTGCCATCTCGTATTGTAATCCAAGTTGACTGAATGTGTCAACATCATGGAATGCATTCTGCTGGAGGAAGAATTCGCGGATCATTCTAGCAACTTCTAGGGTCAGCTGCTGATCCATAGGTAGTGCATCCGATCCAACCAGTTGCACGATTTCCTGTAGTTCGGCCTCGACTTGTAGTAGACTGCTGATCTTAGTTCGAACCTCGGGGAAGTCGCTTGCGATATTGTCTCTGTACCACTGGTCCAGAGCCTGAGGATACAAACTGTACGAACTGAGCCAGTTAATTGCAGGGAAGTGCCTCTGTCTTGCTAGACCTGCATCTAGGCCCCAGAAAACCTTGACGATTCTGAGTGTACCTTGACTGACTGGTTCTGAGATATCTCCGCCCGGAGGCGATACAGCGCCGATAACGGAAACAGATCCGTCATCTCCTCCCAGAGTCTGAACACGGCCAGCGCGCTCATAGAACTCAGCCAATCTGCTAGATAGGTAAGCCGGATATCCTTCCTCGCCTGGCATTTCTTCTAGACGCGATGAGATTTCACGCATGGCCTCGGCCCATCGGCTTGTTGAGTCGGCCATAAGTGCCACATCGTATCCCATGTCTCTGAAGTACTCAGCGATGGTAATGCCAGTGTACACAGATGCTTCACGGGCTGCGACCGGCATATTGGATGTGTTTGCAATCATCGTAGTTCTGTTCATCAGAGGTTTTCCGGTATTAGGGTCGGTAAGATGAGGGAATTCAGTCAGAACCTCAGTCATCTCATTACCGCGCTCTCCGCATCCGATGTAAACTACAATCTGAGCGTCTGACCATCTGGCAAGTTGCTGCTGAGTCACTGTCTTTCCAGCTCCAAAAGGACCGGGGATACCGGCCGTACCTCCCTTGGCTAGAGGGAACAGGAAGTCGAGAATTCTCTGGCCGGTAATTAGGGGCACATCTGGAGCGTTCTTCTGCTTGAATGGGCGTGGAGTTCTGACCGGCCACTCTTGCATCATCGCAATTTCAGTGCCATCTTCGAGAGTACACACTGAGGTCGTGATGTCAAACTCGCCAGACTCGATGCTGGCAATCTTGCCACTATGCCCAGGAGGAATCATGATCTTGTGCTCGACGGTCTCGGTCTCTTGGACGAATCCAATGACCGAACCGCCAGAGACCTCGTCACCAGCCGAGGCTGTGGCATTGAACTCCCACTTCTTAGTAAGATCAAGTCCATCAGCATCGACACCGCGTGTAATGAACACGCCCATGGTCTCCTCTAGTGCCTCCAGAGGACGCTGAATCCCATCATAAATCTGGGTCAGCAATCCAGGGCCTAACTTGACAGACAGGGTTTGTCCTGTTCTGACTACTGGCTCACCTGGCTTGATACCTGAGGTCTCCTCATACACCTGAATGACCGATTGGTCACCGTGCAATTCAATCACTTCTCCCATCAGACCCTCGTCTCCAACTCGTACCACTTCGTACATTCTCGGCGAGATGCCGACGGCCGTTACGACCGGACCTGAGATTCTGTAAATCAATCCACTTTCTTCACTCATTTTCTTCACTTCCTTATCCTGTATTCGAGGAATCTACTTCCAAAGGTCCACTCCTAGAGCAGACTTGATGGACTCACGGAGGGTATTGTCCTCCTCAGTCCCAATGCCCAATACTGTGGGCGTAATGCTGTCCGACATTCGCTGTCTCAACTTGTCCGGCATACGCATCAGGTCGGCCGAATCTGCAACGATTATTCCGACTTCTTTCTCATCGAGTAGTTTGCGAAGAGTATTGCTCATCTCCTCGTCATTACTCGGGTTGTGCAGGCGATTAATTCCTGCTAATTGGAATCCAAGTGTGAACTCGGGAGACCCTACAATAACTATCTCCATTTTCTCACCTCAGAATGTCATGTGCGCTTCAATTACATCTTCTGGCAGACCTACAGCCTTGCCGCGCACCAGCAGGCGTAGATTCTGTACTTCGATCACTTTACTTTCTATGTAGTAAATTACGGGGAATGCCGAGAGCGGATTTAGATGACTCATTCTCCTCATGTTTGATCTTCTCTCGTCAGCTAGAAGGGTGACAACGGGGTCAAATCCTCCATGCTCCTTGGATTCCTCTAATTTCTCTTCTAGATCTGCCGTATCCATGTTTGAGCGTCGAAGTACCTCAATTAGAGCGTCCTGTGTCTCTGCCTCGGCAGCTGACTTCAACAGACTGCCCTTCAGAACGCCGCCGCCATCAAGCATGGCATCCATTCGCTGCTCTAAAGGCAGATCTTGTCTGAGTGAGCGGAGAAGATTGACTATGTTGCGATGGTCAATTTCCTTTCGTAAATAGCCTAGCAAAAGGCTGTGTCCAAGCCCGCTTGACTTCAGATCATTGATGGCTTCCTTGTAGTAGTGCCTGTCGAGATTGTCCTCATATTCCTGCAAGCGCGAGTCGGCTTCCATACCGGAGATTGCTGAGCCCCAAGGAGTACCGCGCATAGCTGCAGCAGCGTCCTCAAGAGTCTCACTTTGGCGGGCAATCTCAATCCATTCTATATTCAGATCATTCTCATCAGGGAGAACTGAATTTGCTAAGTCATCTGCACTGATTCCGCCATTCACTGCACGGAGTACTGCCTTGGCGTTACTGTAAGAAAAACGAAGTGCGAAAACCGCAACTATACTTCTGAGACTACCTTGGCAGTAATTCATGACTTCAGAAACTTCTCTCTCAAGATTGTGGGCTAAAGCCGCCTCAACGAGGTCAGCGCCGCTAAGTCTTGCAGAGTAGATATCCATCTCCTTGCGATAATCAAGCTCACCGATACTAGCGGCAATCGTATCCGGGCCACTCTTCAGGAGTTGGCGCAGCCGGGTCTCATCCAGCAAATTGGACTTCCTGGCCTTACTGCGTGCTGCAGCATTAGCCCAGTTACCTCTCCCGGCTGCGATTGCCATCCTGTTCACTCTCCGAATAATATGCTACTTACTTCGCCGAGTCTATCGTCCCAAGATTCCCTTAGGCGACCCTCGAATCGGTAATCCATCAGTACTGAGCCATCTGCATCCTCAAGTACGAATCCACCTAAGCCCTCAACCTCATCTCCAATCTCAAATCCAGAGGAGTTCTTGGAGAGGAAGTCACTATCGGTCTTTACCGGTTTGAGTATCATACCTGAAGGAGCCTCTTCAGAAGCCTGTGACAATAGGGACTTGAGCACATTCTCTCTCCCCTTCATGTCTGCAGAAGATGCACGTGACAGTACTTCTTCCCAAGTGGCATCTAACTCTGCTCTGCGAGCGACCAGTAGTGTCTTTTGATTTCGCTGCCTTGCAGCTGCGATACTCTCGACTGCAATCTGATCGCATGTTCTGGTAGCGTTAGCAATGGCCTCTTCGCGGTACTCGGAGACCTTGTCTTTCGCCTCGTCGGCGATTCGCTTAGCCTCGGCAGCTGCCTCATCTGTGACAGCCTTAGCCTCGGCCTCGGCCATCGCCTTGATTTCACCTGCTAACTTGTCTAGTGACATACATCCTCCTTGTCTGCGTGTGCCTCCGACGACCTACAATAGGTAGATCGATAGGAAACCGAACAGTACAATGGTCTCAGGGATAACAGTGAATAGAATACCAGTACCGAACTTGGAGTCGTCCTCAGCAATCATGCCGACGGCTGCAGCGCCAATCGAACTCTGTGCTAGGCCAGTCCCAATTCCACAGCCTGCTAGAGCAATTCCTGCAGCCAGCTTAGCCATAGTGGTGGTGGTATATTCATTGTCAGCCGCTTCCTGAGCTGTAACAACACTGGCGACTAGTGTCACCATGAAGACAGTCATCAGTAGGCGGTATGCCATATTCATTCTCTTGTTTCTCATATTTTTTCCTCCGTTTTTTTCTCACTGTGTGAGTCTCACTCGACCTCGACCTTGTCCGGCTTGAAGCCGAACGCCTTGAAGGGGAGGCCGCTCCCTTCGTAGAATTGCATCATCCACTCGACAAAATGTAGCCTTACAGTGTGGATGTTAGGACTGAAGATACCCAATACTAGGGCAAAAATCTGGACCAGTATCCAGCCGATGAACATGACAGGAACTAGGATGATATCCGTTGTAGATGCATGACTCAAATCAGCAAGAGTATGTGCCATGACTTCGTAAATCATCTCGTTACCAGTAGCGGCAATTTTGACTCCAACAACTCCTACAGCGAACAATCTGACATAGGAGAGAACCTTTGGTAGCATACCTATGGATTCTAGAGGTCCCATGATGAGGGCGATTCCCCAGCCCATCTTCTCGAAATGTGCCAGTAGGATTGTGACCATAACGACTCCAATGACTGTGACTGCCAATGGGATGGTGGAGATAGTTTCGTATTTGATGAACTCATAAGCAGTCGCAAATCCTCCAAGAAGCAGAATAATCCATGATCCCTTCTCGAAAATTGCCTCAACCATGCCGTGTGTTTTGAGTACATCACGGAAACCAATCAATAGTCCGATGAAGATGTGGATAACGCCGATGTAGATTGTCAATAGCATTAGATTCTCTAGATTCGAAGAGACACGGTGGAATGGGTATGCTACAGTCAGTTCTAGAGGGCCGTCCCAGACCCAGTAGAATTCTCCTGCATTGGGATACAGGTTAGTCATCCAAGCAACCCACCATGGTGCGTGTCCGTCCTTCCAGTGATAATGCCCGTGAGAGCCATCAGGGAGCGAGAATGCCTCACATTGGGCCACTCCTAAGATGCCTGCAATATCTTCTCCTGCTTTATCCACACAGTGCCCGTGAGGGAGGAATTCAAAACCGGCAAATTCTCCGTAAATATAGCCGAAAATAAGCGTGGAAGTTCCGATTGTAAGTAGGAATCCTGCGACATTTGACATCACATCATTGAGTGGAAATTGTCTCCAGAGAAATACAGCCAGAGCCATTATTGACAATCCATAAGCCATGTCTCCTAGGATCATTCCGAAGAAGAGAGGATAAGTCAGGAACATGAAGAAGGTTGGATCAATCTTCCCATAGGCTGGCCTGCCCATCACATCTGTAACCATCTCGAATGGTTTGCTGTAATTTCTTGGGGAGAATTCGATAGGAGGCATTTCCTTCTTGTCTACATGATGGTGTCCGTGACTGCTGTGAGCAGGGGGCTGATATCTCTCAACTTCTAAGTGCGTACAGACGCCAGAAAGGGCGTTATTGACTTCCTCCTCAGCTGTTGACTTAATCCAACCATCTAGGACGAAAGCGTGGTCGCTAACTGCTACTCTTACTGGTGCAGTGGCGAGTTGTAAATCTCTCTCAAGTAACTCCATGCCACCGAATAACATACCACTATTTGCATCGGACCACTCAGAGATTTGTTCATTCAATGCATCTACTCTCGCTTCAATCTCAGCCTTTCTTTCGTTTAGTTCCGCAATCCGATCACTAGGTAGGCCATCAGATTCTGGAATTGCTATGGCTTGGAAGTCCTGTTCAGAGAGCATTTTCTGAACAGATTCTGCCTGTTCGTTACGGCAGAAGACGGCTACTACGCCCTTCTTCGCAACCTCGCTGCTCATGTGAACTGCAGATTCGCCTAGAGAGGCCAAGGCTGGCCGGGCCTTACTCAGGGATGAAACTGTACCAACAAACTGGGTGACCGAATCATAGCCCCTCATCAATTCCATCTCAAGACTGAGGGGAGTCAGCAATGATAGAACTTCTAGTTCCTCTTCGATTTTGGCCTTCTCCATCTCAAGCTCTTCTACTTCATCATTGAATCCGAGGGCACTATCGACTAGATTGTCAATGTCTCCTGACAGATTTCTGCGAACCTCCGGTGCAGACATCAGTTCGGCCTGGCTGGGCGCCTGGATATTCGCTGCAGCACCTCTCATCTTGGTCAGTCTGCGACTTATTTCCTCGGATACCTCATTTGGAGTTCCCATCGACATATCTTCGTCATCACTGCTGTAATCGTTGATATGAACTAGAGAAAGTCCTGCCAATACATCGATGGTGGTCTTTAGTTGGTCTTTGGTACCAGCGACCACCAGACGAGACATATCTTCTGGTGTCAGTTGACTCATGATGTCGCCCCGGACTAGTTTTTGCGGAAGGTATCGAGTACGGCATCTGCAGCCGTGCTTCTGTTTTTCTTGCCCTCATTGGCAACGCGCTCAAGTTCTGCTTCGCCCTCAGCGGCTACGGATTCAGCTTCCTTCTCCGCAGCAGCGCGTGCGTCGCTAAGCATCTTTGCAGCTTCATCGTCGGCTCCTTGTCTTCCTGAGTTGGTCGACTCGGCTGCCTTGACGCGGGCATTGGAGAGCGTCTCTGCAGCCTTTGCCTCGGCATCTGATTGGATCTTCTTAGCCCCTTCCTCAGACTTCTTGATTGCTCGGAGTATATCTGCCCGTCCCATTGTGTCACCTTTGGTGACACGCGCGAACGCCGAACGGTATATCACTTTGACCATGTAATTACTTCGTAATTTCGCAGGTTTTTGGCGGGATTCAACCATATATGTGAGGTTTCAGCGGAGTTCATGGACGCCGAGCGAATCGGAGAGTCTGACTGGAATGAACTCCAACAAAACTTGGAGGCCACAATCCCGGTTTATGACAAGGTGAATCGGTTTGCGACACTAGGTCAGGTATCTCGCTGGCGTAGAATGGTAAGAGATCGTCTGCCTAGCAGTGGCCGGGTTCTAGAGATTGGTTGTGGCCCAGGGAGTTTTGCTGAGGATTTTAGAGGCGAAGAACTAGTCTGTTTGGACCCCATTCCTGAGATGCTCAGGGTTGCTGAAGTAAGGGTTGGTTCAAAGAGAGATTCTAGGGGTGAATCCGCAGTCAAATTTGTCGAAGGAACTGCAGAAGAATTACCATTTGAGGATGGTTCTTTCGATGCAGTATGTTCTCTGTTTTCGTTCAGAGATTGGTTCGACAAGCGAGCAGGTCTGGCAGAGACTCTTCGGGTACTCAAACCTGGAGGCGTGTTCGTGATGGTTGAGCCTGCCAAGGTCAATCGATTGCATGGCGTCATGGGGTGGCTTTGGATGAGGGTCTGGGTCTCGAGTTATGCCAGATTGTTCTACAATTCAGAGAGTAATCCTTGGAAATGGTTGACCAAGACATATGCGAGTTTCGGAACAACCAAGGATTATGTTAGGATGATGGAAGATACTGGATTCGAGCAAGTTTCGGCTAAATTGGTATTCCCGGGGATGGCTACGATCTGGCAGGGCCGCTCACCTGAGACTGAATAGCGACCTGCAGGTTACCGCCCTCCAAATGAACGGCTTGGTTAGTCTGTTAAACATGAGGTTGAGTAACCAATCTGGAGAACGGAACATCAGAGTTCCGAGTTTGAATGCAAATTTCGAGTTACGCATCACCTTGCCCATCTGCTTGTTCCATCTCTTCTCGTACTCCTCCAAAGGAGTGCCGTCTGACAGATGTTCGGCAACAACCTGACCTGCTATTCTACCACCAATCATCGCAATTGTAATTCCGGCACCATTCGAAGGAAGTACCATGCCGGCTGCGTCGCCGACGAGTAACTGGTTTCCTTTGACGAAGTTGGGTATTGTGCCCGACATAGGAAGTGAACCTGCGCCTCTGAAACTGATTTTTCCTTGGTATCGAGAAAAGAATTCCTCTGAATACAGATTCAGGCTCTTTCCTTTGGCGAGTTTTCTCTGTATTCCAAGGCCTATGTTAGCCCCGTTATGCTTGGGGAAGACCCATGCATAACCGCCAGGAGCAATGGATCCAAAATGTAATTCCAGTGCGTCATCAAATACGCCATCCATGAGTACAAATTTTACAGGAATATTCAGTGAATTTACATCCCAATGAGATTTCCTCAGTGGATCATTGTGACCTCCTGCTCCAATGATGATTTTTGCGCTGTACTGCGACCCATCGGCCAAGGTGACTATGTTATCTTCAATTTCCGATACACGAGTTCCGACTAGGTACTCGGCTCCGCTTGAGCGTGCCAATTGAACTAGCTCTTCGTCGTGTGCCACTCTATTCAGAACCACTCCTTCGAAAGGATATCTCAGTGGTTTCCCCGAAGGCGGTACCAGATGCATCTGCGTAGTCCTCAGAGAGATTGCATGTTCGGGTGTTCGAAGTAAATCATCGATATCAGGAACATCGGGGCATAGTCGCTTCATTTCTTCATTACTAGGAACTAACTCTCCGCACTGCAGGGGCGAGCCAATTGGATCTCTTCCATCGATGACTAATACGGCTGCTCCGCCTTCTGCAGCATAGCGAGCCGTGGTACTACCAGCAGGCCCTCCTCCGATGATAATGGCGTCCCATTCATTGCGCTCTGGAGACATGGACTCAAGTCCGTCGCCTCTCGGACATCTTTGTTAGTTCTGCCATCAGTGTTCGGGCTCTAGACTCAGGCAGTTCCTCTAAGGCGTTCAATGCCCTTTCAATATGGTTCTCGATTAGTTGTCTAACATATTGTAGTGAGCCTGCCTTACCGATTAATTCTGTGAATTCACCCCATCTCTCATCGCTAAAGTTGGTCAAAACATCGGTGAAGTGTTCGTATTCTGATCCGTGCAACATTGTCAAGGCGTGGATAATGGGGAGGGTCATCTTTCCATCATGGACATCAGTACCTCTTGGCTTGCCCATTGCAGGGTCGCCAGTCAGATCAAGCAAGTCGTCAACCAGTTGGAAGGCTCTGCCTAACTCCATGCCGAATATATCCATTGAGTCTGCATAAATTTCCGCCTCAGCTGCAATTGCGGCACCCCAGCAAGCACTTGCGAACGGTCCGGCAGTTTTACCGTCGACAATAGCATAGTAGTCTTCGGGCGTGGTGGAAAGATTGCCTATATGCTCCATTTGAAGAACCTCTCCTGTTGCGATTCCTCCACAAGTACTGGCGATGCGTTCCACCACTCTGTCGTCATTGTGCCCACCCAATCCGAAGCCCAATGCGAAAAGATAGTCGCCTGCGATAATGGCATGTGATTGCGATGTTGTGGTGTGAAGAGTTGGTTTGCCTCTGCGCAACTTGGATTGGTCATTGATATCGTCGTGCACCAATGTAGCCGTATGAATGAGTTCTCCAGAGAGTGCCAGATTCAGAGCCTTCTCTTTGTCCTCTCCACCACATGCTTGGTAAGCCAGAACACTAAGCACTGGCCGATACCTCTTTCCACCTCCCAGAAGAATGTCACTAACGAGTCTCATCACAGGGGCATCTGGTTGAGAAAGTCTCTTTTGTACAAAATCCTCCAGAGCTTCTTCAATCTGATATCGAAGCCTTTCAAGCTCCGCCCGGGCACTTATCTGGTTGAGGGAGACCATACCGCTCGTGCTACTTGAAGAGGGTCGCATATATCAACAAGTGTACACGCGGCCCAAACGGGCACGTTACGTGCTCCCTCTGGAGGTGGACGGATTGGACGAATTGAAACTCGCCATTATCGACACTCCTGACTGCTCTGTAACTCCTCAATTCGAGGAATTCGATGAAGAAGGGTTCATTCTCACCAGTATCTCAGCGTCCGACTTCACCCATGCGATCAGCATGTTGTCTGAAGGAGATGTGGATATGCTGGCTATGCCCGCCGAACTACTTCACGGTAAGCAAATCGAGATGCTTTCAGCTGGATGTGAAGTTGTAGGTGCCCGAACTCCTCGTCGTCCCAATCTGGTTCTGGTCTCGGATGATAAATTGGAGTATCAGCCTCGTCTTGGCATCATTCTGGCTGAATCCGCATTAGTACGTAGACAAATCAGAAGAGCAAGGGGGGGCCTGAGGGTGCTCAGTCCCGCTGCTTTCGCTTCAATTAGTGAACAAGATTGCCCGGAGGGAGGGAGTGCTGAGGTTGCAAGGTGGATGGAAGAGATGAGGCGGTCAGGTCAAATCGAGGGTTACATTACATCGCGAGCAGTGTACGACTCGATAGGTCCTACGGCACGTCGTCATGCACTATTACCAGACCCAAAGGACCGGGGAGGAGTACACTTCCTTCCTCTTCCGTATGCAGATTTAGTCATTTTAATCGCTAGAGAGAGGTTTCCGAGTAGTATTTCGAAGCTTGTGTCGGAGACAGAGGGTGAGACTTGTTGGCATATCCAAGATCAAATGATTTCGGGGCTCGATTCTAATATGCTTGAGCGGATTGGCATTCTAGTTAGGCATCGTCAGGTTAGATCACTGATGAAGCAGGCCGAGGAGCAGCGTGACCTTACACTCGAGCAGGCTTGCCATGACACCGAGGGAGAGGTCACCGAGGGAGAGGTTCATGTTGAGTTCAGAATCGAAGTTCTATCGGGTAATGGTCGCCATACTATCGGCTTGGATCGTGTAATCAAGTATAGTGAGTTCAGACATGCTACGATTTCTGCAATCAGAGACTGGGATGTATTGCTGCAAGAAGCGTCTAGGCCTGTACCAAAGGATTTCTACACAGATGAAGAGGCCCCGGCATTCATTGATCTTGAGGAATAGCGGCGAGTTCTCCAAACTATCTCAATCTACAGGATTTGGTCTTAGTTTGCGCAATCGATATGACCTCGGCACTAGCGAGTAAGTCCGAAATGCTGGACATAGAAGTCGATAGTTCACTTCTCGATGTACTATATCGAGGGAGGCTCATGGAGCTAAGAGATAGGGCAGAGGCTGAAGGTTTCAGCAAGACTGGTTCTGTTGAAGTGTTGCGCGCTAGATTGATTCAGCACCTTGTCCTAGGAGAAATGGATCTATCTTGGGAGGGTATCCAATCTCTCACTCACAAAGAATCAGGGGCTGTTTTGAAGGTGTTTGGAATCAAATCATCGGGATCTCACAAGGAAAGGAGGCAACGACTTTGGTTGCACCTGAACTTCGACTCTCGGCGTCTGAGTGTTGAGCATCTGGCAGATATGGAGAGAGACGAGTTGCATGAGTTGTGTCTGCGACTGGAGTTACCGCTTACCGGAACTAGGACGGTATTGATGGGGCATGTCGCAGGAGTTCTTACCAGCCAAGGAAGAGGATGGGGTAGAATCAAGCGTAGCCTCTGGAGAACAGGAATTCCTGATGCTAATGCAGAGGCTCTCGATAGTGAGGCAGCAGAGGAAGAAGATGAATTTGTTGAAGTCGAAGCTGTCGAGGAGGCTTTTGAGAATAATTCCCCTGTTGCTGTTCTGGAGGATGCCCAAGACATGCTTGTGAAGGATATAGACAAATCCGATTCAGATGTTCAAGGTGCATTATTGACAATTGGAGCTAGGGTAGAAGAGTTGGAGAGGATGGTCGGGAGTATTCTTCGGGGACATTCGGGTAATTGGGGCTCTAGCGAGGAAGGCCTACTGCTGAGGCTGGCGGATCGTCGAGGTTGGCCTTTAGATAACGAAGAGGTTTGTTCTCGGGTCGTCTCTGTGGCCACCAATATCGCCGAATCAAAGGGTGCCAAAATTGGCGAAGGAGTCAGGACTAGAATCGATGCTGGTGCTACGATGAGAAGAGTTCGTGAGCGTATGGAATATGCTGGGACTCTAATCGAAGACGATTGATTACTCAGGAACCAATTGGAAGAAGCCAAATCTTGGCTCCATCACTTCACCTTGATCTCTGGCTGAGTCGATAGCATCTTCAGCGGCTTCTCTGGAATGTCCGGCATTGACTAGTGCTGCGACAATGTCATTGTAATCAACTCCTTGCCCGGTGTCTCTTGAACGAATAGTTTCGATAATCGCATCAACTGCATCTGAGGGTTCCGTCGGGACCTGTTGAGGAGTGGACTCAGGAGTTGACTGATCCAAAGTTGGGGCTGCTTCAGGCTCGGAGGGAGTCTCGATAATGCTGGTCTTTCCAGTTGCCGTAGATAATGCCTGTAGAACTCCTACTCGGTAGGTCTCCGGATCAAATTCGCCATAGTGTCCTCGTGCTAGAATCAATCCCTCTACAAGGTCGTTTGGCACACCTGCAGCCTCCAATGCTGATGGATTAAGATCGGCTTCCAAAGAAGCAGTGTGTGCTTCAATACGCCTGAGTGTCGCATCGGCGGTTTGTACTAACCAATTCGTGTAACATTCCTTATCGATGATTGTAAATTCCTCTGCCCTCAATGAAGTGAAAATTCCACCATCCTCGGTCTCAAACCATCTCGCCTTACCAACCAGAGCGAGGAGGAATCGATCTCCGGCCTCATAACGCGCCATTAACTCCTCAAAGTCAGGATGTAATTCCGGTTGGAACGATGCCACATTGAACAGATGTGTTCCAGTTGGATCTCTGATATGGCCCGAGTAATTAGGGCCGTTCTCGCTCTCTCTTCTCTCAACTCTGTCAATGACTCCGCAGACCAGTGCTCGATTTACTCTAGCACCCATCTTGGTGATGACGAAGGATGGGTCGTACTCTCCTGAGCCTTCTTCGGGCAGAGAAGCGTCCCTGTATTCGCTGGCAAAGATTCTGATTGCACTCTGGCGGCCTACTCTGGGTCCTTGCTGCATCAAAGTATCACCCCCCAACGCTGGATGACTTCATTGGCGGCATCATGTGCCGAGGTTGTATCATAATCAACTTCGTCGGCAAGTAACATAGCTCCTTGCTCGTCTACGATTGAGCGGCCTTTCACGATAAGTCGCTTGGCGATTAACTTCTCTCGCAGAGATGCCACAAAGCCATCACTTCCAAGCTTGGAAATCTCTTGCTTTACTGACTCTTGGTCGGTTCCGAGGAATGCTTCAGAGGCGTCCTTGGAAAGGAGAAGTGATGCGTTTGAAATACCATCGTCGATTACGAATCTGAGTCTCAAATCCTCTTCCCCTCGTTGCGGACCGTGTTCCGCGCAGGCGCCGTCGCGTAGAACGCGTCGGCACTCTGGGCAGCGCTCTATGATGCCAGAGTCAGGGCGCACCGTGACCACTGTTCCGCTGGTGCTGATACCTCTGCGGGACCCTCCATTGACCATTGATGTTAGATCTACTTCTACCCAGTGAACTTCTGGATCAATGGGCTCCCAGGGTGCGTCTGACAAATTGGCGACTTGTGATATATCATCGATTACCAAATCAGGGGAGCCTTGCCAGTACTGGACTCTTGCTCCTGTTAGGTGCAGGAAGTCACCACGGCCCGGCTCAATCTCACACCATGCAGTGAGTCTGCACCTGCCCGTAGGGTCAATTACATCGCCACTCCGAACGACTCTCTCGGACCCGTCCTCTGAAGCAAATGTACGACTCTCCCAGGACTCTACCTGAACCGTGACTTCGATATCTCTCATGCCGTTACGAAGCTCTGAAATTGAGACTTTGTTGGCTTGCGCTAGATCTTCCATACTGATGAATGCAGAGTCGTGGAATACCTCAATTCGGGTTCTATCTCCTATGTTCACCTCAGGGGTATCTCTGAATTTACGAATCGAAGCACCATCGATTTTCAGCACTGCCCCGGGTTCGTGCTCTAAAGGCACCCAAGATAGGAAAGAGATGGTGCCGCTGGAATCTCCAAGTTTACCCCTGACCACATTCAACTCGCCGCTACCATCACGCTTGACAATAACATCGGGCTTGGATGAAATCAGACGAGCGGTCAAATTGACGAAGCCTTCTCTCTGAGATGCCTCGGCTATTGGGGATGGTTCGTCACTAATCTGGACCGCAGCCGCTCCTCCTTCCTTTAGCACGGTAACACGCGTAGTACGATTGATATTGAGGGAGCGTTTGTCGTTCCACTCGTTTACAGAAGCACCCTCCAAGCGTACAATTGAGCCGGGAGCTAGATTCTCAGCCTTCTCTCCCCAGTCCTTGAAGTCCCATCGTTCTCGTTGGTCGCCAGACTGCCAGGGATTGTCCTCAATCCATCCGAAGGCGACTTGCCTCTCCTCTCCCCGGACCATTTGTACCCGAGGAGTATAGCTGATTACTGCGACCTCGATAGTTACATTGCGATCATCGGCATCGAGGTCTGCGAACCTATCGACCTTCTTCTCAACCCTCTCAGGTTGAGCTATCTGCTTTAGTTCCAAACCAGTAGCTGCCTGGAATTTTCGGACAACGGAACGCAATGCGTCTTCAGGTGGAATTAGGAACTCCTCTTCATAGCGCCTAAACTCCTCAGCTATCTCATTTTCATCCGCATCGGGACATTCCTGTTTGACTATCTTCACCTGTTCTGCATATCTTCCTTCTTCTGCCATTCAATCACCTGCATCAATGGTATGGAACTGAGCCTACATAAACCAATGATGCGATGACTGAGGAATCATGCTCCTGAATCAGCATCGGGGCAACAGCAGATTGTGCGTGTTGGGGTAGACTCGGCACTCCATCGCCTCCGGGACCAATCATCACGCTCGACGGTTCATGAAGATGCCCATGAAGATTCGAGTCGGGCTGAGGCTGTGTTTATCCTGAGTACCTCTTGTCGACCGACATGGTGGAGGGCGAGATGTGTAGATTCGGCGTCCTTACTGCCTCTGACAGGGCTAGCTCTGGTGACTATGATGATCTAAGTGGACCTGCCATTGTTGGCTTCCTTGAAGATGCAATGACTTCGCCATGGGAAGTGGTAAGACGTCTCGTTCCCGATGAAAGAGATGAAATCGAGCGCGTATTGGCTGAACTGGTTGATTCGGAAGGCTGCTCTGTGGTTGTCACAACTGGAGGGACTGGTCCGGCTCCTCGTGATGTCACTCCTGAGGCAACTGAAGCGGTTTGTGAGCGCATGTTGCCTGGATTTGGAGAACAGATGAGGGCAATCTCACTACGCCATGTGCCAACCGCTGTTCTTTCGAGGCAGACTGCTGGAATCAGAGGATCATCTCTGATTCTCAATCTACCAGGTTCTCCGCGCTCAATTAGAGAGATTTTGGACGAAATTTTCGCTGCCGTACCTTACTGTGTAGATTTGATTGGTGGGCCTTACATCACTACAGATGAGTCGGTCGTGGATGTCTTCAGGCCACCTCACGCTAGACGCGAATGATTCATGCATGGGCCTCCGCTCGCCGTGCCATGGCGAAGATGAAGTCTGGCGATGTAAATAGCGACCGTGGCTCGGATGAAATGAGAGAGATTGAGGTCGCAATGGACTTCACACCGAATGCACTAGCCTCACTGATTTACAGACAGGGCGACACAATGGTGCTGGCATGTGCCACCAAAGCTGACTCTTTGCCTCGATGGTTTCCGAGGGATGCTGAGCGAGGCTGGGTCCACGCCGAGTACTCATTGCTACCTGGCTCGACCGATAGGAGATTTCGGCGCGAGCGCAATGGTGCCAAGGGCAGGACTCAGGAGATTGAGAGGTTAGTCGCACGCTCTCTGAGAGGAGCGATTGATCTCGAAGAATTAGGGCCAATTGCCCTCACAATAGATTGCGATATTCTGAACGCTGATGGTGGAACTAGGTGTGCTTCGATTACTGCAGCATCGATTGCAATGCGTCTAGCAGTTAGGCGTCTGATTGCAAGCGGAGAGTGCCTACCTAAGGACAGGCGTCTAACAAGGGAGCAAATCAAGAACGGAGTCGAATTAGAGGAATTGAGCGCCGAGGAAAAGATTGCTCACGAATCAGCTGTAATGCCTAACGATGTTGCAGCGCTAAGCGTGGGAATGGTTGGAGGCGAGGTCAAGACTGATCTAGACTACATCCTCGACAGTAATGCAGATGTTGACATGAATGTCGTAATGACTAGTGATGGAGGTTTTGTGGAAGTTCAGGGAACTGGAGAAGAGTCAACCTATACTCGAGAAGAGTTAGATTCGATGGTTGATGCTGCTTCTGTTGGAATTGCTGAATTGCATGAATTCCAGTCTAGCATCCTCTCTGATACGAAATGATGGTGGGACTGGCCGGACTTGAA
>DAON01000025.1 GCA_002501885.1 Euryarchaeota archaeon UBA220 | reverse complement strand
GATGACGGAGTGGAGGGTGATCAATATGCGAATGACGGCATCTGGACCTACCTATCAATTTGGACACTTTCCGGTTCTACCGCGAGAGTCGAGGTCTGGGCATTGGACGGTGATACAGTCAGCCCCGGACTTGTAGAGATAGTACAGATTGACACGCCAGAGGAAACCAATTTGGTCGACTGGTTGCTAGGAAGCGGCCTCCCGTTCCTAATAGTTGTACTAACTGTGGCGATTATGGCTGGAATTGCGTATGTCGGAACTAGAAGGAGACAGATTGCTAAGGATCTAGATATGATTGAGTCCTGGTCAGGATTCGATCCTAGGGAATTAGACGAAGAGTTTGACGATCAGAATTCTCTATGATGCAAGAGTGACTCAAGAACCCAAGTCACTTATCATCCAGATGACGATGATAGGGGTTCCATGGACCGAAACTTGGACCTACACATCGCCGCCCTGATTTTCATGAGCGGTACGCAAGCCCTTGTCTCCGGTTTCGAAGAAGAAGGAGACATTACAACGACGAGTGCCCTGACCCTAGAGGAGGAGGATTCTGAAGATCCGATTCCAGCTCCGGGACCTCTCAATAGGCCGATTCCTTTGCTAATCGAGCAGTCTTAGTGTCAAATCACTGAACCAACCGCTTGATATCTATTAGGCCGTTGGCAATCAACATGAACGCAGGCCCAAAGACTGCAATTGTGGCAATAATGATGATGCTTAGCTCAGGATGTCTGGGCGCAGTAGAAGACATAGTAGATGTCGAGGAAGAAGTCATTGACTCAGTTCTCGATTGGCTTGACAGTGAATATCCCCACCTCGACCTGCCTGAGCGAGAGAGGTCTACACCCGTACTCGAGACTTACGACCAATGTGATCTACTTCTAGCAGATTTACGGGAGTCAATCTACAATGAAATGTTAGTCTCATTAGACCAGCAGTCATACTGGCATTGGGCTGGCCCTGTTTGGCGCGGTGGCGGAGTCATGTTCGAGGAAGATGTTGCAATGATGGATGGAGCACCTGAGTCTGCAGCAGATGACTCTGGCTCCAATACCGGCGGTTCTGCCGATAGCGACTCAGGGCGTGAGGGCGAGTTTTCAGGAACAAACAATCAGGAAGAAGGCGTAGATGAGGCTGACTTCCTGAAGACTGACGGCTACCACATCTACATGCTGAATGGAAACCTTCTGGTAATTATGGGCGTGCCAGAGTTTGGTGAACTCACTCTTGAATCCAATCTTAGCATCCAGGGCTATCCAATGCAAATGATGCTTGAGGGCGACAGACTGGTCATTGCATCATCTGTCTACTATTGGGGCCTCCCTCACGACGATCCACTCAGAGAACTCATGTCTGAAGAGGTTACAGTCAGTTACCCCGGAGAGGAGGAGTATTCCTACACCTACACCCGTGTTCAGAACTTGGTCAAGTATACTGTCGTCGACATCACAGACAGGGGTGCACCTGAGGTCGAGCGCGAATTGTACATTGAGGGCAATTACCACACTGCAAGACTAGTCGATGGGACAATGCGCTCGGTTACTCACCTTTGGACGCACATCGATGGACTCAGGACTTGGGTCTATCTTCCAGAGAATTACTGGGAGGCAGATACCGATGAGCAGAAGATGGAAATTTGGAACCAGAGCATGGAGGAGACAATTGCAGCAAATCAGGCGATTATCGACGATTTGACTCTGGATGACTTCGCTCCCCATCTGTATGAGGTAGGTGAAGAAGGGCTCTTCCAGCACCCTACAACATCCGAAGACTGTGGAGAGTTCTCAGCCAGCGCTGACAGCGCAGGTCGCGGCTTTAGCACGATTATGACAATCGAGCTACTCGGAGAGGAGTCCGAGATGCAATTGGATCACATCACATCCTCATGGGCGCATGTCTACGCTTCACAGGACATGATGATACTTGCAGAACCAGCCAACGACTGGTGGTGGTTCTGGAGGAACTTCGGATGGGAAGATGCAACAAACATCCATGTCTTCGACATTAGTGATCCTTCTGAAACCACCTATGTTGCATCAGGACGAATTGATGGAACAGTTCAGGACCAGTTCTCAATCTCAGAGTACAACGGAGTTATCCGTGTAGCCACTACTGAGGACGCATGGGGTCGCTGGTGGCTAGAAGGAACAGAGGAGTGGACTGGCCCTACTAACAATGTGTTCACACTAGGAGTGTCGGAGAGTTGTACCTGCACTTCTTACTTTACCTATGCCGGCGAAACCATGTGCTCAGTCAGTGAGTGTACTGTCGACTCACCAGAATTAATTCAGCTTGGCCATGTCGGAGACATTGCCCCCGATGAGCGCATCTGGAGCGCTCGTTTCGTTGGCGACAGGGCTTACCTAGTCACATTCGAGATCATCGATCCTCTGTGGGTGATCGACCTAACTAACCCAACAAACCCAACTATCCTGGGCGAGTTGGAGGTCCCAGGAGTTTCCACATACATTCACCCAGTGGACTCAGACACCCTTCTGACCATAGGAATCGGGCCCGGGCCAGATGGGCTGGGACTAGACTGGTCCATGACTCAGATTTCCCTATTCAATGTCAGTGATCCAACAAACCCCACACTAGCTGACTCACTCCAGTTGTCTCCTGCCTACGAAGATGACCATTGTGACAATTGGGGATGTGGATGGTCGTGGTCATACTCTGAGGCCACATACGAACACAAGGCATTCACCTATTGGGCTCCAGAGCAATTACTCGCAGTGCCACTGTCAACATACAGGTACATCTACGAACAGATCGAGTTCGAAGACAAGACCTACACATATTCTGGTTACGAGTTTGTTTCAACACTTGAACTGATTAATGTCGATGCAGAGAATGGAACACTATCTACTCATGGAATGGTAAACCACTCTGAGTTCTACAACGATGACGGACTATCTGGTTGGTGGAGTGGCTCGACCAGCATCCGCAGATCAATTTTCATGGGGGACTACATCTACGCTTTCTCAGCCGCCGGAGCCTCTGTTCATAGGACTGGAGACCTCACTTCCATGGTCGAGTTGGAACTACCAGGTTACGATGAACCCGAGGTCTACTATTACGAGACAGAGGAAGAAATCGAGTCTGAAGATTCAGACGACTCAGATGGATCAGAAGGCGAGTCGGCAACTGTAGAAGGTTGATCAGTCGAACTGCAACACCCTACCCGATGAGCCAGGTGAAGCCACGGGAACCCCTCTCAGCGCCCCTCCGAACTCTCTCTTGTGGACAACTTTACCATCGACGATGGTGTACATTGGCCACCCTGTAAGCTCCATTCCATCATATGGTGTCCAACCCACTCTGGTCCAGGTGTCTGAGTCAGTGATGGTTCGACGAGTCCGTAAGTCTACGAGAGTCAAGTCACCGTCGTAACCTTCGATTAGAGAACCCTTGTTCTTCATTCCATAGACTCTGGCAGGACCTTCGCACATCCAGCGAACAACATCAGTCACGCTGCATTTGCCATTCATCGCGTGAGTCAGCATAAGCGGCAACGATGTCTCCACGCCAGGCATTCCCGCTGGAGCCTTTGGATATCCAACTGACTTTGACTCCAAAGTGTGCGGTGCATGGTCAGTAACAACACAATCGATTGTTCCATCCTTGAGGCGCTTCCACAATGTATCCTTGTCCTCAGTATAGCGAATTGGCGGATTCATCAGTACTCGCACACCGAGTGCTTCGACATCATCTTGGTCAAATGTAAGGTGCTGAACACACGCCTCAGTTGTGATTAGATCGCCCTTGTTCTTGTACAACCAGTCCGCTTCTTTTGCACTAGTGAGATGAACTATGTGAAGTCGGTGATCATAATCCTTAGCGAGTGCAGATGCTCGCTTGGTAGCTAGGAATGCACATTCTACATCTCTACACTCTGCATGAGAAGTGATATCGGTACGATGACCGAACTCTGCTATACGCTGCTGAAGGCGATCCTCATCCTCAGCATGAGTTGCAATTATCCCCCCGGTATTCGCGAAGATTTCCTCGAGATGTTTCTGTTCATGAACTAGCAAATCACCAGTACTACTTCCCATGAATACCTTGATTCCACAGACCCCATCCATTCCTTCTACACTTTGCAAATCACTTACATTGTCTCTGGTTGCTCCAACAAAGAAACCATGATGATTCACTGCCTTCTGGCCAGCAAGAGCAATTTTTGCCTCCAGTGTGGTGCGATTTGTAGCGTTAGGAATGTTGTTCGGCATATCTAGGAATGAGGTGACGCCCCCAGCAGCAGCA
>DAON01000063.1:5019-8038 GCA_002501885.1 Euryarchaeota archaeon UBA220 | reverse complement strand
CCAAGGCTTTGCTTAACCATCGCAGTACCTCCAGTAACCCTTGGTGTTGAGTTATGTTCGGGATAGGGAACTAGAGACGCACAAACCCCGAGAATCAATTGTGGATCTATTTCTACATGCGTGTAAATTAAGACTGTGTGGTTTTTCTTCTCCTTCTTCCTGAGATCCTCAATGCCTTCTTGGTGGTAATTGAGAGGTAGGCTGAATTTCTCGACAACGGTGGTGCCGTTGGAAAGTTGAACTTCTGCACTCAATTTAGCTTCTGAGATTTCCTGCTCTCCCAAATTTAGCCACTCAACCTTTGCTGGATTTATTGGCCTTCCGTGCTCAGGAGACATTAGAGGTAAGTCGAATGGACGAGGTGCAACCAACAAGTCCTCTTCCTCTTCAGCATCAACCCACTCAATGACACCTGAGGACACCAAGTCTGCGAAGGTCAAATCGCCTGATCTTAGTCCATCTAGGTGGAGCTTGTTTAGATTTAGACTACCGTGCTCAATGACAAGCAGTGGCCTGAGAACTCTTCCTCTATCGGTGTTGATGAAAACATCCCTATTTGCTGTGTCGTGCCTAATACTGACCTCGGGCCTGAGTCTGCCAGAGCGTCTACTTCTCTTAATCCTCTCAACGAGTTTGATTGGCCTCTTGTGCAAGCCAAAGATATCTCCATTGACATGGATTCTTGAACCGTCGGCCCATTGCTCTGGCGACGAGTCAACCCCTGCTTCCCTCAGGAGTTCCTTTACATCATCCTCAGGCACTTCCTCCGATACATCGATCATCTGAGATGCGTTCTTTACCAAGCCACAATTCTGTCCTTCCGGAGTTTCGTTGGGACAAAGTCTTCCCCATTGTGTTGGGTGGAGATCTCGGGCCTCGAAATGAGGTTGGCTTCGAACTAATGGACTCGTTACTCTGCGCATGTGAGAGAGAGCCGCAATGTAGGTAGTACGGTCTAGTAATTGGCTGACTCCGGATCTGCCGCCGACCCAGTTTCCGGTAGCCAGGGCGTGCATAATCTTGGATGTCAAGACATCAGGACGGAGACATGAGTTAATTTTCAACTCACGCTTACGATTATGATGCCTCTCCAATTGATATTTGAGATCTCTAGCGAGTTGCTGTAAGCTGACTCTGAACAAATCCTCCATTAGATCACCAGCGAGTCTGACACGCTTGTTGGCGTAGTGATCCTTGTCGTTAGGGTCGCGATCAGAAATAGCCATCTCGAGAACCTGTCTGACGATTCTTCCGAGGAAAATCGACTTCTTCTGTCTGTTATCCTCGGTATCTCCTAAGTGAGGTAGTAACTCCTTATCCAACAAGTTCTGGATTCTAGTTTCCCTGTATTCTTTCTGCTGACCGGCCGCGAACTTCTTCTCAAGCCAAAGGATTGCCTCTTCTTCTGTTTCGACACCGTACTCTTCGTTGTCCTTGACATCATTCAAGTTGGCTACAGTATACTTCATCGCCTCCACAGGGCCAGCGATTGATGCGAAAATCTCGCGATCATTGCTCATTCCTAGAGCTCGCATTAGAAGAACAACTGGTATTGCAGTGGTTCCAGCACTTGGTATCTTGACCATTAGCATGCCATCGCGGCGCTTCTCGATATTGATTGGCTTGCGAACACCATCTCTCTGTGAGAAAATCTTCGCCACCTCAGTGTCATGGGCATACTTCTTGTTCTTCTCGACAGTAACTCTGTTTGGAGCCAGGTCTTCCATCGAAATCAGTACTCTCTCGGTTCCGTTGATGATGAAGTATCCACCAGGGTCAAGGGGGTCTTCGCCAGCCTTTTGGAGGAGTTGGTTTAGGCGCTCTGCATCTTCTGCAGAGGTCTGTGGCGAGAGTTTCCTGTTCTCGTCGATGTGGTCTGCGTGCAAATTACATCTAGCGGAACGAACCATGATTGGTAGATTGCCAATGTGAACTCCTTCTTCCTCGATGTACCCTAGTTCCCCATCGGGACTTGCTGAAGGGATGTCATCACGATATATTCGGAAATCCATGTATACAGGAGAGAAGTATGTCAACTTCCTGATTCTGCATTCTAGAGGAGTTGCAGGGTGCTCTGCTCCATTGGCCTCTCTGATTGTTGGTCTACCGAGTCTGATGCCCTTAAGTCTGACAATAATTTCCTTGTCTAGAACATCGAGCTTGATGCAACCACCAGCAGTTTCTCCTCCGGGGAGATCTTCTGCGGAGTCATCAGTACCGATGCGGATACTTCTGACAATCTTCTCCATACGGCTAAGCCTTCCGTCGCCTGAAGGGATACAATCATTGTATGACATCAACTGGTGATTGACTAAACTTCTTTGCCTGAAATAACTCTCAACTATCTCTTTCATGTACTCACCTCATGCACTCTCTACTATCAGCCTAAACGCAGTACTTGAGCCCGCTGAACGGCTATATCTGACAATTCTCACGACCCTGTTAGTCAGCCAACCTGCCGGGAGTTCATCGTCCTCAGTCTCAACTGATTCCTTGATTGCTTGAATTGCGGGATCTGTAATCAGAATCTTCGGCAGTAACTCCTTAGCTAGCCTCTTAGATCCATCTGCGTTGTTCACCATCATATCCCATGGTGCCAAAGATGCTTCTTCCTCCTCGACGGGGACTAATTCGTGATGAGGAACTAGGATGTGGTTCAGAACATTGAATCTGTCATCACCAGTTGGTACATCGGAATCTAGAATTGCTTTCCTAGAGAGTGTGATTCTCCCCGTTCTAGATCTCTTCCTTGAATTGATTTGTTCCCTGATGACGGCCATCACATTCTCAAGATCTTGACTCTCCATGTCTAACTCGAGTTTCTTAGCGACTTGCTCAACTGTCATTCTCTTGATTGCATCCATATTTGCATCATCTGCTAGACGATGAGCATGTTGCTCAGAGATGCCCAGTTCCATCAGGCGCTTTTTAGTTGAACTCTTTACTGCCATATTGCGCCCCTCTCAGCCCAGAAAACGCGGCCCTGAAAGCCATATCAGGCGGGCCTGAGGGGATTCGA
>DAON01000063.1:0-4649 GCA_002501885.1 Euryarchaeota archaeon UBA220 | reverse complement strand
CTGACTAAGCTACAGGCCCATGGCGTATGCTGGGCCCTCCTGCGACCATAGGTCGCTTCTAAAACCTTGCCATTTAGCAAGAGGCAAGCTACGCAGGGCAACGATTCCCTCTAGAGGGATAGAGAGACAGTGAAAGCTTGAGGGCTCGTCCGAATAAAGGTTTTCAGATTAGGCCGATTATTGTATCATATGAGCGGGGGTTCGGACCCATCGGAACTGGACTTATCTAGTTCCGTAAAGCGGGTTTTATTCCAGGTTGAAGATGGTCGCGAGTGGGAGTTATTGGTGCCCAGAACAGTTTATCCTCCCAGGGAAGATACGCTACTTTTAGCGCGGGCTCTAGGAACTTTGGAGAAAAAACCGGGATTAGCCGTCGAAATTGGTTGTGGAAGTGGAGCGATTTCGATATACCTAGCATCACTAGGATGGTCAGTTGAGGCCTATGATGTCAATCCTATGGCAGTTTCTTCGACTAGAGGGAATGCTAGGGATACTGGACTTTCAGATTTTATCTCGGTTCGCGAAGGCGGCTTAGGAGAGCATGGATGGAATTTACCTAAAGAAACCAGTTTGTTAGTCTGGAATCTGCCTTATTTGGACCCCCTAGAAGGGGGCGAGAAATTGGAGCCAATCGAGGATGCTTCAATGCTCGACATAGTAGGAGGATGGAGTGATGTGCTACTTGAGAATATTCTAGAATCCGATATCTCGGACGACTGCCTCGTTGTACTGCTTCACCGAACAGATCCGCCCAGTCAAAGTAGGTCGGATTCATGGCTCATGGCAGGTTGGGCCCGAAGGACCCTACGAACTCTGAGAATAGGTGAAGAGCGGTTGGAGGTCATCGGCTATTGGAAACCTGCAGGAGGCATTGGCCCATTGGTCATTGAAGAATGTGATTCTACTATGGATGAAGCGAGGAGGATGGATGAATCCCAATGGAGTAGGGTGTTGTCTCTGAATCAAGGAGCTGGTCGAGGACGCAGGGGTTCAAAATGGGAAACTATTGATGGGGCTTTTGCGTGTACATGGTCTATCCCATTTGCAGATTCTAACTTGATTAAACCGGGACTTCTTCAGACCTCGATCGGTACAGCAATAAGTGCGGCAATAGGATGCGAATGCAAATGGCCTAATGATCTGATTACAGAGAGCGGAGTCAAGTTAGGAGGGATTCTGATTGAAAGCTCTACTTCGGAGTCTATTCTTAGAGTAGGAGTTGGAGTTAATCGGGATTCGGCGGCGATAGAGGAGATAATGGTTGCAGGCTGGTTGGAATTTTTACCTGAAATGGAACTAATGGATATCTTTGCATTGGTGGATGCATCGATCGCATCACTTTTGGAGTCGAAGGAAGATATTCCAGGAGTTTCAGAGTCAGATATAGTCGGACTTTCTTGGAAAGGTTTGGCGAATTCTCTTTCCAAGGGTACAAGAATTAGTCTAGGGGGAACTCTTCCTAGAATAGTAGGTATGGACAATAGCGGAAGGCTAGAGATTGAAGAGTCTGGGAATTTCAGCATTATAGATGAAGTCGGAAGATTGGAATGGGAGTTTTACTAGTTTAGTCCCAATCTCTCACGGACTAATCTTATCTTACCGGATTTTGTGATAGTTTGCATTGTCTCGCATTTGT
Source organism: Euryarchaeota archaeon UBA220 (assembly GCA_002501885.1). Lineage (GTDB taxonomy): Archaea > Thermoplasmatota > Poseidoniia > Poseidoniales > Thalassarchaeaceae > Thalassarchaeum. The sequence continues at coordinate 3,013 of DAON01000063.1, read as the reverse complement.
TTATTTTACTGATGGCCTCATCGCATTCTTCTAGGGGTACCCTGATAATTACTAGAGTCCTTGAATTGTTGAGTTTACAGTCATACATCTTCCAACTGATGCCAGATAAATAATCTGAAATGGAAGCATGGCAAGCCTCTCTAGATTCGATTGCTGGGGCTATGCTGAAACCTACCCAACGACTCTTCCCTCTAGCAACCTTGCCTAGTCGGACCATGGTCATCGGAGAGGGTTTTCGTTAATCGACTTGGTCAAAGGCCACTGACTACAGCAACTAGTCGGATTCTTCCTATCATCTCATCACTTGCCCTAGCCCCCATTATCACTTGGCAGTCTGGATCAAGTGACGAAACGAACGCTTCTGTAACTTCATTCAAATGAGACAGAGTCATGTCAGGACCTCCTTCAACTTGAATCATACATCCCTTGGCGCCTTCAACTCCTAAATCTGAGAGAGGAGAATTCTGAGCTTCATGGACAACTCTGCTTGGCTTATCAGTTGTCCCGGTACCTACAATCAGAGTAGCGTTTCCAGGGCGATTGATTATGGTGCGTAAATCCATCAAATCCAGATTAATTTTTCCAACTCTGGCCAGAGTTGTAACTAGGCCTTCAACGAGTTCTTCTATCCATCCTGCACCTGTCCTCCAGTCGGTACCCCTGTAGCGTGCTTGCCATGCCAATCTTTCCATACTTACTCTAATGCATAAGTTGGAGTTAGTCTGGATCAAGGGGAGCGAGGATTCTGCTATCGAATATCGAAGGGGCTGTTCTGCAAAGGGCAAACCTACAATAGATATTACCAAACTATCTGAATCCATTGCTAGCGATGCTAACTCAGCTGAGGCTCCCGAACCCATCCCTCCGCCGAGTCCGGCTAGAATAACTACCAATTCGGCCTTGTCCATTAGTTTGGATATCGAGGAGTTTCCATCTCTGATTCGGTGGGCGGCGAGAGCGGTGAGAGAAGCGGTCCCTCTCCCATCCCCTCCTGCATCGAGATGTAGGCAATGCGCGGTAGCTGCTCCTGCAAATGATTCTTCGTCTGCGTCAATTAGCAGTAGATCTGAAAGTTCCGGGCACTTGGAATGGGCCTTCTCGGCCCAGATGCATCCGATTCCGCCCACTCCTGCGATTAGTATCGCGCCCTCATCCACAACAGGCGGTTACAGAGTGAGTCGTTAAATCTGCTCAATCATAGGTTAGATATCGGGCATATCTGCGCCTCTCATCTCGCGCCCATGCATTGTCGGGTTCTATCTCTAGGACTCTTTCATAGTACTCGATAGCTTTCTCAAAATCTGATAAGTATCGTCCGTTCATATGGCCCAGATTATTCAACACAGGGATGCAGTTAATATCCTCCTCAAGCATCTCAAGAAGAATTTCTTCGGCCTTGTCGAGGTCTAGCATCTCCATGCTTTCTTCGGCCTCCTCTAAACGATTGAGTTGTTCCTGAGAGAGTTGGTAAGAATTCTTCCACTGGCGTTCCGACACAACTTGGCGCCCGGAGTTGTGAGGTTTGAGTTTTCTTGAATGATGATTAAATTGAAAACTCGTTAGTCTTCCCTACGGGAAGGATGCAAACTGGAACGTTAATATCCCTATCATAGGTGGCCTAGAGCACCCCTAGAGGAATAGTCATGAGAAGCACCACTAGAGACTACCGCAGGGGACTCGTTCTAGGGGTTATTTTGGTGCTTCTTGCTGGTGGTTCACAGGCATCTCACTTGGGCATGGGGGGCGATGCTAATGGCGACGGAGATGTCGCCATAGCAGGGTGCACATGTCACAATGAAAATCCTGATAACTCGGTTACTGTGATTCTTGATGGTTTGCCATATCGCTACGAGGCTGGCTCACAATATTCTCTAGTCATCCAATTAATTGGCGGGCCAGAAATAGATGCATCTTCCAATACTGGAGGATTCTCGATGATGGTCAGTTCTGGAACCCTCGGTGCATCCGAAGGATTCGAGAATCATGTTCAGAATTGGGAGGACGACCCGACTAGACTAACCCATACTAATTCAGGTTCTCAAACTGAAGACCGTACTTGGGGCGTCACTTGGACTGCTCCTTCTACAGGTGAAGGTCTGGTAACAATTTGGCTGGTTGGTAACTCTGTGAATGGTGATCAGATACCCAGCGCTCTAGACAAGTGGAATCGGTTGAGTGCATCGGTTGACGAAGGGGCCGATGATGGTAGGACAAGGTCTGTCTTCTCCGGCAATGGAGAGATAGAGCCACCAGCTCATACTGAGCATGGAATGGAGATTCATGACATGGGCGCTGGGATGAGAGCTCACTGGCTTGGTCTGCTTGGCTTCGCGGCGGTCATCATTGTCATTCTGTTCTGCGGACTATTCTTACGATATGGGTTCTCTAGACACTATGTTGGCAGGAGTAATTTGCTAAGGCTACGAATCAAGCACCTAAGGAGAGGTGATCAGATATGAATGAAGATGTCGTAATGACCCTTCTCAGACAGGTCCAGTCGGGCGAGGTTAGCGTAGAAGATGCTCGAACTGCGCTAGAAGGGGCTGCCCTGACTCGTGATCAGTTAGAAGCTGCAGTCGATCATGGAGTCTTCAATGAGCCTGCGCCGGGCACTGTAGTAAGAGCATCAATGTCTCCTCATGGAGAATCCATCCTGATTCTTCTCGTTGCATTGTGGGGAGTTCTGTGGACTCTTTTCTGGGCTGGTTCTCTTGCATATGGCCTACTCAACAAGTGGGATCAGCAACTTCTATCATTCAATCTAGGAATGGTCATGCTGACTCTGATAATTATGGGAATTGTGTATCTGAAGTATGTATTGCCAGATGTTGTCATTGTGAAGTACCGTGGAGGGAAATACATCACTCCAAATGATCCTGAAAAGTGGAAACAATACGAGGTGTGATATGGCGAGAAGATTCAGACTAAGGCCATTGCCCGGAGATGAAAGCTCCAATTCGGAATCATCCAAAATGATCGATAGGCGGCAATTCATGCGTCACTCATTCAACAC
>DAON01000026.1 GCA_002501885.1 Euryarchaeota archaeon UBA220 | reverse complement strand
TACATCAGCGGAACAATTGGATGGTTTTGTAGAAGCGGAGTCAGCTCGCAAACAAGAGTTAGCACAATCACTTATTGACAGTGGAGCTAAGCTGATTCTTGCGGGTGGAGAGATTGACAGAGATATCCTGCATGACCTAGCAGACGCTGGAATACTAACGGTATCAGACCTTGACGAATCAGAACTAGACAACGCCGCCGCCGCAACAGGCGCTACAGTCATCGACTCAATTATCGATATCGAAGCAAGTGACCTTGGAGTAGCCGGAAGTGTTCATTGGGAGCGCAGACAATCAACCGATCAAGTCGAGGATGTAATCACCATTGATGATTGCAAAACGCCTGCTACAGTCACCCTTGCAATTGGCGGTGCTGGAGATGCCGCAACTGAGGAGGTAATTCGAGGGCTGCATGATGCCTTGAGAGCCACCAGTATAGCACTTGAAGAAGGGCAATTGCTAGTCGGAGGAGGAGCTACTCACGCAAGAATCGCAAACGCAGTAAGAAAGGCCAGCGAATCCGAACCCGGGCGTGCTAGATTGGCTATGGACGCCTTCGCACGCGCTATGGAAACTGTACCCGCAACGCTAGCTGACAACTCGGGTAAGGACTCTCTCGATACTGTTCTAGAGATGCGCGCGGCAGCACGTGAAGATTCACCTAAACCACAGGGAGTGAGGGCCGACGGAGAAGTAGGAGAAGTGTCAGGAGTCTGGCACCCAAGGGCAGTGATCGAGGATGGTTTGGAGTCTTCAGTTGAAACCGCCATGAGTATGCTAAGGATTGATCAAGTCATCTCGGCAAGAGGCGACTAAACGGAAACCGATGCGGACCATACAAACGGAAGTCTACAGGGCGATGAATCATGTCTGACGAAGGACAGCAATCTCCGTTACTGATACTATTCCTGGTTGTCTTAATCGATATGATTGGATTCACTCTTGTCATTCCATTCCTGACCTATTTCGTTCAAGATTTAGCCGAGTCGGATGGCTTTCTCGACATGGCTTCCCGAGATTGGTGGGTTGGAATTGTTCTGGCTTCATACACATTGGGTCAGTTTCTATTCACCCCATTACTCGGCGCATTATCTGACAGATTTGGCCGGAGACCAGTCATAATGTTTGGACTTATTTGTAACACTTTATTCCTTGTTGCCTTTGGCCTTGCCTCGGCCCTTTGGGTAGCAATTGCAGTTCGATTTTTAGCGGGAGCAGGCAACGGTAATATCGCAGTAACACGAGCATACATTGGAGACATAAGTACGTCTGACCAACTACCAGGTAGAATGGGACTAATCGGGGCGTCATTTGGTCTTGGATTTATGATAGGCCCTTTTATTGGAGGAGTTTTAACAGACCCAGCAAATGGCTTCGGAGGCCCTTTTGATACAGTGTGGTGGGCTGCACACCCCTATTTCCTGCCATGCTTAATCGCAGGTATGTTATCAGCAGTATCTTTCCTACTTGCAATTAGAATGCTACCCGAAAGCTTACCCAAGGAAAAGCGAACTTACGGGGCCGAAGAAAAAGGGGGACTGAAAGCCGTTCTTAGAAATCTAGTTGAAGTTCGCGATCTCTCACCAAATGTCAGAAAACTTCTATTGGTTAACGCAAGCTTTCTTCTTGCATTCAGTATGTTACACACAACATTCATTCTATTCACGGGAATGTCAATTGAGAATGGAGGACTGGGCTATGATGAGAGAATGAATGGATACATATTCGCTTATGTGGGCCTAATGGGAGTCATTGTTCAGGGCGGACTTATACGTCCATTATCAAAGATATTTGAGGTTAGAAAACTGATGATAGTGGGAATTATTTTCACTTCAATTGGTTTGGCCTGGATACCCTATCTAGAACCAACCCCTCTTGCAATGGCTCTTATCGCCATGGCGTTTATCGCAGTAGGAAATGGTTTATTCAGCCCATCTCAATCAACTATGATAACCACTGAAGCGAGAATAACTGGCCTAGATTTGGGACGGGTGATGGGCGCCCAGGAAGGATTCGGAGCCTTATCCCGAATTATTGGACCTGTTCTTGCAGCCTTCATCTGGTCGGCCACAGTCGAGGGCGCAGGAATTTGGACCTATCACACAGTATTCCAGGTAGCCGCATTAATCACACTTCTTGGTGTAATCATTCAGTGGGGCATCAGTCAAACAGAATCTAACCATTCAGAGTCGGAATAAGCTCTCCACGAACACTTCAAACCGTATGCTACCACCCCGAGACATGGCAGCACCTCGCGCCCTTCTGAGTGTCTTCCACAAAGACGGTATTGTCGAGTTAGGGCAGGCACTACACAACCTTGGTTGGGAACTACTCTCCACTGGAGGAACATCGCGTGCATTACGTGAAGCAGGCTTGCCGGTAATCGATGTCAGCGATGCGACTGGCCACCCGGAATGTTTCGATGGGCGGGTGAAAACTCTCCACCCGGCAGTACACGGTGGCATTCTCGTACGTCGTGACCGTGAAGATGACATGGAAATGCTAGATGAATTGGGCTATCGAACGGTCGACCTTGTCTGCGTCAATCTGTATCCATTCGAATCTATAGCCGCCAAAGATCCACCAGCACCAGATGCAGAATTGATTGAGATGATCGATATTGGCGGGCCTACGATGATTAGGTCAGCGGCAAAGAATCACAAGGACTGCTTGGTACT
>DAON01000023.1:6617-10940 GCA_002501885.1 Euryarchaeota archaeon UBA220 | reverse complement strand
TGTTGACATATTTTGATAGGGCTATCTCCCACATATTCCCCCTTGTGTATTCGTGTTTGATATCCAAGAGGGTCCCATTCGCGTTCTCAGGGCCGCCGCCGACAAAACAGGTGTAAAAATCACAGTCTTCCTCAACTACCCAAGGATGGTCATAGCAGTACCACGCGTTCACATAATCTCTATTCTCGCAATAACTTTCAGTTACTTGCCAATCATCTTGATCATCACCTCTGCCATTGCATACCCACATCTCAATGCGAGGGTATCCAACTTCCAGATACCATCTATCATCAGGCTCGCCCCAGTAACAGTTGGCATATCCTCTATACATGCTCCCAAAAACACCGTAATGATCGGCAGCATCTGTGAGCATCCAAGCTTGATTGATGAAAACATCTCCAGAAATTCTCTGGTTCAGTGCCGGCATGTCAGGCATGACGAACTTGAACTGACGATCTCCTGTTGAGAGAGCGATCATTATGCTGGGCTCTTCACCACCCTCCATCCCAAAGTGCTGGAACATCTGCCTGGCGTACCCTTCATCTTCGCTGAAGAAGTCCTCACTAGGATCCCATGGTCCCACTCCATAGTTCCACATATCCTCTATGGTGACAAGCCTCACCAATATCCCGTACTCCTCTTGGATGCGAACCAGTTCCTCCTCGAACTCCGCCTCGGTCTCCTCGCTGATTACTCCCGCAACATCGTAGACATACCAGTCTCCCTCGGGTGCAGGGGGAAAGTAATCGGGTCCCAGATTGTACTCATCAACACCATCTGGTAACCCCGAAACTGGGCCTGATAGCAGTATTACGACAATAGCGACAATCAAAGCACGACTCATATCAAAGAGGCAACAGAGAGCCCAAGATAAAGGAGACTACGGCAGTCAATACAATTGCTAGGTATATCTTTGATTTCGGAGTTATCGAATACTCGGATAGATTCACCCATTGTAAGTGCGGGAAAGAAGAAAACCTCTCCTTAGTAGAAGGCCACAAGTCACTTGGTGGCGGCCTTCCGAACACTTGTTCATAGTACAGTAGAGTATACTCATACTGGTCTATATGCTTCTGATCCTCATCATCACCACCTTCGGTGGGGCCATGATGTAGTTCGTAGCCCAGAATATGCGGACAGAATTTACCCCAATAATCTCGAGTATAGGTCATGTGCATGTGCCAGACCTGATCAATCTCCATTGACGGTGTGCATGGAGTTCGACTATGGGCACATAGGTATGCGAATCTCTTGTACTCCTGGACAGCTCTCTCAGCCTTCGCCAAATCCCATCCGTTCTCATGTGCAACACGATTTCGGAAAGTCAAATCAATGTCTTGGGGACCAATCGTGTATGCAATCAGCTTCTTGTGGGCATCGACGGGTATTCCATCTTCAGTAGGGGGAGCCAGAGGCCCTTCTGCCATTCAATCAGTCCTCTCTAGGCATGGTTATGTGGGCTAGGAAGTAGTTGTGCTGCAAAGCATCTCCTAGACTAATCCAATCAGGAATCTCCCCTCGGAAGTCATCGTACCTATGTCCGGGAATTAATCTCCAGTCATCTGGCAGTTCACTCAGTATCTCCTTGGCTCTGATTAGACTCCTTTGTTGCGCACGAGGGTCGCCACCGGGCAAGTCAACTCTACCAGCACTTCTGACGAATAGAAGATCTCCAGCGTGGTAGACTCCGTGTCCGTGGAAGGTGACATGCCCGGGAGCGTGACCCGGAGAGTGAGTTACAATCAGATTGATTGAGCCGGCGGACCACTCTACACATTCCCCCGGTTCACTTTCCCATGTGTTGGTAAAGTCGACTTTTCTGAACACCACATTGCCCAGCAGACTAGGTACCCTAGCTTCCTCATGACCCCAGACCTCCAAGTCGGGGAAGCGCTTCATCATCGCCGGATATCCAGCAGCATGATCGCGATGTGTGTGAGTGTACAGTAGATGAGTCGGTTCTAGCCCTTCTTTTTCGAGAGCTTCAGTCCACAAATTAGCATTGAATGGATCGATTATTGCGACTACTCCATTGGCCCTATCGATGAATGCGGTGTTCATATTCATCAGGTTCCCCATCTGGGTTATCCACACCTCCACTCCATCTTCCCAGATTGAGACATGGAACTCGCCGTCACTCAGCATGTTCTCTCGCAGCGATAACTCTCGCATAGGTGTGGCGGCGCTACTGTCTCGGGGCAGGCTTCAAAGCGTGGTCTCCGAGTCGGGGTATGTGGCTCGAATGCCCTCCACACATACCCTGCTAGGCGGGCTCGCGCCCGGTCTACTGCTTCGGCTGGGAGTCTAAGGACTCCCTGCGAAGCCCGTTGGGAGAAAGGAAATGGTATACGACGCGCAAGAAGTAGAGACTCGCTGGCAGAAGGCTTGGGCCGATGCTGGAGCGTTTGAGGCCGAGATTGACCACAGCAAGCCGAAGTTCTACTGCCTTGAGATGTTCCCTTATCCATCTGGCAATATGCACATGGGGCATGTTCGCAACTATTCGATTGGCGATGCCATGGCTCGCTTTCATCGCTTGATGGGCAAGAATGTCCTCTATCCAATGGGATACGACTCCTTTGGTATGCCTGCCGAGAATGCAGCCAAGAAGGAAGGAGGACACCCTCACACAGTTACACATCGCAATATTGCAAGCATCCGCTCCGATCAGGAGCGGATGGGATATTCGTACGACTGGAGACGCTTCCTAGCTACTTCCGATGTAGACTACTATCACTGGAATCAGGAGATTTTCCTAATGCTCAATGAGCGAGGATTGGTAGAACGCAGGCTGGCGCCAGTGAACTGGTGCGTGGATTGTGATACGGTACTTGCCAATGAACAAGTCAAGAACAACCGCTGCTGGCGTTGTGGGCTTGAGGTCGTGCAGCGCGATATGGCACAATGGTTCCTGCGAATGACCGAATACTCGGATGAACTACTAGATGAGATTGAGAACATTGCATTCCCTGAAAATGTCAAAGCGATGCAGCGCAACTGGATTGGGCGCTCGTTCGGCGCTCACATTGACTTCCCAGTAGCTGACTCAGACGCCGTGATTGGAGCCTTCACTACACGCCCGGATACAATATTCGGTGTCACCTTCGTAACACTCTCTCCAGAACACCCTCTATGTGAGGAGTTGTGCACAGGTACTGAGTGGGAGGCGGACTGGCGTGAGTTACGCGATGAGTGTGCACGCATGTCCGAGTTTGAACGCATCAATATGCTAAAGGAGAAGAAGGGCGTTTTCCTAGGCCGCCATGCAATCAATCCACTGAGCGGCGAGAAGGTCCCAATCTATGCGGGCAATTTCGTTGTCGCATCTTATGGAACTGGTGCTGTGATGGCTGTACCCGGCCACGACCAGCGAGATTATGACTTTGCAGAGAGATATGGGATAGAGATTCGTAGAGTACTTGTCGAGAAGGAAGGTGATGACCCGAATGCTGAGTTGAATTATTCATTTGAGGGCTATGGGCCTATGGTAAACTCAGGTGCAGACGGTTTCGATGGATTAGCCGGACAGGATGCAAAGGATGCAGTCATCTCCGCACTTGAGTCTGCTGGATCCGGTCATGGAACAGTCGAATACAGACTCAAAGATTGGTTACTTAGCCGCCAGAGATTCTGGGGTACCCCAATTCCGATGATTCATTGCGAAACTTGCGGAATCGTACCCGTCCCCTCCTCTGAACTCCCTGTGGAATTGCCACTCGATGTCACTTTCAGTGAAGATCAGAGTGGCAACCCACTGGCTTCTCACGATTCATTCGTCAACACATCATGCCCCTCCTGCGGAGGACCAGCAAAGCGTGAGACAGACACTATGGATACCTTCTACGACTCATCTTGGTACTTCATGAGATTCTGTGACGCCAGTAACGCCACCGCTCCTTTTGATCGCGAGGCTGTAGACTATTGGATGGACGGAGGAGTCGACCTCTACATTGGAGGTATTGAGCACGCGGTCATGCACCTGCTATATGCACGATTCTTCACCAAGGTCACCCGAGATGCCGGAATGAATACGGTCGGTGAGCCGTTTGGCACTCTGGTCTGCCAAGGAATGCTGAATGCACCCGCTCCCTTCTGTTCCGACTGCAACGCTGAGTTCCATGTTGATTTATTCGGTGGCGACTGTCCAACCTGTGGAGAGAAGTTAGGAACTCGCTCAGTGAAGATGGGCAAGTCGCTGGGCAACACTGTCAGCCCTGGAGAGATGGTAGGAAGATATGGTGCCGACACAGTCCGGCTATTCATCCTGTTTGGAGCTAATCCAGAGGCTGGGATGGATTGGTCGGACAGCGCCCTCGAGGCCAA
>DAON01000023.1:0-6239 GCA_002501885.1 Euryarchaeota archaeon UBA220 | reverse complement strand
CCCACTCCACTTGATGACTGGCTACTTGCCAGATTGAGAGTAAATCAGGCTGCTTGGAAAGATTCGATGTCAATTGTCAGTATCCGTGAGGGTGTGATGATTAGTCACTATGAGATGTTATCAGACTGGGCTTGGTACATTAGGAGGGGAGGAAATAATCGAGATACTGCAAGGCAGTTCCTATTGGGATGGATACCAATGCTCGCCCCCACCACTCCTCACATCGCTGAAGAGTTCTGGCATTCAGTAGGCGGCGAGGGAATGCTAGCTACTTATTGCCTTGAAGAGTCCTCTGATTCTTCAGAGGAAGATACTGGAGTCTTGGCCCGTGAGGCCTATCTCAAGGAACTAATCTCTAGCGGTAGGGCATTGCGAGAGTTGGCAGAGAGATATGCTGAGGAGGAGATTACCAGTGTGGTAATTCAGACCTCTCCTGTATGGAAAGAACAACTCGCCCGGGAAGCAATCCAACTAGATTCGGAATCATTCGACTTCAAGGCCGGAGGAATGGATCATCTAAAGTCGATGGATGTATTCTCCGTTGAGCAAATGCGTGGTGAGGTGATGCAGACCTGGATGGCACTGACCATGGGCAGTAAGAAAAAGCGGGGGCGTATTCACACTTGGTCCCAAGGAGAGAAGCAACTGATTATGAGTGCGATTGACGAAGCATCAACCATCAACATGAACTCGGAATTTATCGCCCAAGCTCTGGGAGTCACTTCTGTAGAGGCATACCATGCAGGAGAGGGAGAGGATGTTGCTGGAAAGGCAAAATTCGCCTTCCCATTAGAGCCAGGAATTGCATTCCTCTAGGTGTAAATATGTCCTCAGTAGTTCTTTTTGATGATACTTGCGGCACTTGCAGTCGTTGGGCCTCTTTCATCAATCGATACGATAGTGCCGGAAAACTCCGCACCCTTGGTCAGGATTCCGACGAGGGAACAGAGTTACTTTCTAACAAACCGGATCACATGCAAGGAGTCGATTCAGTGTTCATCATCACTGAGGACGGAAACTGGTATGCTAAGAGTGGGGCTGTTTGGAGAATCGCATCAAGAATGGGGCTACCATGGTCATTTGGGGCGGCGATGTGGTTAGTACCATATCCAATCAGAGATTTAGTCTATGACATCTATGCCAAATTCAGGTAAGTTGCACACGGTGGGTTCATGGAGCCCCCTTCTCTCGAAGTACCGTTGAGTGACGAGAAGAGCGGTAAACGACGACGGGGACGTCGTCGACGCCGCCGAGACTCAGGGGGCAGGAACGGAGCCCCCAAGAAACAGAGTCCGGCGAGCGATACAGAAGCGGTGGAGCGTGCGATTAACCGCTTCAATCAGAACCCTCCTCCTATGGGAGTGCCCGCAGAGATTGATCCACCTCCTGAGCGAATAGATGTCAGTTGGAAAACAAAGGCAGTTTCCAAAGATGTACAGCGTAAGGCAGGAGACATCGCATGTATTCCGGGGGAATTTGGCTTCCTGCCTGAAGACAGAGTGCAGGAGATTGCCGACAAGCTATATCACCTCCCAATCACCTTGGAGCAGGCACTATCACTTCGCAGTGCCTTGAATCAGGAGAAGAGCGTGTACTCTCATTCTAGATTAATGAGGAGAGCTAATGAGCTCAGTCGTAGATACAACTCAGGAGAGAGTGTGATTGCACTCTCCAAGCGCTTCGATGCACCCCCTGTCAATACTTTCAGAGCAATACTGACTGGTCGCGGTTGGTCGAAGAATAGAATCAAAGAAACCCTGAACAAGCAACCTCACAGACTCAACAAACGGGATCGAGAACAATTTGAGTTAGCCGAATCTGTCGACAGGGTCAGTTCCGTGGATCAAAGCGATACCCAGAGCGCCGCTGAGGTTTTCGAGGATATTCTATGTGATTATTTTGAGTCTCTGGGGGTCCGATTCCGACGGCAGGAGGAATTACTTGCTGAGCAGAAGGACAGCGAAGGCAGGGCAATCATAACTCCTGATTTATTGTTCTTGGATGATGTCAGAATTAACGGCGCGCCTTGCGCTTGGATTGATGCCAAGCATTTCTTTGGAGCCGACCTTAAGTTTCCACGCAAGAAGACCCAGAAGCAAGTAGATCGCTATGTCGCTGAATATGGGCAAGGCGGTATTGTTTACAGGCATGGGTTTTGTGATGGACTACGGCTAAAGGGAGCCATTCAACTTGATGCCAGCCCATTAGATCTGACACCGCTGGATGACTTCCATGAGAAGGCTAGAAACGCCTCATGAAAGCTCGCCGACTTTGGTCTCCAGTCCCTGAAGTCCAACCCGTGCTAACTCTGTTATTACGCCCTCAATCCACTCCCTCCCTTCTGAGGGATTGAGAGGAACTATTGCCACACTTTCTCCAAGCATACACAACATCACTTCTACTTCCTCTGCGCCAGAGTTAGCTACTGCAGCCGTCGCCAGAGTTACCAATTCATTGCGAGAAGAATCCTCAAACAACCCACTGTCGCGTGAGAATGCACTCGCTGAGACAATCAGATCATTCCATCTATCCGCTTTCCAATCACCCTGTGAGAGTGATTCCATCTGTCTTGAACCCGCCAGGCTAATCGCTTTCTTCCATTCGGAATTATCTATGTAGATCGAGGTGTGCTTCCCCGAACCTCCTCTCCAAGCTAGAACTACTGGTGTTCCTAGACTCCAACCCTCGGCCCTGCCCGGGCCATTTCTAAGATCAGGACCGTGATATGGAGAGCCCACTTCCAACCTCCGCTCGACACCCCCTGCAGCTAGAGCAGTAACATCGCCTAAACCAGTAGAGCGCAATCTCTCAACTTTATGAGCAACAGAATAAGCTCTACGCATACTCTCCTCATAAGGCAGACCAACTGCTCTTTGAAATGCCATAGCGGAAGCCACTGCTCCGGAAGCAGAAACTCCGAAGCCCTGTGCAGGTGGAAGAGAGATTGTGACCGAAACCCCCCAAGAAACACCTAATACCTCTGGAACTTCTTCTGATATTGCATTCAGCACCTCTTCATATAGCCCTGAATCTCCTTCCATTGACTCGAATGTGACCTTCAATCCGAACTCACCGTCTTCTCCATATGCGACAACTTCGACTCCATCGTCAACGCACAAACCTGCTCCAAGACTACCTTGGCGGATAGGGTCGTCAGACTCGTCACTAACTGTGAATAGAAGGGTGATATGGCCCCCACATCGACCTCTGCCCAAGTACCGATGCATACTGGCTCATATGCATTCTAGCCAAGAATGCTCGGACTCAGAAGACAGCCACTATGTCTTCCTCAAGCTCACCAAATCTCTCGGAGAGTTGAGCAATTGCTTGCTCGAATGCAACTTTAGGAGTCATTGAACCATCGGTCTCGAAACTCAGGATGAATTCACCAGGAACTTCCTCAAGAGTGATGGCGTCCTTGAATTCTCGCGACTCTTCTGTACCGGGTCCAACATGGTTGAGATCATCAATCAATTGCTCGACCATATCCAAGTCTTCAAGCCTATCTCCATCGAAGTCCTTCGCCTTTATTGTAAGCTTCAGGCCCCATAGAATCTTGGCCTTTGTCTTGTTGTTCAGAACTCCAACTCTCCTTGGTGTGAATGTGACTCCAGATACTGGAGACCACTTCGCGTGCTCACTGCCGCGTCCCATGATTGCAGTTGCATAGAACTCAACCATCTGACCCTTCGAAAGTTTGGTAATTGGAATACTGCGGTACTTTTCAGGAATATTCAGACGGTCCTCTCCGAGGTAGCTCATGTCTCCAGCAGTAATTATTCTACCACCATCTGAACCGAACTCCTTGCATGTGTAAATCATGGTACAAAGAGGGCAACCTCTGTCCTTCTCAACCAACTCAGCGCACTCTGGACACTTGTCCTGGAAGTGAAACTCGTCATGCACGGTTGGAATTGGAATCATAGCCAATCTTTGAGCAATCATCTCATCGGGTAGGGGGCCATTAGTCTCCCAGACTTCTCCGTCTTGCTCAACAGTACCCATTTCGAAGCGCACCTTGTCAATGGCCATCTTTGGAGTTTCAGACATGAGGGTACGGCGAATTGCGTTGACAAAAGCCCGATCAGTGTCTGTGAGTAGGATTCGAATCTTCTCATCACTCTCTTCGATAATCTTCGTCTTTACCATAAATTCACCTCAAACTCTGCGCCCTCGGCGCCCTCCCTTACTCTTCGTACCATCAGTTGCTACGGGGGTAACGTCCTCGATTCGAGTTATTTGTACTCCGGCACGAGTCAATGCTCTGATTGCAGATGTCGCACCTGGTGCGTTATGAGAGCGGTTGCCCCCAGCACCCCGATACTTGACGATTACTTGGTTGAATTCTTTCTCTGCCAGCATCTCGGCCATTCGCTCGGCAGCCCTAGTTGAGGCAAACTGACCTCCTGAATCACTGCCTCCCTTAGTCACCATTCCGCCCGACACTTTGCAGATTGTCTCTGCACCCGTCAAATCGGTTGCCGTCATGAGTACATTGTTGTGAGTTGTATAGATGTGTAAGATAGCCTTTCTCATCTTACTTACCTCCCTCGCTGTCGGGCACAGTATCCTCAACGGTAGGTGCCTTGGCTGAATCTGACTTAATCTGCTCCACGAACTCTGCATCTGCGTCGCGCGCAGGGACCTCTTCATCATCCTCTTCTGAAACCATAGTCAAGCGGTGTTGCTCCAAATCCTTGCGCATCTGGTGCTCTGGATCGGCGTAAGGAGAATTTGACGAATACTGAATATGTTCTTCTTCCTCTCTGAGTACATGATAACCGGGAACTGTCATTCTCTGTTTACCTATGCTAATGTGGCCATGAACTATCAGATTCCTAGCAGCACGCATTGTTAGGGCCAGTCCTTTGTAATAGACAACAGACTGTAACCTTCGAGATAGCATGTGCTCGACATCTATCTGTAGAATATCGTCTATGTCTGAACCCTCGCCCAGTAGTCCCTTACGGTATAGTGAGTCAACCAAATCACCCTTCTCTCGTGCGAAGTGTCCCTCACTTGAATCGACTCTGCCGATGAGTTTCATTGCTTGGTTTCGATGACGGCGTAGAGCAGACTTTTCACGCCAAATCTCTCGCATTCCTCCAACCTTCTTCAGGCCGTACTTGCTTTTGAGCTCGTGCTCTTCCTCAATCCTAGCCTGCTTCCAAGGGTGAGTAGGGGTGCTAGTCTTAGGTCTCGCAAACTTTGGATCTCCCATCTAATCACCTCACTTCTTACGCTCGACACCAAGAGTTGCACCACTCCTGCCGTTGGAGCGTAGCCTCTGTCCGCGGACCTTGTGCCCACTCCTGTGTCTCATACCACGGTATGCCTTGACCCCGGCCATCCTTGCAATGTCGTCATCACGAGTCATCTTGACCTCCAAAGCTACGATGTGAGCATCTTCATTGGTCTCTAGGTCGCGCTGGCGATTGACCATCCACCAAGGTACAGCAGTTGCATAATCGTCAACTGCAGTCCTCAATCGATCTTGCTCATCGTCACTCAAGTGACCGCCCAAGGTCTTACCGTTAATTCCGGCCAAGCGACATATTTGTTCGGAGGTGCGCATACCGATGCCCTTAATCGAAGTTAATCCAATCGAAATTGGTCGTAGACCATCGATGTCGCTATCCGCCATCCGCAGGATGTAAGAGAAGTCATCTCCTAGTTCGGCTTCGTCAGGCATTGTACGGTTCCCCCGTGTTCACCAGTTTCCCAGTGGCCCATTGGGCATCTGCGCCACCTACCTTCCCTATTTGAACCGATTGGCCCCCCATAGGGGGGTCAAAAATTACTCTTTACACACCACATACAGGCTTTGTGTACCAGAGGGACGCTCTAGGTCAATGTCAACCATGAATCCCTTGGAGCCCTCAATCGGCTTGAGTTCACGATCGAGTCTACGCTGGATAGTTGGATGAACATCCGGGTCAAGCGAGCATCGCAGAGTAATTTTTCCAATACCGTTCTTGGCTATCGAGGAAGCGACCTGGTCTATTGTATGGAGTTCCGGTGGTCTGAGTCTATGTTGTACAATTTCTCCTGTGGCGACAACGAACCCTTCAAGCGCATCTGACTCGATTAGAGGGTCTGTGTGGATTAGTATTGGTCTGCGACCTTCCAATCTGAGCCAACTGTAACCAGACCCCTCTTGCACAACTTGCTCGAGCCAAGACTCTTGCAATCCGCTTTGTACAAGCGCAGGGTCTACTATTGTCAAATGAGCCCCGTAT
>DAON01000091.1 GCA_002501885.1 Euryarchaeota archaeon UBA220 | reverse complement strand
TGCAGCCGCTTCCTTCGCATTACCCCATCCACGCAATATTAGCAAGGGAGAGAGAAAAATCCCTCCTCCGATACCGATCATTCCACTAGCAAAACCAATCCCCCCACCTGAAGCAACAGCAATGTAAACCCCCGGCCTAACCACTTCCTTTTCTTCAAGAGAACTCCAAAGTAGACGCCAAGCGGCAAAAACAAGAACTAGCGACAACAAAACATCGTACACAAAACCCCCAACTTGCAGATAACCTCCAATGGCTGCCATGGGGATACTTCCAATCAGAAAGGGGATGGCCAAACCCCGGTCTAGGTGACCTTCTCTTCTGTAATACCAAAAAGCAATTCCCGCCACAATCAAATTCAGCGACCAAGCATACTGTTTGAGCCACATAGGATCAGAAACTGCAATTGTAGTCAAGGAGAGTACAGCCAGATACCCCGAACCCCCTCCGTGACCTACTGAAGAGTAGAGCGCAGCAATCACTGTGAGTGAAACAAGAACCACGCCCAACTCATGCCAAAGCATAGGATGCCCACATAGGAAGAACACTTCAACTCAACCGCAATCGAAGGGCCATGGAGACCAGCGTCACTCTCGAGCGGGCACTGGCTCTGACCAGGTCACTAAACCTCCCTCGTCAAACAGAAATAACCCCTCTCTCACAACTCAGTGGTAGGATACTCGCCACACCTCTCTCTTCCAAGGTAGACGATCCGGCTTTCGATAATTCAGCAATGGATGGTTGGGCAGTTCGAGCAC
Source organism: Euryarchaeota archaeon UBA220 (assembly GCA_002501885.1). Lineage (GTDB taxonomy): Archaea > Thermoplasmatota > Poseidoniia > Poseidoniales > Thalassarchaeaceae > Thalassarchaeum. Next base: position 7,743 of record DAON01000091.1, on the reverse strand, counting down.
AAGACTGCACTTCAGAGGACACCACTCTGAAGATAGTCGGCACTAGTCGTGCCGGCGGCGAGCAGCTGCCCCATGTTTCTACAGGCCAGGCCAGTAGAATAATGACAGGTGCACCAATTCCTCCTGGCGCGGATGCAATCGTAATGGTCGAAGACTCTGACCAGGAAGGAGAGCTAGTCAAGATTCTCGGACCAGCACGCCCGGGATATATCCGCAAACAAGGGGAGAACCTCCAGAAGGGCCAGGAAATCCTACCCACAGGTACTCTGATTGGACCTGCCGAACTTTCCCTCATTGCGACTATGGGTCACCATGAGGCCGAGACACTCTGCAAACCCACAGTCGCGGTGATTAGCACCGGTGACGAATTAGTCCAACCCGGTACCAATCTCTCACCCGGTCAAATATACGAATCAAACTCCTATGGCATCGCCTCACTCGTCGAAAAGATGGGCGCTATAGCGAAGAGATATGATGTAGTTCACGATAATCTGGAGGGACTGAGAACAGCACTCAACGAAGCCGCCGAATCGTGTGATGCAATCCTAACTAGTGGAGGAGTCAGTATGGGCGAATGGGATCTTGTACGCCGCCTCATGGAGGACGAAGGCCAACCCCTATTCTGGAAAGTTCGGATACGCCCGGGCGGTCCGCCACTTTGCGGTTCTTGGAAGGACACACCTCTATTCGGTCTACCAGGAAATCCAGTAAGCAGCCATGTAGTATTCATTTCAATCGTCGCTCCGTGGCTTGCTGAGTGTATGGGTGCTAACCATGAACTTGGCCCCAGTCTAGCAGATAGGGTCACAGTCAAACTATCTGAAGACATCAAAGGAGCTCCGAAAAAACTCTGCATGAGAAGAATCAGAATTGAGGCCGGAGAGGGCGGGCTTGTTGCCACTACACACACCCACCAAGGCAGCGGAAATATCCACAGTATGGTTGCGCATAATGGCCTCACTCTACTTCCACCAGATACCGACGGTAGAGCAGGCGAAACCGTTGACGCACTTTGGCTTCGATAGAAACCTCTCACCAAACAATATTCTCACCGCGTCGTTCTTGAGCCACCACCCACACGTCGAGTCCGTGTCGAGTGACAATCAACCCCTAGCTTTGGTCGTGGTCGGCAATGCAACAGTCGAGGGTCGCCTACGCAGTATTCTGAAGAATCAAGGGTGGAACACGGAGACATGCGGGGATGGCGACAAGGCAGTAGACGAGTTCGTTAATCTCCGACCCAAGCTGGTTTTCCTCTCCTTGGATATACCTTCGATGGATGGCCACTTGGCAGCACTCGAAATGAGAGAGAGCGACTACGATGCCAGAATCGTATTCGTTAGCTCTAGACAACGCATGACTACAGCACGCAATGCAGCATATTCGGCCGGAGCGGTCGCTGTGCTAGAGACCCCGTTGACACAATCTGTATTCGATGAAAACTGGGATTCCATGATGGGAGAAATTCCTCCCGCGCCCGGTTTGGCAGATCTCGATGAACTCTATCCAGAATCCGATGAACCAGAATTACCACCTTTGCCTATGCCGCCGATAATGCCAGCAATGCCCGAAGCAGTGGTCATGCCAGATATCCAGCCAGAAGTACCAGAACCAATAAAGAAGCCCAAGAAGAAGGGAAAATGGCTGAAGAGAATCCTAGTTCTTCTGATATTAGCCGGATCTGGGGCAGTTATTGCACACTACTTCGATATGATCGATCTAACGGAGTATTTGCCGATGCTGGAAGAATACCTTCCCTAACTCATCTTGTGTTCAAGGCCGACCAAGTAGCATCAGCGTAAGCCTTTGCAGCGGCCACCCGATCATCGGACTTGTGAATACCAGTTCCCACAATCACTGCATCCGCACCGGCCCTGATTGCATCCGAAGGATGCCCATATCGTTGACCCAACACACCCTCCTCCGCAGAGAGATTAACTCCTGGGGTCCAGATCATCTTGCCATCTCCAACTTTACCACGAAGCGATGAAATTTCATCTGGAGAACTTCCATTGCCGATGTAGCCCATTACATGAGGAGAAGAAGCACCAGTAACAATCGTTTCATCTGTGTAACTATCTGTCAGAAGGTTGCCCCTACTGGACATCTGAGCGAGTAGGAAAATTCCACCAATTCGCTGTACATCGTCCCATCCAGCAGCAATCCCATCAACAATATCCGGGCCCGAAATCCGGTGTGCCGTGACGATATCGGCCCATGAGCGAATATCATACACTCCTCCCATCTGGGTTTGAGAAACTCTCCCAATATCTGCGAATTTACGGTCTTCAAACAATAGTAAATTGTGTGCATTAGCGGCGTCAACGACTTCTTGCCAAGACTCTTTGGTGTAGTCTTCAACCATGTCAACATGAGTCTTGAGAGCTGCAATGTGGGGACCAACTTCGTTGATGAGTTGGACCAATTCTACAGTATTATCTAAGTCGGCCGCTAGTACGACCAAAGTCTGCTTCTCCACCACGGTTTCCATGAATCGATGTGATAGTGGATGTGCTGTGCTGGACCACCTGCTGCCCCATACATCAGCCGCTTGCATCGAATCACCCCGCCACCCCGCATATCTCAAGGCTTTCCCCAAGTCAGGGGTAGAGTCTGCGTTGCGACCACAAACCACCCTCTTTGGTCAGGACAACCCTCTCATGCATCCTACTAGGCCTACCAGACCAATACTCAACTCGATTAATTGCGATTAGAAATCCGCCCCAATGGTCCGGCAAGGGTACATCTTCACCCTCAAACCTCGCTTCTTCTTCCTCAAATCTATGCATTAACTCCTCTCGAGATTCCAAAGGCCTACTCTGGTCCGAGACCCGAGCCGCTATCCTACTCTTGCGCGGCCTTGATTGATGATATTCTTCCACCATATCCCTATTCATCGGAGACGCTACTCCCTCAATTCTGACTTGGCGCTCCATCTTCGGCCACCAAATTGTTGCTGCTACTGAACTACAAGATGAGATTTCGTCTGCCTTATCACTCTCGATGTTAGTGAAGAAGCCAATTTCCTCATCTTCCAGATGTTTGAGCAAAACCATCCTGTTCCGTGGTTTTCCTTGTAAGTCGACGGTTGCCAAACTCATTGCATTAACTTCAGACACACCCACTTCCTTTGCATCGGCCAGCCATTGAATGAGCAGGTCTAGAGGAACCTGAGGATCGGAAATTGAAATCTCTCCACCATCTCGATACTCCTTGCGCATACTCTTCATGCTATTCTCTCACTTCCTTGTGTATATGTATTCGTGTAAATTCAAAGACGATTGTCTGAGGCTCAGGCCGATTTATTCATGTAAGGATGTAAAACAGCATTAGACATGGGTCAAACCCCCAAACTGCACCTGCTCTATTCGTGCCCATTTTGTTGGAAAGTACGAGGTCTATTGGAACACCTCAATGTAGAGACCGAATTTATTGGTATTAATGGCCTGAGAATCAAGAAAGAAGTCTCATTTGCTGGTGATTGGGGCAAAGTTCCAGTTTTCACCGATGAAGACGGAGAACACCATGTGGACTCAACCCCTCTTTTGCGTTTAATCGATGCAAGATACAACGATGGCAAGATGGCAGCCCAGGGCGACTCTACACGACAAGAGAAATGGCTTGAATGGGCAGATACACACATGTCAAAGGCAACGGTTCCAATCCTCTACGGTACCCTTGGTTCCGCCCTAAAAACCACTACACGAATATCAAAGATTGAGGAATTTGACTTCTTCTCAAAGCGACTATACGCATGGGCCGGCTTCCCAGTCATGTGGGGGATTATCGCTCGAAAACGGGTAAAAAACGACGGAAGAAAACCCAAGGAACTCTGGCATGATCTTCTAACCGAATTTATCGCTGAACATAATGGTAAACCCTTCTTTGGTGGCAACACCCCTGACCTTGTTGATTTCGCAGCTTTCGGATACATGCGTTCAATCTCTCCATTTGTTCAATTCAAACAACTCACCGATCACACCGACGGCATGGCATGGTACAAGCGGATGGAAGCATCATTGAACTGATTGAACCAAACAAAACATCTGGAATACAAGCCGCTTTGTTCATGGACGGACGGTATCCGACATACGGCATGGGGTCGACCCCGATTCATTCGGTCGAGGTGACCACCAAGGACATGGAAGGACTCCCTGATGCTAGAGGCGACAGTATTCGTGGAATTTTGTCCTCAGACTATGGTATCGATGTTGGGCGAGTGAAGGTAACCCTTGGCTATCTGATTAAGGCGGATTTACAAGTTGAGGAATTACAGAGAACAGTCTACGATTTGTTCGCAGACCCGATCATCGAACACGGGACCTGCAATGGCAACCTACTGGATGATGACAATATCTTTCCAAAACCTCCCGAGGCCATTGTACAAGTCGGTTTCAAACCCGGTGTTACAGACAATGCGGGCCAAGCAGGACTGGACGGCTTGACAACACTGTTTCCAGAGCTAGAAGAAGCACGCGTGGCTACTACACGCACCTATCTGTTCTGGGACCTTCCAGAGAATACCACGGCCGAACAACTCTCAACCCCACTTCACAATCCGATGATTGAGAGGTGCATTGTGGCAGGTAGTGATGCCTGCGCGGAGGGAGAATGGCCTTCCCTTCCATTCCCTGATCGGCCCCCCGCCGAATTCGCCGAGCCAACTATAGTAAATCTCGAAGTCAGTAATGAGGAATTAACCGATATCAGCGAGACAGGCCTATTAGCTCTCAATCTAGAAGAAATGCAAGCGATACAGGAGCACTATCGAAACCCCGCTGTGAGGGAGGCCAGAGAAAGCCTAGGACTACCTCCTAATGCACCTACTGATGCAGAGTTAGAATGCTTGGCACAGACCTGGTCTGAGCATTGCTCACACAAGATATTTGCAGCGAAAATCTCTCACAAGGACACCGAAACAGGCGAACAGTCAACCATTGATTCATTGTTCAAGACACACATCATGAAGCCAACATTGGACATACAGAAGGAAGTAGATTGGCTACTCAGTGTATTCCACGACAACTCAGGTGTAATTGCTTGGAATGATGATTGGAGCCTTTGCATGAAGGCGGAGACGCACAACTCCCCCAGTGCTTTGGACCCATTCGGTGGAGCGATGACCGGAATCGTAGGTGTCAATCGAGATATCCTCGGTACGGGCTTGGGCGCCAGACCAATTGCCAACACAGATGTATTCTGTTTCGGACCTCCTGATTACGATGGGAAATTACCCTCGGGCCTGTTTCACCCATCGAGAGTATTCCGAGGTGTCCACGCGGGCGTGCGTGCGGGTGGAAATGAATCGGGGATTCCAACAGTTAACGGAGCAATAGTATTCGATGAGAGGTACATTGGCAAACCATTGGTTTACTGTGGTACGGTAGGAATCATGCCCAGAGTCCTAGCCGACGGGCGTGAGAGCCATGACAAGACGCCTGAGCCGGGGGATGTCATCTACATGGTAGGAGGAAGAGTTGGTAGTGACGGCATTCACGGAGCCACATTCTCTAGCCTCGAGCTAACGGAAGAAAGCCCCTCTTCAGCCGTCCAAATCGGCGACCCCATTACCCAGAAGAAAATGATCGACATGATCATCGAAGCGAGAGATTCGGGGCTGATTCAAGTCATCACTGATAACGGGGCGGGGGGGCTTTCCAGTAGTGTTGGAGAGATGGCAGAACTAACTGATGGAGCCGAAATAGACCTCTCGGTTGTTCCTCTAAAGCAGGCTGGATTATCATCTTGGGAAATTCTAGTTTCTGAGTCACAGGAACGCATGACGGTTGGAGTCAGACCGGCGGATTGTGCTGAGTTTGAGAGGCTGGCCAACCTACACGAAGTTGAGGCGACAAACATTGGAACTTTCACAAACTCAGGTGCGTTTGTTGTCCATCACGGTGACAAACCTGTAGCACACCTACCGATTTCTTTCCTCCACGATGGTTGCCCCCAGTTGAATCTTGAATCTGAATGGGAACCTCCGGTACATGAGGAGATGGAGCCCCCCGAGGCTAACGCCGAGGGAATGGGAGATATTCTCAGACGTTTGATGGCAAGACCAAATATCGCCAGTAAGGAATTCTGGGTCCGTTCTTACGATCATGAGGTAATAGCCCAGACCGTAATCAAGCCATTCTGCGGCATCGACCACGACGCGCCCGGAGACGCCGCGGTAATCGCACCAATCCATGGTGGAACCCAAGGAGCAGTGATTTCGAATGGAATCGCTCCTCGATATTCAGACATCGATGCCTACTCGATGGCCGCTGCCTGTGTTGACGAGGCTCTTCGAAACGCGGTTTGCGTCGGGGTGGACTTAGACATGGTAGCCGGCCTGGATAACTTCTGCTGGCCAGATCCTGTTGTATCTGAGAAGACCCCCGATGGCCGCTACAAACTCGCCCAACTCGTTCGAGCCAACCGTGCCATAGACGATGTATGCAGAGCTTACCAATTGCCTTGTATCAGTGGAAAAGACTCAATGAAGAATGATGTGACGATGCACGGAGAAAAGATCAGTGTTCCACCAACAATCTTGTTCAGTCTTATTGGAAATCATAACGATGTCCGCAAAGCAGTATCAAGTGACTTCAAGCAAGCTGGCGACCACATCTTCCTACTCGGTGAAACACACCATGAGCTCGGAGCAAGCGAAGTCGCCTACATGTTCAGAGATGAGTGTTCAGGTGGCATCGGTGGCAGAGTTCCAACAATTGACGCCAATCGCAATCTAGCAATGTACAAGGCTCTGACCGGAGCCATGTCTAGAGGGCTTGTTGCAAGCGCACACGATTGTAGCGACGGAGGCCTAGCAGTAACACTAGCCGAGTGTTGCTTCGGAGTAGGATCTGGCGCCTCAGTTGATATTTCAGAACTAGGAGCCAATGACCCGGATTTGGATTCATTCGGTGCACTATTTTCAGAGAGCCTCGGACGGATTTTAGTCAGTGTTAGTCCTGAGAACTCAGAAGCGTTCAAATCAGCAATGCAAGGGCATGCCTGCCATTGGCTTGGTTCAGTGGACACGGGCAACAAACTCTCAGTTACCAGTGAAGGAGAACCGGTCCTTTCTGCATCAATTTCTGAATTAAAACAGTCGTGGCAAGGCTCACTTGGAGGAGGGGCACAATGAGCAAACCGAGAGTAGCAGTTCTGTCTGGTTTCGGAATCAATTGCGAACTTGAGACCATGGCAGTATTCGAGATGGCAGGTGCTACTTCTCAGAGAGTACATGTCAACCGTATTGTCAGTGGCGAAGTCAAATTGTCCGACTTTGACATCATGGCTGTTCCCGGCGGCTTCTCATTTGGAGATCACCTAGGTAGCGGCCGTTTGATGGGCAATCGTCTTCGATTCGGCCTGAGAGACCAAGTCAGAGAGTTTGTGAAGGCGGGCAAGCCGGTTATTGGAATCTGTAACGGCTTCCAAGTTCTAGTCAAGATGGGGCTTCTACCAGGTGATTCAGAAGTCAGTTTGACTCAGTCAGCGTCGCTAGCTCTCAATGATAGCGGCCAGTATGAGAATCGATGGGCCACATTGGAATTCGACCCCGACAGTCCCTGTATCTGGACCAAAGGAATCTCTCGTATGCGAGTCCCAGTTCGTCATGGAGAAGGCAAGTTCGTCACCGACGACCCAAATTTGTTAGATCAATGGGAGGAATCGGGCCAACTCGTTGCCCGCTATGTCGACCCTGAATCTAAATTCCCAAGCGCCAGTGACGAGGTGTTACCGTATCCA
>DAON01000015.1:41149-74037 GCA_002501885.1 Euryarchaeota archaeon UBA220 | reverse complement strand
GGGTTATCTCTCAGAGGCCCAGATGGAACTGCGTCCAGTTCCGGATACGGGCTAATTGGTGACGAAGCAGATGCTTGGATATTAGTGCACAACCTAGGCAATGCAGATGAAACTCCGATAATCCAAGTAGGCGGAACTAGTTGGGGAGATACTGATGGAGATGGCCAAACGGACAATGTAGTGAGTTTGTACGACTTGGAAGGTAACTCATTACCTGCCCTCAGTTTAGCTGCAGGAGAGGTGAAACTAGTTACTGCAAGATTGAATGTTCCTTCTAATGTTGAACTTGGTGACTCTGTAAGTACACAGATGACTATGTGCGTAGGAAGTGGGGATGAAGAAGAGTGCTCTACCATTTCTCTATCTTTTGAGGCATCGGGAGTAGTGGCTGATGTCCATCAGCGAAGTGTACCTACGAGTGGCTTACAATGGGAAGTCATGGCGGAAATGCCGTCCGACTCCGGGCAGTTGACTTGGTCTTTATCCGACTCAGGAATGGCGATAGAGGGTTGGGCTTGGAATGCTTCAGGCGGCCTTACTATTCAAGGTGATTCTATTGTTATGTCAGGAGCTTCTGGTAGTCTTGTTTCGGGTTACTTGCACCTAGATTTGCCAGCTAACTCTCCCCCTGCATTCCATTCCTTCAGCGACACTAGTTCCGAGTCCGATAGTCATGTGCTACGAATGTCTTTGGAAGTTCTCCAGATACATCGTGCAGCCATACTCATTACCTCTCCGACAGAACAACCGCACACGGTGGATGTCGAACAAGACACTCTTGTTATAATTCGGCTGGAAAATCCTGGCAATGGTGCAGACACATTCCAGTTGAGTCATGAAGTAGTAATTGATGAGAATATCACAGAAGATCCTGGAGTGACGGTGTCTTTCTCAAATCAACTAGTTACACTTGGTGCTGGCAGTCTAACCAGTATCCCAGTGATGGTCACATTGCCAGAAACAACTCCGGCAGGACATCCAGTAGAGATTTCCATCATCATGACTTCTCAGGGTGATTTGGAAGTGAGTGATTCAGATACTGTTCGACTACAGGCGAGGCAAGATCATAGATGGGTGCTGGAGGCAATGACGGACGGCATTCCGATAAATGAGGGAGGACATTATACAGTTGAGCCCGGGTCTATTTTCTCAATTGAGATTGTAGCCACAAACGAAGGAAATCTTGTAGATGATTTGAATTTACAAGCCAGCTACAATCTGAATCTGATTGGAGATGATGATTCATCGGGATGGGCAATTGAGGGCAGTTCCGTAGAGGGAGTGGGTGTCAATGAATCTGCCTCATTGAGAGCAAATGCGACTATTCCTTCTGATTCTTGGAACGGATCAGTAATGCATGTATTATTATCTGCTCAGGCTCAAGGAGAAGAAATGGGCAGTTTCAGTTTCAACCTAGAAGTTAGTAGAGTTCCGGGCTGGGCTGTGTATGCCGATGAGGCTAATCTAGAGGTTGATCCTTCTGGCTCTCAAGTTGAGTTAACTGTGGTCCAGATGGGGAATTCCGACTCTAGGCCATATCCGACTATTTGGGTTAGTGGCGAGAATGGATGGATTGTAGAACAGACAGAGGAGTTGCCTGTACTGACCCCAGGAGAGACTGCTCCTCTAATCCTTAACATTACACCTCCTGAAACTGCCCAGCATGGAAGAGCTGTGGAGTTAAACATCAGATTGAGAGATGGTGACGGGAGCGGTGAAACAGAGATTACATTGCCCCTCAGGGTGGCGATAATCAGGAACTTCACAATGATCGATTATGGAGATTGGGTCGTTTCGGAATCTGGAGGTTTTCCTCTGGTTGAGCTCCGCAATCACGGCAATGCTCCAACTACAATCTCTCTCCGAGTGCTGAGTCTCCCTCTTGGATGGACAGTAACAGGTCAATTTGAGGTCGTTCTGGGGGTCGGAGAAGTAAGAGGAGTTCCACTCGAAGTCATTCCCGTAGAAGACTGGGATGGCAGTCTCCATACGATTAGGATCCTTGCTGATGACGAAGGAGAAACCAATAGAGAAGTCGCTCTTGATACATCGAAACAGACTCATGCATGGTCTTCAACTCCCGTCATTGTAGGCATGAGTGGTGATGAAATGGTCATCGATATCTACGGAACGGACTCATCTACAACGGTAATCGATTCCTTCTCTGGAGTTCTGGACTCGTTACCAGATGGTGGCTGGGCTTTACCTATTGTATCTTCAGGAGAAGGTACAATCACTGTTGGTTCCGAGACTTTGTTTTACCTTGCACATTCATCGCAGCCACCATCTAGGTTTGCTTCTTGCAGTATATCTGGATCCGTAGAAGATGCTATTGCTCAATGCACCATTCAAAATGGAACCGATGGATTCCATTACACCATGATGCTGATTGACGATGAGGGTAAAATGCTTGACTCAAGTTCGGGATTTGTCTCCGAGAATAATTCACTCGGGCCAATAAACCTGAGTTCAGAAGGATGGTCTCCTGAACCCGGGGTCAGGGATCTAACTGTGCGACTAATCGACGGTAGAGGAGTACTTACCTCTCAAATCTCTAAGTCATTTGAGATCAGAAGGACTGACTGGAATGTTGGCATCAACAAGGTCGAGTTGGAAGGAGAGGGAGATACTCAAAGAATCAGGGTTTCTTGGGAGCGTAGTGAGAATGTCAAGGAATTACTATCTCAATATGATGCCGATTGTAGTCTGACACTTGATGTCGGAGAATATAGTATGTCACACAGCGTTGATCTTAGTGCCTTATTCGCCGTGGCCTTTGAGATTAGTCGCCCAAGTGAGGCACAAGATGGCGATGAATTAGTAGTTACAATGGGTTGTTCATTTCCATGGGATATTGATTCAGATTCCGGTGACAATGAGGGAAGAGTAATCCTTTCGGGTGGTGCAGTCGAGCCTTCCAGATATCCCGATCTAGGGACTTCTATGGCTGCTGCGGCCCTAGTAATCGGAGTTAGTGTCGCCTTGGCGTGGATAATCAGAAACAATCGAGAGGGCAGGCAATTGATGGAGATGGCAATGAGCGCTGCAGAGGAAAAGATGCTTGCCAAAGATGCCCGGACGGACACAGTTGAGGAGGAAATGGTCGTGTCTGAAACTATTGTAAAAGAGTCGGAGATAGAAGAGTCGGTACCTGATACTAAGTCAGAACCAGAGGATGAATTTGAGGCGAGATTGCGTCGACTAATGAGGGATTGATTACAACTTCAACCGCTTGGAGTGAAGTTCGCGATAAATAGGCATAGCCTCATCTAGAATTGACTCAAGCAAAGGACTTAGTTCTCCAGTTCTAGCCTTATAGGGCGAGAAACCGGAAGAAGACCAAACTGATTCGTACCAGTATTCGCCCCAAATTCCATCACATTCTCTGGGACCTGGTTCCCATTCTAGCATCGACTCAGAGAATGGGATATTCAACTCACGACAAAGCATTTCAAGCATTTCTCCGGGATTCTCTAGAATGTCTCTTGAATCCAGAATAGGTGGTCTGGATTCGTTCTTGATTACTTGTTCATACAGCATAATTTGTTGAGGTAGCCCAGTGGCCCACAGAGAAACTTCGCTCGTTATTTTTGACAAGGAAAGTAGGACTTCCCTAGGATTACGAATCAAAAAACAGTTGGTTAAATTTCGAATCCAGTCTATTTCGAATCCGGGCGAAATGTGATGGCACATATGCTTTTGATACCAGATTGAGAAATCTTCCGGAATATTTCCAGACAGATGCTGCGCTATTTTGAGATAATCTGTCTCATATGCCCCAATCACTTTCTGAGCGCTAGGATGATTAGTTCCTGTATATTGAAGGAAATGTGCATAGAACGGTTCGTCAATTGCACAGCAATCGGCCCTGTTCTCAAATGAGTACATCATGGCTGTTGAGATATTTCTAGGCCCCGACCACATCGCTATTTTGCAACCATCAGCCAACGCTCTCACTCCTTACCAAGTCAATGTACAGATTTTGCAATCTCTCACATAGTGGTCCGCGGATACCGCCTCCAACCGCCTTACCATCGAATGATACTACAGGAGTGAGGCCGGCGAAAGTCCCGGTCACGAAAGCTTCGTCGGCGGATCTGACATCGCTGAGTGAAAAATCCCTCTCAAATGCAGGGATGTCATTTTTCTTGCATAGATCAAGCACCTTCCTACGTGTAATCCCATCAAGGCAAAACTCTCCTGTAGAGGTCCAAACCTCGCCACCTCTAACGATGAAGAAATGTGTGGAGTTGCAAGTAGAAACATTACCATTTGGATCGAGCATTAAGCCCTCATCTCCTCCTAGCTCTGCTGCTTCTATACATGCGGCAATACAATTGTGTTTGGAGAGGCTGTTTATTCTAGGGTCCTGTATGTTCTGTCCGCCCCTAATTGTACTGACAGATACTAGGTTGATGCCATCTCTTGCTCTATCCACATTGGCCTTCTTGTACTCTGGGATGATTACAATAGTAGGGGAGCTCGATATTACCCAGGGCGCTTGATATGGAGTTGGTTTGAGTCCACGGCTGACAATCAATCGAACATGGACATCGTCAAACATCTCATTGGCATCAACGACTCTATGAATCTCGGATAGCATTTCTTCTCTAGATTTCCCAATATCCATTGAAATTGTATCTGCGCCATGATAAAGTCGTTGAATATGCTCATCGATGAAAACTAGGTTCCCTTTATGCAGTCTGAAAGATTCCCAAACGCCGTCTCCTAGAAGAAAACCTGCATCGAACACAGAAACTTTGGCTTCACTCCTAGGAAGCAAGTCTCCATTGACCGAAATTATCACTTCTGAGTTACGAGGATCGTCCTCATACTCGTGAGTGCCCATCGCCTACCTCAGAAATCGTTGCCAGTAAGACGTTCATACATCGAGGCGTACAGTCGTGCTGTCTTGTCAATCATCTCCTGAGGAAGAGCGGGGATTGGTGGCTCATCTAGTCCCTTGTCTCTCGCGTCATACAGTGCCTCATGGTGTCCAATGCCGATATAGTGCTCCCTAACAAACTCCTTTGAGAGAGATTCGATTCTCCCCTGGGCATAGGTTTCTGCATCCCACCATCTGTCTTCATCAAGGGTCCCGAATGAGTCGACAAGGACAGGTTTTCTTCCCGGCCCCAAAGCGAACTCCTTCTTTCCGTCGACATGAATTAATCCACGCTTACCTGCTTCTCTTTCGATAATCGCATCTATCTTGAGAACCGCTTCGAGAATGAGGTCAAATTCCTCCTCGGTAAGATTGGATATTTGTAGGGCCTCCTCTCTGTCCAATAGGCGATCAAAGGCTTCGAACTTGGTTGAAACTTCAAGATATGGTTGTGGTAGCTTGCAGTTTTCCTCTAGAATAGTTCCGGGTTCAAATCCAAACTCCTCTGGCCCAACCTCTCCCTTAGCATAGCGGCGCCAACCAGAACCGGCTAGATGGTGTCGACAAATTACCTCTAGAGGCACGAAAACATTCTCCATATCCCTAGGAATGGCCCCGGGCTCCTTGATGACCTCAAATCGCTTAGCAAGGCACCTATCAGGAGCGTTCATCTCGATTAGATGGGTATCGCAGATTCCTTCCTTGGTGATTAAATCGAACCAATGACAGGTAGTTCTGTTCAGACTCTCTCCCTTACGAGGAATTAGTGAAGGAATGATTTGATCGTAAACAGAAATCTGATCAGTATATCTGAACTCAAGCACATTCGGATCATCTGTGCTCCAGACTTGCTTGACCTTGCCGCTGTATAGTAACTCACCCATAACAGAGTTGAGTGGTAGAATGATGATGAACATTCCTGATGTACATTCAGCTCAGTCTCTTCTTAGCGATTGGTAAATGATGAATACAGCAAGAAGTGAAATTAGAATCCAGCGTCTGTCGAATTCTTCTACTGTATGGCTAACTTCTTTTCCGAATAATTCTTCCACATCAACCAGATTCGGAGAAGTCTCGGAAGCCATCAGAACAATGCCATCAACATAGTACGCTTGGCCGCCTCGGAGCCCTTTGGATACTGCCTTCTGAGAGGTCATCGATCCTACAAAGATGTCGCAATCTCCTCGCTTGAGATCCTGAACTGCCTCAAACTCGCCCCCACTATCCCATGCCCTAAATGAAATGTGTACGGAATAATGACTAGACATTTGATTGGTTACCATCTCAAACATTTCTGCCTCAAAACCCCTCATTACAGCTGATTCATCGAGATGAGACATGGGCGAGTTCTGATCATACATGCAGGCCAGTAACTCTTGCTCGTCGTGAATCATCTCGTACAGAATTCCTCCTTCCGTAGGTGTTGGCCATTGATGTGTTTGAGAGACCAATGACATGTCCATCTCAGACTCGCCTAGGAACCATGTCATGTATGCATCAGTATCGGAATTAGAAGAAAAAATTTCTTTCAAGGCAGAATTGATTGCCTCAAGTAACTCCGAATTGCCGAAATCCTGTTGTGTATCCGCCCTAACTACGGGCACATAATAGTCGGTCTGCTCGACCATACCGATGATTTGCAAACCGGGAGTGTTCTCCGAGTTCTCAGGGTTTGATGCGATAATCTGCGAGGTCATAAAGAAGTCTACATTTCCAACCATCAAATCCCGCATCGCCATGTTGTAATCTAGATAGTTCTGTTCAGAAATATGCGCATGAGGATCGAGTAAATGAGAGACCGAAGTCTCTTCAGAGCTAGCTACAGAATACTGAGCACTGGCAGAGGTTGTAGAAGATGATAGTAAGAGCAGCGAGATAAGACAAAGGCAAACCGAAAACGCTCTCATGAATCTAGGGGCCGAGATTACGACTTAGCATTGATGGTCCGCCTAGACTATATTCATCAAGGAGTCTCGGAAGATAGGGGCTGGTGTGTTGCAACGAGATTTTCCGGCTTCCGAATCTAGTGCTCACAGAATCACAAGGGCTATCTCAATTGCTGTTTTGATGGTTCTAGTATGCCTAGTTTCTCCAAGTCAAGCAACAGATTATCGAAGTAGTTGGTTTGTTGTTGAAAGTGGAACTTCTGAAGACTTGTTGACCGTAGAAGAGTATGGAGGTCAGATCTGGATTTTCGGCACCGGAGGAGTGATGCTAAATAGCGCCGATAATGGAGAGACATGGAGTAACATAGAGTCGCCTACACAATCGGACATTCACCATTCTGATTCTGGTTTTGGATCTATTTTAGTCGCGGGAGAGTCAGGAATTGCTCTACTTAAATCGGGAGAAGATTCTGATTGGCAGAATATTTCTCTAACTGGTGTTTCGCGAATTAATGGAGTGGCCCTTACGGGAAGTCAGAGTGCCATTGCTGTGGGCGACGATGGAGGAATTTACAGGTACCAAGGTGGGGCATGGGAAAGTGTTTCACTTGCCTTAGATCTTGACATGAAAGGAGTCTCATTTTACGACGAGAGTTCAGGAGTAATTGTTGGTTCGGAAGGGATAATATTGTTCTCCGATGATGGAGGAGAGACATGGGATTATCGTGAAGCACCTGAGGGAGTTGGCGAATCTAGTATAGTTGGAGTGGAGTTTTACAGTCCCGTTAGAATCTATGCAATCACCGAAGATGGTAGAATTCTGATGTCTGCAAGCAATGTAGTAACTGGTACAGATGTAGGATATGTC
This sequence comes from Euryarchaeota archaeon UBA220, assembly GCA_002501885.1. GTDB lineage: Archaea > Thermoplasmatota > Poseidoniia > Poseidoniales > Thalassarchaeaceae > Thalassarchaeum. The sequence continues at coordinate 66,398 of DAON01000015.1, read as the reverse complement.
TGGACACTTGTGGAATTCGAGCGACATTATCCTCCAGGAAGCAACCAATACCAACAGAATCCCAGTAACCTAGGAGTTGAACTGAGTTCGATTGAAGTGGTCACTACTACGAAGTTGATGATGACGGGAGAAAGTGGTTATCTCTCTATCAGCACTAACGGAGGAACGATAGTTTCTCAACAGATTAACCCTCTAGGTAACGACTCTGTATTCAATCACATACACATGTTAACTGGGTTTGTCGGAATTGCTGTAGGAGACAATGGTGCTATTCTGTGGACCGAGGACGCAGGAGTTGATGATCAAGTTGGATTTGAGGTAATCAATTTCAACGATTTCGATAACTTCGTCGACTACTCAAAAGATATGCTCTTTGCTGGATTTATTGCGACCATCAAAATTGTAGTCTTTGGAATTATTATGGGTTTCCTAATTGGTGTCTCTCTAGCGATGTGTAAGACTTCGCCGACTTCAATGAAATACATGGTCGAGAGGTTTGATCCAAAAATTGTCAGATTGATCGGGATTATCATCGCTGGGTGGGGGCTGTATCAGTTCTATGTCGCGGTCCCGAAGATTTCTGAACTGGGACTAGATGGTATAGAGAACATATTCATCCCGGTTGGAGAGCCTGGTGCTTTTGGCAGAGTTCTCTTGGGAATTGGCCTCACATTCGTTGGTGTTCTTTTCATGACCAATGACGGTAAGTTCTCCAAGTTAGAACTCAAAGGATTCAAACTAAACCCTTGGGGAGTCAGGCCGCTGAATACAATTGCCACGGTGTACACCGATTTCTTCCGAAATACTCCTCTTATTGTTCAGTTTATGTTCATCCACTTCGGACTACAGTTGGGCAGATTGATTCAGGAGCCGGCTCAGGCATTCCTAGAGGAATCAACAGGAGGGGTGGCTCAATTTATCAAGGACGAGTTTCTAAATGATAGAGCTTACATTAGTGCAATTTGTGCTCTAGGATTTAATTCGGGAGCCTATCAGTGTGAGACCATTCGGGGCGCTATCCAAGCTATTCCTTCGGCACAAATGGAAGCTGGTAGAAGTATTGGGTTGACATATATGCAGACAATGAGAAGGATAATTCTCCCTCAGGCCATCAGAATCTGCATTCCCCCCATGGGGAATGAGATGGTCAATCTAGTACTCAACTCATCTCTTGCTATGGTAATTGGATATGCAGAGCTGACTAGGCAGGGTAAGCTGATTACCGCTGTGACATTCCAGATGGCTTACACATGGGGAATGGTCCTAGTATCTTACTTTGTAATCACCTGGACATTGGCACTGCTGCTCAGAAGACTCGAAGAGAGCACTAGGATACCTGGATTGGGGATGACGGGGGGTGATTGACTGACTGGTGGCCTACTAAGAATAGAGAATCTGCACAAAGTGTACTCTGGAGGAGTGCATGCTGTAAGGGGAATCTCATTCAGTGTCAAAGAAGGAGAATCTGTAGCTATAATCGGCTCTTCTGGAAGCGGCAAGTCAACTGTTCTGAGGTGTATTAATCGGCTAATCGAGCCAACGGAAGGAGAAGTTTACCTCAAGGATGAACAGATTAACACTCCACATGCTAATATCAATGAGGTCAGATCTAGAATTGGGATGGTTTTCCAGTCCTTCGAGCTCTTTCCTCATCTCAAAGTGATAGACAACATTACCTTGGGGCTTATTCAGGTCAGAGGAATGGCCAAGGCAGAAGCCGAAAAACAGGCTCTCGAAGTTCTCGAGAGGGTCGATATGCTCGACAGGAAAGATGCATATCCTGGTAATTTATCAGGCGGACAAAAACAGAGAGTAGCGATCGCCCGCTCTCTTGCAATGAAGCCTGAAGTGATGTTGTTCGATGAGCCAACTAGTGCTTTAGATCCCGAACTCATTGGCTCAGTGCTGCAGACCATCAGAAGTCTTGCCGATGATGGCATGACTATGGTCGTAGTAACGCATGAAATTGGTTTCGCCAGAGATGTTGCTGACAGAGTAGTCTACATGGATGAAGGAGTGGTGGCCGAAGAAGGGCCGTCTTCAATCATCAATGAACCTAAGACAGAGCGTATGCGCAAGTTCCTATCGTCAATTCACGATGAAGATTAGACCATTCCTTGGGCCTGCATTGCTTCAGCAACCTTGAGGAATCCTGCGATGTTTGCCCCGGCGACATAATTTCCAGGCATACCGTACTTCTCGGCAGTCTCAAATGCATTCTTGTGGATGTTGACCATGATTCCTTCGAGTTTTTCATCGACCTCTTCTCGTGTCCAGTTCATTCTCAGACTGTTTTGACTCATTTCAAGGCCAGAAGTAGCGACGCCTCCGGCATTGGATGCTTTTCCTGGTGCAAACAGAATCCCGTTTGCATGGAAGCACTCGACTGCTTCTGGGGTACAAGGCATGTTTGCTCCTTCAGCTACTGCGATGACATTGTTGTTAACCAGCATCTGTGCCTCTTCGCCATTTACCTCGTTCTGCGTGGCACAAGGAAGGGCGATGTCTACTGGAGTATCCCACAGGCCGTTGAGATTTGGTTCTGGTTCAGTGGCAGTGAAGTCGACTCCATCAAAATGGTCGGCGTATTCCTTGATTCTGCCTCTTCTGTTATTCTTTAGATCCATTATCCAAGCAAGCTTCTCTCTGTCGATTCCAGCAGCATCGTAAATGAATCCGCTACTGTCTGACATGGTCACGGGCTTTCCGCCCAAATCTAGTACCTTCTCGCAAGCAAACTGAGCAACATTACCTGAACCACTGATGGCTACAGTAGCACCATCGAAACTCTTGCCCTTAGTCGCAAGCATCTCGCGAGCGAAGTAGACTAAACCGTATCCTGTGGCTTCAGGCCTGATTAATGAGCCGCCGTAAGATAGTCCCTTGCCAGTCAGAACACCTGTGAACTCGTTTGCAAGTTTCTTGTACATTCCAAATAGATACCCAATCTCTCTACCTCCAACTCCGATGTCTCCTGCAGGAACATCAAGGTCTGCACCGATATGCCTCCACAACTCCATCATGAAGGATTGACAGAAGCGCATGACCTCTGCATCAGATTTACCCTTGGGGTCGAAGTCTGAGCCGCCCTTTCCTCCGCCCATTGGAAGTCCGGTTAGACTATTCTTGAAGACCTGTTCGAATGCTAGGAACTTCAGGATAGATTGATTGACACTTGGGTGGAATCTTAGTCCTCCCTTGTATGGCCCTATTGCGCTGTTGAATTGAATTCTGAAACCCCTGTTAACATGGAAGTTGCCATTATCATCATACCATGGAACTCTAAACTGAATGATTCTCTCAGCTTCAACCACAGCCCCGACTACAGGAAGATATTCTGGATGTGCCTTAATGACCGGAACTAGGCTTTCTAGGACTTCTTCAACTGCCTGATGGAATTCGGGCTGCTCTGGGTCTCTTGCGATTACGCTGTCATATACTTCTTTCATTGTACTGTCCATTGGCTCACCAAGGGGATTTTTTGATTCCAGTTTGAGGGACCGGGCGCTTGCGCGACCGAAGAGGGGTTTTTCAATAGTATCATCAAGAATTGTCCAATAATGCATACTATGTATGTTGGATTACTCAGGAGAATAGGTGTCTTTCGGCCAACTTTGCGACTTTTTCGCCGTGACTTGGTAGTGTAATCACATATACTGCAGCCTGGCTTACTTGGCGTTTCCTTAATGCATCAGCAATAGGAGTGTGTTCGCGGAACCATCTGGTTTTACCATCGTCCCCACGAATCCTTACTTCGACTTGGGACATCCTAGGCTCTGAAAGCAGGAGTTTGATGTTAGGTACATCAACTGCGACATAGCCTGGAGGCAGTCCTGCCCTATGTGCTAAATCATCCTCAAACTGGCGTCTATTCTCTGAATTCTGTACGATACTGAGTAAATTAGTAACTTGTTGCTCGCTCAAATCCTCTCTGCGCCTACTAGTGCATACCTTGAGTAATTGCCTGTACTTCAATCGTCTAATCATATCCTGGGCATAATCTCCTGCACTGGACAGAGCTTCCCAAACCTCGGCGTCGACTCTTCGCTGCAAGTCTATCGAATCGGGCAAACTATCGGAGCTTCTCTCGACAGCTCTTGAAAGCATGACTTCTGTAACTCTAGTTACACGATGGAAGTATACCGCACTGTACATCAGTGCACGGGCCATCATCATCCCCTCTAGAGCAGGGAGGCCTCCTTCTTCGACTGCAATATCTCCACTGTGCCTCTCAAGACACATGATTAGTCTGCGATGATCAACAATACCATGTTTTACCCCTGTGAAGTGAGAGTCGCGAAGCAGATAGTCTAGTTGATCGCAATCAACAGGGCCGTGCACTAAATGGGCTAGTGTAAGATCTTGATCTACGAAATTCTCCTTTCCTGCAGCCCATGCGCTCAATGAGCGTTCTGTTCCGCCTGCTCCAGGTCCTCTGATTAGTCCGGCCACTTCCTTAGGATCTAGCCCATGACACTCGAGGATATCTGGGACTGACTTTCTGTCAAGAACGGATTTCTCTTCCCCTTCACGTAGGACATCATAATCTCCGACAATTATCCCTTCAGTTATGGACATGTGATCCATACCTCCTCGCTCGTGTAAAATGTGTTCTAGAGTGTGCGAGTAGGGCCCGTGACCTACATCGTGTAACATTGCAGCGGCTTGCACGGTGTCTGTCTCGTGTTCATCCAAACCTAGTGACTCGGCCATCATGCCAGCAATATGTGACACCCCCAACGAGTGTTCAAAGCGAGTGTGATGGGCGCCTGGAAATACAAGATGTGCGAGGCCGAGTTGCTTGATATGGCTGAGTTTATTCATCTCAGGAGTACTTAGCAAGTCTGCTCTAACGCCCTCGATTCTGAACTGCCCATGAATGGCGTCGTTGATTACCTTCATCTCTGACCCTGCGAGGCTGCGAAAAGACACTCTGCCTTGAATCGCACTATCGTAAATTTCTGTGAATCTAAGAATTTGGCCATTGTTCTCATAGTGTGTTGCATTTCAATTGTCTTACATTTGCAATACAATTAATAGGCTCTACCCGGTCTGCCAGACTCAGGAGGAATGCGTGGTGGCCGGTGTCAGTCCGATGGTTTCGCTAAGAATACCCGAGGATCATCTACTGGAAATCGACCAAAGGGTCGGTCTCGATGGGATGAGAAATAGGTCTGATGTGATCAGAGAAGCTGTTCGCAAGTACCTAGCATCGCCTCTTCCCTCAATGGGTGAGCGAGTCGAGGTCGATCTTGGTCCAGATTTGACAGCCAGAATGAGGGATTTCTGTAAGTTGCACGGGGAGACTCCGTCCTCTGTTCTGCGTCAGGCGGCTCGCACGCATATTGCGAAGGCAACTCTCGAAGGGGCCACTGTTGACAGGGTCCTGGAGATGCGCATGGATGAGTTACGTGCGCGCTTCGATGAAGATTCGAACGCTCTATGAGGTGAGAGATTGAGCGATGATGGGATGCACAGGAATGCGGGAGGGCGTCACAGACGCCCTCTCGCCCAACCTTCCCGTGGCCTGAGAGGATTGGTGATGAGGGCGAAGCTCTCCAATGCCGCAGGATACGATGCTCATGAGGCCCCTAGAATTCAAAATAGAACTGGTAGAGATAATCTACTTTGAGAATCAACACACACCGTCCCGCACATTCGTGCGGGACACCCAACTTGGGAGAGTCGTTGACATGTCAACTGAATAGGCAAAAATCTGAGACTATCATCACTGATTGATGGCCAATCTTCTTGGTCGTTCTATCTTCAGGTCCGGTTCCATGAGGGCCGATCAATCAGAAGAGTTCGGGATTTTCCTTGCCCACGATGAACTCAGAGAGGCCCAGGGAGAGATGATTGTAGATGGAATTGCGGCATTAGGTGCTGGAGGTTTCCTACTGGCTTCAGCGCCCACTGGAATTGGCAAGACGGCGGCGGCTCTGGCAGCGGCCCTTGATGCATCTAGAAAGTCACCAGAATCAAAAGTTGTGATGTTTCTCACAGGTAGGCAGTCTCAGCATAGGATAGTCGTAGATACTGTCCGAAGAATCAACAGAAATCTAGATTCTGAGGATGCAAAGGTTAGGTTGGTGGATTTGATTGGTCAACAAGGGATGTGTATCAATGAAATCAGGCGTGAGCATAGAGCTTTGTTCTCAAGATTGTGTGCTGATAAACGAGGTTCAAGAACTTGCAAACCATGGCTAGCTGACTCGGAACTAATACGACCTAGAATTCTCCAAGATCCGTTACATGTGGACGAGTTGGTTTCAATATGCCAAGGAGGAGCGGATGAGTTACCGCATGGAATATGTCCTTGGAAAGCGGCTAGAGAGTCGGCACCTTTTGCAGACATCGTTGTATGCGACTACAATCATGTATTCGTTGAAGCGGTACGTGATTCATCACTTTCTGCCATGGGACTTGATCTTGAGGACATGATTTTGGTCGTTGATGAGGCGCACAATCTACCAGATCGAATTAGAAGAGGTTTTGAACGTACTATCACGATGAAGGTAATTAGGGATGCTATAACTGAAATTGAGGAGCATAAAGAAACCAAGGAAGAAGAAGGTGGAGCACTTGACGGAGAAGAATCTGATGCTAATGATTCGGAATTAGACCGGCTCAGAAGAACTGAGGCGGCCATGAGGAGATTGATGCGGGGGATTCCCCAGTGGTTTGCAGAAATTGAGGGAGGCCTTGCGGGCAGCGTTGGAGAAGATCAGAGAGTATCGATGACAGATTTCATACAGCGAGTTTCTGATATTCTTTCTGAGGATGTAGAGAAGGCTGTAGAACCCGATGCGCTAGTAAGAATACTACAGACAATTAGAGTGGAAATCGATCATGCCGATGAGGAAATTGAAGAAGAGACGGCCTGCATGAGATTAGCTATCTTACTTCAGACTTGCATGCAGAATCATGACAGTCCGGCGTTCGCACTTGTACATGACAAAATTGCTGGAGAGGAGCACCGTCTTACAACTCATCTTCTAGATCCCGGTGTGGTCTCAGGGAGTCTCCTCGACAGGTGTAGCGGAGCGATCATGATGTCCGGTACGCTATCTCCTCCCAAGATGTACGGAGACCTTCTCAAGATTCCATTGGATAGGGTCTCCATCATCAAAGAGTATAACTCGCACTTTTTGTCTGAAAGGAGACCTGTACTGATTGCCAAAGATGTCACAAGCAGGTACCAGGACAGAGGAGAAGAAAACACTGCCAGATTGAGAGAACATATCCATTCAGTCCTCAAGCAGACGCCAGGCCATGTGGCTGTTTTCGCTCCAAGTTATGCTTTGTTAGAGCAGATACTGCTAGAAGATGAGGATTGGATAGTTCAGAGTCGTAGGATGTTGCAAGAGAGACCCGGTGACTCAAAGGAAAAGATGGATAGAATGGTGGATGACCTTCATCGATTGAGGCGTGAAGAAACTCCCGCCATACTCGCCGGAGTCTTGGGCGGAAAACTTGCAGAAGGCGTAGATTACCCCGGAAACATCCTCGATGCTGTAATCTGCATTGGACTTCCTTTGCCACCCCCTAGCTCCAGACAGGATGCTTTGAGGAGTTACTACGAGGAGCGTTATGGGAAGCAGACGGCTTGGAGATATGCAGGCTCACAGCCAGCGATTAATAGGTTACTTCAGGCCATGGGGAGGCCTATCAGAAAAGCAGCGGACCGGGCATTGGTGGTTCTTCTCGAGAAGAGGTTGTTGCAGCGAGGATACAAGTTCTGCCTACCTGAAGGATTGCATATGGTCGAGAGTGTAGATTCGGACCGGACTGAGCGTCATGCAGAGCGATTTTTCAGGAATAATCCAGATCCTGCCAAGCATATTGAGTGAGCAATGGGTTCATCCGAGTCTCTTGCCTCGGAGTGGTAATGCAGTGGTCGAGAATACATGTTGAGATGCCACACTCAAGCTCCGAGACAGATGCGCGTTTGGAGATAGGAGATTCTGGACTAGATGCTACTGCTGAGCAGATGCATGGTGAATTCATGAGCTCGTCCCCCCATCTAGAGGAGACAATGAAGGAGCATGAATCAGTTATCTCAGATTTATCCAAATCAATTGAGGCTTCCAAGACAATGTCGAGAGATTTTCGGCCGGTCGGAGAGATACTTTCTGAACTTGGAGGAGAAATTAGTGGACGCGAAATTTCCATCCCTCTCCCTACATCACTGCCCGAGGATTTGGTTGTTGAATCGGTAAATCAGGAAGAAGGTGCTTTGGTCAGGCTCATCGCCCCTGAGAGATTTGGTGGCATCATCAGGCATTTCTCTCTGAACGAGGGCGATTCAATAGCAGGTGCCAGATGGTCAAATGGCCGACTAGTGCTTGAACTCAACTAGTCTTCATCGGCGATGTAAGAATCTCTTTCTGGGAACTCCTGTAGTTCATCTATCTCTTGTAGAACTGTCGATAGTGCCATCTGTGCATTCTGGCGGTGAGGCTCACCGAGTACATGGCTCGAGTACCTTGCCTCCTCGAAGATACGATCTAGCGCAACTAGAGCCTGTTCGCTAATCGGCAGGGCATTTCGAATCGCTATCTCAAACTCTCTTACAGTCTCGAAGTCCCTTCTCAGGAACCCTCTGCTCATTAGGATTTGACATAGGCTCTCGTAGCAATTGAAAATCGCTTCTCTGACCTCATCTCCGGCTGCTAACAATTCAGCAGTATAGCTGAAGACTCCTGCCAATTGATCGATTGTAGCCTTCCGCCTCCTACGAACTAACATAGCGGCTCCGACCGCCAGAAGTATAGCAATCAGTATGAGACCAATCATCGTAGTAAAGCCGAACGCCTTTGCTGACTGCTTCTCATAAGTAATATCTATACCGCCGTGGAAATTTGCAAGCCATGTCTTGTTAATTGGGTCAACAAACTCTGAATCAGTAGAGAAGCAGACCCTTAGTCCGCCCCAAAATGTCTGATTATGGAAAGACGGTAGTCCAGTGAAAGATTCGAACTCGTAGGTAAACAGGCCGTCTTGGTTAGTCAAACCTACAACTGAAAAGTGAGTAGAAGTGTGTCTTTGATCACATGTACTGTTCACAAGATATGCAGATATTGGGAAGTTCTCAACCGGTTGACCGGTATCTAATGCGGTGACATTGACAGCGCCGTTGATAATTCTCTGGCCTTCTGAGATAAACAAAGAGTCAGGAGTAAATCTGTAGATTACTGATATCAGGATATCAACTTCAACTTCCAGAGATGCTCCATTCAGGTACCTAGAGCCGTCGGGCTCGACTGTAATAACAAGAGTTAGTGGCCCGGGGGGCATTACTTGGATGGCGTTTGTTATCAATCCAAAGTGCTCAGTACCATCTTCTGGCCAAGGATCGCCCGAAAGTGGCAGTAAGCTATCTTCCCACTTGAGAGAGATTGACATGTTACTCATCACATTGGAGTCGCCTCCAATTTCGAGAATTCTTCCTTGTAGTTTGATTGGCGCCGTTGGATCTCCTCTGATGATGTACAGATTGTTAGGGAATACTTCGACTTCTATATCCGCCCTTGAGTAGACTGTCAGATTGTACTCCACGGGGAGATAGAATGTTTCTCCTGCAAAAGAGAACTCAACTATGTGAGGGCCTCTGGCAATAGAGTATCCTAGGTCATGAGAGTAACTGAATGTCCCACCAATGGAGGTGGAAACTGTTGCTACATCTTCTCCGTCAAGAGAGATTGTGATTTCCCTTCCTTCTAGGCCGGGGCGCCCTATTGAGTCGTCATCATACAGCCTTCCGGTGAAATTCCAAGTTCCACCTCTGGTGACTACCGCGTTATCTACTTGCAGAGTCATTCCGGTGTGGTATGCAATTACCAAGGTAGTGTCAGTAGTCCCAAGCCTGTGGTAACCCTGTTCAGGTGCCCTGACAGTCAGAGTGTGGTTGCCAACCTCGAAGTTTTCCGTTACAGTCCAGAGATATGCCCATTGTCCATCCTCATCAGAGCTAGTGATGCCAATCAGAATTCCATCTACGAATATCTGTAGAGAGTGGTTGGCCAGCCAGCCTTCTGGAAGGTTATCCTTGACAGTACCGCTAAGCATAATCGGATCGCCTACAGCCACTGCAGGAGGGTCATCAATGGCTATGGATACCGGGCCGTAGACAGTGAAAATTGTAGAAGAGTTGGATCCAATGATGAATTCCTCGCCTTGGTATGAAATTAGTACAATGCGCGGACCTAATTCCATATCTGGCGGGACAGGGATATAGAGGCTGAAAGTTCCGTTTTCATCTACAGATAAGCCGGTGAGGAATTGACCGTTCATAGAAACCTCAAGCTGCCTGTTGGGCAGGACCCTGCCTGATCCATCGGTCAGCATTCCTTCGATGAGTAACAACTCGTTCCTATCGACTTCTCCGGGAGGAGTAGTCAATACGACCTGGGAGGTCTGTGTCACATTGAATTCGCCCGTATATGCGGACTGTAGGTAGTACTCAGGATTCAGAGAATCGCCCTGCCCCATAGGATCTACCCAAGTAAATCCGCCAAGGAATCTCACGGTCATACTGTGAGCACCATAGTCCGAGTCTAGAGGCAGGTCGTATGTGATACTCCACTGTCCTGTCGTGGCATTTGACTGAGTAGAGTAAATTGGACCAACACTGACTCCATCAATCTCAAGATGGATGATTCCTCCCTGAGGATTTCCTCCGTGCCACAGATTCTGTCCATGTTCGTCCAACAGGGTGCCACTGAATGTTACACTTTCTCCGGCAATTGCGGAACCTGTAATCGAGTCTATTTGCAACTGAGTAGGGGCGAGAATGATGACACGGGTCCATGTTTCGTCACCTAGGAGTCCAGTAGTTCCGTTAATTCCAGCGAATTCTGCGAAGATGGTCATCGGACCAGGAGTTCTAAATGGATCTACATTGATCACAGTATTCATCGTCCCATTGATATCAGTGAATCCTCGCCACTCCAAATTACCATCAACTGTGATATCGACGGACTCTGCGATTACTGGCTGCCCGGCGTTGTCGATTAGCGAGACATTGATACTAATTACATCGCCTCTGATTGTTCTACTATCTGGGTCCAAATCAATTGGATCCAGAATAGTTAGCAAAGAATAGCCCCTACTGTCGAAGGTTGCATTGCCTGAGCTAGATCCGTAGTAGTTGACATTAGGCGTGTAGGTTGCAACCAAATCGTGAGTTCCTCGAGGGAAGGTCAAATCCAGTCTGACCTCTGCAGACCATGATCCATTAGGCTCGACATTTCCTCCTGTAACTGTGAAAGTGTTGCTCTGTCCGTCAATAGAAAATGTGAGTGATGGTGCAAGGGTGTTACCGTTTCGATCAATGATTCCACTGCCGTTGCTAGAGGTTAGGGTCCCACTAATTGTGAATAGTTCACCGGCTGCAGGATTGGCAATGATTGGATCAATAGTTAGGTTCGTTGGTGATCTGACCGTGATAGTAGTAATCAAAGAGGTAATCGAATGCAGTGTTGACGAGCCGTTGAAGAATAGAGTTACAGTAACTAATCCCAGTGGTTGAGTATGCGGAACATCGAATGAGAAATTGGCAATACCGACGCCATTCGTCTGTATCTCTGGAAGCCAGGTATTATCGAACTTAGCCGCTACTGTAAGGTCCCCTAGTTGCCTATCATTGTCGCTAGACTCTACTAGTCTTGCTCCGAAATTGATCGAAGATCCTCGGTCTACGACGGTATTTATTATCGGATTTTTGTCCACGAATTGAGTTACTCCTCTGACTAGTATTGTTGCATTGCCTGTTCCCGTGAGGTAGAACGGAGTGCTACCATTGAGTACGCTAACGATTACTGTCTTTGTCCCACTGGTTATTCCATCTCCGAGAGGATCGGTTGGAACTGAGATTGTGAATGAACCGTTGCTAGTAGTAGTGACGCTATTGACAAGAGTCTCACTGGAATCTGCTAAGAAGAATACTTCCAAGGACATTGGCCCATTCACTGAACGGTTACTATCAACAGCATCCAATACCCTTCCACTCATCGAGAATGCTTGACCGGCTGTCACTTCAAGAGGGATACTGTCAATCTCTACGAAACTGGCGACTTGGACTGTTAGGTTAACAAAGCTCTGATTTCCTAGCCACCTTCCTGCCTCGTCCAAGGCAAGTGGGTCTGTTACATCGTCTGGAGCGTGTACACGGACCGAGTAATATCCCGGAGCGGTGTCTGCCGGGATAATCGGAGAGAATGCAGCTATTCCATCTGCTCCTGTAGTTTGGTTTTCCATTAACAGTTGATTGGGACCTCCCCAATCGAAATAGATGTCAGCGAGGACTCCTTCTAATTGCGAATTATCTTCTATATCTGTGATTGTCGCATTGATAGTCATTTGAGAACCGGCAATTACAACCAATGATTCAGGAGAAGTTTCGACGATGAATTCAGTTTGAATTCCTGCCCTGTAAACAGCATCGTCTTGGACCTTGAAATATTCTCCACCTGCTTGAGAATTCACACTGAAATCAAGTAAGACCCTGAGTTCATAGACTCCAGAACCAACTCCTGATGGCATCGAGAATGTCAGGTTGTAGCCCCCTGTAGACTCATTAATCCAACCTGAGACTAAACGATACACCACAGGAGGAGAAGGAGATCCATCGGGCGCAGGGGGTAAGTCGGATGGAACCAGTAATTGTACCACTATAGACGAGTTATTACCAGTAATTGGGACATCATGGAAAATATCGTTAGCAAATCCGGATATCCAATTTGTCGACCCTCTTGGAGTCCAATCTAGACCTAGTTGGACGGTAGCGTTAGCTCTTCCCTGGATCCTAATTACATCATTTACAATTGCAGGTTGGAACCATGTGGAACCAGTATAATTCAGGACCCAAGTATAGTCTCCTGCGAAGGTTTCCCATGGAGGAGTAAATGCCACATCTAAACGAGGTATGTCCGGGTCAGTAACATTCCACTCCTCGGTCCCATTAAGGAAAAGAGAGTAGCTTCCTGCGAAATCGGCAACTGAAGTATTTGTGTGATCAGTCAATACAACCTCAACTACTGCTTGATTCCCTCTGGGAATAGCTTGTAGTTGATATGAGAACTCGACATAACTCCTGATTCCGAACTCATCAGTAAAAGTTGTCTGATCATTAGCGTTCAGTCCGTCTGAGTCGAATTCCAGCTTGACCTGTACCTCTCCTGCTGGCAATGGGACGCTTGATGCAGAGAACGACCAATTTAGAGAGAATTCTCCTGGAGTTGATGTCCAGTTGTTAGAATCTAGTTCCCATGATGTGAGCGTCACAAAGGGTCCGTTTGTGTTGGCTCTACGCATCTTTAGATAGAGAGTCCCATTGAGTGCCTCAGGAGAAGGCCCTCTGCTCAATACTGTCCCATTTAGGTGGATTAAGGAATCTATCTCCAGGATGCTATTGTTTGAACCAGCCCCCTCGAGGGTGACAGTCAGATTTGGAGCTGGAGTGATGTTGAACATGAACGCCTTTGAAGTTGGCCTGATGTGATAAGATGGAATAGATGCGTTATTGAGATCCTCTTCGTGCCAGCCATTGAACTCTAGAGAGGCGTTGATTGTACCTAATGGCTCTGATTCGTTGATATTTATTGAGAACTCGTAATATCCTCCTGCGCCAACATCAGCAATCAGGCTGACTGGACCATCATTCACCGTTGTGTAATTCAGAATGACCTGCATATTGTCAAGGGAGGAGGGGTCAGTGAACGGAGAACTAGCGAGAGATAAATCTCCAGATACAAGAGTTTCTACCCCCGCCCCCAGCATTGGCTGATCGGAAGGAGGAGGTTCGTGGATACTCAGATTAGAGTCGTCAGAGACATTGAGTTTCCAAGTGAAAGAGATACCCTGAGAGCCAACATAACCCTTCTCGAATAGATGGAGGACTAATGATCCGTATCCGGGATTAATTGGTTGCTCAGGAGTTCCATTCAACGCGAATGACCCATTGATGTCGGTCGTACCGTTTGCTACAAGATGCTCAGATACTGCAGCGCTACCAGGAACATTACCAGTATCATTCGATTTTACCAAGTACATGTAAATCGAGATATTCGCAGCACCTGTGGAATTCTCAACAAACTGTAAAGTCCCATTTAGCCAAATATCGCCTGAGGACATATTCCTCTCAAACCAGTTCGGGCCCCAGTCCTCGTCAACCACTTCGAGAGCAGCCATTGGAGGGCAGGCCTCAAATGGAATCCAGCCCATGTCTAAGCCTCCTTGGTTTTGGTTGGTCTCGAGATGCACCTCCACCCAGCGAGTGAAGTCTTTACCATATACTTCGAATGACTTTCCTGTCCAAGTTCCTCCCGCAAAACCAGTAACCTTGCGCGTGGGAATGCCGGCGACTCTGAGCATTACTGAGAAAACTGTGGTGAATTCATCACAACTTCCTTCCTTAGTGGTGTTTAGAATCCAATGTGCTATATCGCTGTCAGCTTCTAGGCCATCTGTTCTGCCAGAACCATCGTGATTAAGGGTGAAATTAGTTGTAGAATTACCATTAATCAAGAAATCCTGAATTGCCAGAACTTTATCCCAAGCAGTAAACGCTCCAGACTCATTGATTACAGTCTGAGTCACTGCCTCAACATACTCGCCGTCCCTAGAGAAGAAATCCGGCATATCGTAGGCGTAACTACTTCCAGAGAAGGATGTAGAATTGGATGTAATCTCAGTTCCAAAGAATACTTGCGGAGCGGTAACAAACAGAGTGTCAACAGTAGATTGGTCAATCAGAATATCTCGTGTAAAATTAGAGAAGTTTAGCCCAGCATTAGTGTCTAACCAGCTGGTAAAGTTGACTGCATTGTAAGGGACAATCAATTCCTCCCCTGGGCCCATTATGCCGTCGTCATTGAAATTAATGGTCCAACCAAATGATTCGTTGCCGCTCCAGAAACTTGGATCGGCAACGCCTTGCGTAGTCGACCACTCAGAGAACATCTGAGTATAGCCCACTAAGGAAGTGTTGACTCCCCAGGAGACTCCGGTGTAGTAGTCATATGTGTGCCATCTCCAGTAGTGCTTTAGGGATGGATCCACTCCTTCTGTAGTGTTTTCAGCAACGAAGTACAGCATGTTGTCATCGATGTCGTCATTTGGATCCCATGGATTTCCATCGGAATCTAAGCAGTTTACTCCCCAATATTCCTGAGTACATTCCTGTCCATCAGGAACTCCTCCTCCATCTGTATCCGGATCCCTCCAGTCCGTACCAATCTGCTGTTCTATGGTGTCTGGGATTCCGTCTCCATCGGTATCAATCGGATTCAAGTCATCTGCAGAATTGTTCTGGGGATTGGTTCCGTCGACATATTCCTGTCCGTCACCAACTCCTCCATTATCGGTATCAAAAACATTCCACATTGTGAAATATGTATCAACAGTCCCATTGCCACCCATTCCAAATTCCAAGGAGCAACCTGTGGTATTCTCAAAGTAGTTATTCAGCCCATCTCCATCGGTATCCAGTAAATTATGACATGGATTCATGGGATTTGTATCGTTTAGAATTTCGTCCAGATCGTTAACACCATCGTCATCAGAATCTGAAAGATTCGCGAGAGATAAGTAACCCCAGGTTCCCAAAAACTCCTCCCAGTCAGCAAGTCCGTCACCGTCCGTGTCGGCATAATCGTCGTCGCAATGTGGTTCATTTATCGCCCCCGAAGTAGCATTCCAGCACCAAGAGAAATTAGTGAATACTACTGACATTGCGTCAACGGGCCGATCGATATCCACATTCCTCAGAGTATTGCTCAGTATAGACTGGAATCTGAATCCGGTCAAACTTCCATTAGATGACACATAATACGCCATGGGGGCACCATTTTGCCTCCAATCGACAGGATTTGGATTGAGCATAGTGGTCGAATTGATAGTTAATACAGAACTAATCGGATCCCAGTCGATGATATCCTTCTCTATCGTCTCGGTAGACAAGCAAGGATCAGTCGAATGAGCTAGAGAGAGTTCGTCACCATCATTCACTCCTCCTCCGTCGGTATCTGAAACATTCCATAGAGTACATGTCATGTTCTCTTCCCAATTATCGATACCGTCATTGTCAAAGTCTCCGGCATCCTCTATTCTCGTAGGATCAGTCTCTCCGGGATCAACTACGCCGTTGCCATTGAGGTCCTCTTCTCCATCATCAAATTGGTCGCCGTCGGTGTTGTTGTTTCTTGGATCGGTTGCTTGAGGCGGGTCACCGTAAGAGCCGTTGACTTCGACACCATCCCAAATACCATCTCCATCTGTATCAACAGAGGTTGGATCAGTCAGAAGAACGAATGCCTCGTATGAGTCATTCAAACCATCTCCATCAGTATCGTTGTTGTTTGGATCAGTTTGAGTGATGCCGTCTACTTCGGCAGTAAATATCAGGCATCCGCCTGGGCCAAGTCCCAATACTGGATTGCATGGAGACTCTGTTGCTGTCATATTGAATGGACCGGGTCTGAAGTACTGGGTCGGAGGATTAGTGGAACCATTTCTAGTACCCCAAGTTGGATTGACATATTCCCAAAGGTTGCCAAACCCGTCTCCATCGGGATCTCCATTCGCCCCGTCCATATTCGAATTAGATGTGGGATCAAGTCCGTTTGCTACTTCCCATGCGTCGGGCATACCGTCGCCATCGGTATCCCAGCCATCTGGATCCTCGTCAATGAGTCCGTCGCCATCGTCATCGTCGCTGCTGCAATCGGCGTCGCCATCGCCATCATTGTCGAAACTATCTACCAAACCGTCCTTGTCGTTATCCATACCGTCGTTACAGATATTCCCCATTGGATCTTCGTCCACACCATCGGAGCCAGTTCCTTGGATGATCTGCATTGCACTCTCTTCGTCCCAGAGCCTTACTGGGACTGTTCCATTCCACCAAACGCCATTGTCCAAAACTGTGGGAGTGGATGTGGAATCCCAACCAGCGGGAATCCCATATTGATACTCATTCAGATTAGTGAACGCATCGCCATCTGGATCTCCCGTTGAGCCGTTGTCTCCAGTAGAAGAAAGTGGATCTAGGCCGTATTGCCACTCCCATCCGTCAGGAAGGCCGTCGTTATCAGAATCCCAGTCTTGGGGCTGGGTATTGATGTAGAACTCTAATCCATAAGTTAGGCCGTCTCCATCCGCATCAGTACTGGCCAGAGCCTCCCATTGTCCGAACTGGAAAGCAGCGTGTGAAGATAGCATCAACAGAGCCGCGAACAGTAGTGCTGACCGACGCTTTCGAGGCAATATGCGGACTGTAGAATCATCTAGCATTGACAACGCTCCGTCACCCCTTACTGCCTACGGCAGAAAGTTAGGGTCTTAAGACGAATGGAGCGTCGTTCGGACAGGTATCACAGAGGATCATACGAGTTCTATCTCGTCGTCATCATAATCGTCGTACTCTTCTTCTTCTGTGACCGTTACTGGGGCGGGGATTGAATCGTCCTCTTCTGCCTCAGAATCCTCGTCATCGTCTCCCCCTAAGGATTCCAGATATGCTAGATGGGAAGTCCATCTTCGACGATTCATTCTACTCTGAATCCCAGCGAACAAAAGAAGTATTCCGACAAGCGCGATAATGAGGGTAGAGATTCTAGGATGCGTTACCTCGTTAACCAGGATGTCAAAAATCGAAGAAATCCCAACAGTCATCGTTACAGTAATTTCAGCAGAGTATTCATCGGGCCAACTCTGCTCGGTATCAAACGGAGTGGCAGTCACTATTACTGGTATCTGATCGCCGTTGTTAGCTGATTCTGGAACGGTAACATCGAGATTAAATGTGGTCTCTTCAAATGCCCCCAATTCAATTAGAGGCGAACCTGATGGGCCATCAATATCTACTTTCCAGCCTGACTCCTCAACCTCTGCATCCAGTAGCACCGTTAGTGGGCCGTTGCCATTATTCTTGGCCTTCAGTTGCAATGAGTAGGTTTCTCCTGGCACTAATTCATAATTTGGTGAGACTTGGACAATCTGTAGCTCAGGCTCACCAGCCTCTATTTCGAAAGTAATGGGTAGATCGAAATATCTCGCATCATCTTCATTGATGTCTTCTATTACTCTAAGATAGATTGTGTGATTTCCAGCGACCACTTGATTGGTCAGAATTGCAGTAATGAAGACCTCAGAGAAATCTCCCGGACCTAACGAGACTCGTGGTACAGAATCTCCTGAGTCATCGGTGATAGTGAACTGCCATTGCCCATAGGCCGGATCGTTATCGAGATTCTCCTGCAAAGAAGAAGGATTCTGGATTCTCCACCAAGTAGCAGATTCCCCCCCTGTCATACTGTTCGTTATTCTAGCTCGGAAATCAACAACTGCATTGCCTGAGCCGGGAGAGCACAGTTTCACCCTGATGTGACCTAATGGAGTTCCATCACAGTCCTGTGATACTTCCGCGTGAATTCCAAAGGTTCTCTGAATGGTGAATGCGACTGTGGTTCGTAAAGACGAGTTGCCCTCACTGATTACCTCAATCTCAATCTGCCCGATATCTGGATCATCCCGGTCAGAAGAGGGTTTGATATTGAATAGAAGTTGTTGCGTAGAGTGGCGTTCTAGGATTGCAGTATGGAATGTTCCGTCTCCCTCGTCTTCTAGAATTCTCTGCCCCGTCTCGTTATCATAAATCTGAATAATAGATTTGGCTCTCTGCAATACATCTACGCGAAAAGTGTCTGCATCGAATCCTGTATTGAAAATCTCAAGGAGGAATGGAGTAAATTCGCCATACTCGACATACCTTGGAGCAGTCTGGTCAAAATCATCTGGTCTTGTTGAATTGGCTAACTGCACATCGTGGTCTTCATTCCAAAAAGATACCTCTGGCGGCTGGAAAACATCTATCTTGTCGAGGTCGAGCTGTAGGATGTCTTGATGGACGACTTGCAATACGCTCTCGACTTCGGCCTCAGCGACCGCCCTGATTTCAATACTCTCTGGAGTACCAGTGAGATCATCGGGGGCGGTCAATGTGAGAATCGGGTTTAGTATGTCTCCGCCTGCATTGAGGGTGTATCCTCCTGGTGAGTCAAACTCGAGAATCCAAGAACTGCCCAAATTAGTCAGTACCTCAAGTTCCACTTCCATCGACTTGGTAGAGTCTCCCTTGTGCACCAACTGTAGAGGGATAGCAGTGGTTTGCCCGGGCGCGATATACTCAGTTGTCTTATCGAGGCGGTGGTTGATTGAGACGCCCCACTGGTGCATCTCAATTGGTTCGTGCTCAATCAAGAAATCATTACCTTGAATATCGGTGATTTCCAGTTCCACTGAGTATTCTCCGGCTGGCAAGCCTCCGGGATATGTCCACATGAACTCGCCAAAAATGCCCTGGCTTGTATCCTCTATGTCCTCATCATCTTCGTTGATGATATGGTCTATTCGGTAGACTCCGTTGGGATCTCTCATTAGAAGGCGGGTAGATTCTATGTCATATCTACCGAAGGAGCTCTTTACATCAAATGTGAACTGCATTGCTCTGTCGGATAGAATATCGTTTGGATACCAATCCAATTCTGGTCCTTCTGCTAATTCGGCCCCTTCTCTCTGCAGAAGTACTAGGCTGTTCGAAATTGCATTTGCCTCGACTTCGATTTGAGAAAACCTGTCCGGCTCACTATCAATCTCGTTCCATGCGACCTCAGCGTCACAACTACTGCCGAATGGCCCACCCGAGCTTTCACAACCAGACATCTCGGCTGAGATTGAAATTTCCAGCATCTCATTCTTTGAGACTGTGAATGAAGCATCCTGTCCTAAATCAACATCGAACTCTTCGTGGTCAAAACTGCAACTGTTAGTGATACCCTGA
Source organism: Euryarchaeota archaeon UBA220 (assembly GCA_002501885.1). Taxonomy (GTDB): domain Archaea; phylum Thermoplasmatota; class Poseidoniia; order Poseidoniales; family Thalassarchaeaceae; genus Thalassarchaeum. The sequence goes on along the minus strand of DAON01000015.1, from coordinate 46,558 downwards.
GTGCAAGCATCGGTGCTCCATGAGGCGGTTCCTACTTGCGAGCCACCGGCCTTCAGTGTTATTGTCCAGTCAACTGTAGCCCCATTGGGCCCTGTTGCCCTGAGGAACAAATCGAGTGGGACATAATAGCCAGAACTGCCGTGCTGAGACCTCCCATAAACTTCCAATGAAGATAGCATGTCGCTAGAGCGGAATTCTATCTCATTGTCTAATGCGCTGGCTGAATCCTGGCCCCCGGAGTCTGGGACCTCAGTTGTGATGTATCCGTCCCCTCCTGCAGATGTGTTTTGGGAAGCAAGATAAAGTGTGTACAGTTTGAGTTCGACCTCGTCTTGGGCCATCATTGGCTCACTATTTCTCAATTCAGAAGGCTCACTGAAAGAAGAGTAAATGGGAGCAATTAGCACTATAGCCACGAAGATAGCCAAGCGGGCTCTGCCCGGGGAGATAACCGGAGTACTGCTCGTATGCACGGTGATTCGGCCGTCAGAGTGGCGTTAAAGCGTTCGTACCCCAAGGGTACGAGATGAGTCAATTGTAGACGGTATCTTGCGCTCGGTTCAAGAGAAGAACACCCTGCTCACGGACTGCAGGGGTACCCGAGTCGGTCAAAGGGGCCGGACTTAAGCTCCGGTGCAAAGTGCTTCGCAGGTTCGAATCCTGCCCCCTGCACCATCATTTGACTCTAGTCATAGTGCAACCTAGTCTGGAGTCGTCATCTGTGATATCGAGTTTGCTTGCACTAACTGAAGCTGCTACGACCTCAGTAGGCGCTAACACCTCATCAATCAGCCTCAAAACCATGGTCTCGAGTAATGATGGTCTATCCATTTCGACTACCCTGTCGAGAGAAGAAACCAGATACTCATAATCGAGAACTTGGTCAATCGAGTCGTTAGATGGCCTGGAGTCGTCGACTACGACATGTATGTCGAACCTGACTCTCTGAGGGGATCCTTGTTCGTGTTCGTATACTCCTACATCGACAAGCCTGATTGCACCCTCAAGAAATAGTGACGAGGCGTTTCCTCCGCTAGAGAGTAGGGCCTCAATAGCTTCACTATGACTGGTTGACATATTTACTCCGTCTCAAACAGAACATCGCGAGCTCTTGACAAGAATCTCTCGCCCGAGTCTACAAATAGAATCTGTCCTGTTACCGCTCGAGCCCCGATTAAGTAGCAGACAGCATCTGCGATATCTTCTGGCCTCGGACCGTACCCGAGTGGAGATTCGGACTGGGCTCTGGCGAATCCCTCCTCAGTCTGGTCGTCGCTCGGTAGAGTGTGTCCGGGTGCGACGGCGTTGACTCTGATACTAGGGGCGAGCCCTCTAGCCAATGCATCAGTCAAACCTAGCATTGCATATCTAGAGGCAGTATAGGACAGATGATCTGGATTGGGTTCAGCAATCTTCTGGTCTAGGACATTTACCACACAAGCAGAATGTCCCTCTTCCAGAATCTCATTCAGAGATCGAATCAGAAGCAGAGGGGATTTGGCATTGACATCCATGTGAGCGTCCCAACTATCTGAATCTATACTGTGAATATCATCATGAAAGAACAGAGAAGCGTTGTTTACGATTCCACATAGTGGTCCATGAATACTAGCCAGACGAACCAAATTAGAGGCCGATTCGGCATCTGCTAGATCGGCTTGAATGGCGAATGCTGTTCCGCCGGATTTCTCGATGGTCGCGACGACTTCTTCGGCCTCACTACTTGAACCTCGATAATGAACAGCGATGCAGTATCCTGCACCAGATAAACGCAGACTAATCGCTCTTCCAATGCGCTTGGCCGCGCCTGTAACGAGTACGGTACCCTCGGCCATGAACGACCGAAGACAACATCTGATATTACCAATTGTATACGCACACAAGAGAGGATAGGCGTAGCAGAATGGTTAATGTCGGTACGCCATCCGACGGTTTGATGGCAACTCGCCTCCCTACCATCAACGAGGAATCGGTTATCGGAGGCGGTTGTGGCAGTGCCCCTAGACAGAGTGCTGCTGAGCGAAGAAAGTCATTACGAAAGCGGCTACCCACTTGGTTCAAGACCTCATTACCGACAGGTGATGCTCAGACTAGATACAATGAGACACGCTCAAGTGTTCATGAGCACGGTTTGCACACTGTTTGCGAAGAGGCACGCTGCCCGAATGTCCACGATTGCTGGGGAAGAGGTACTGCCACATTCATGGTGGCTGGAGAAGTCTGCACCAGAGGTTGTAGATTCTGTGCTGTTGGTACCGAGAAAATTCCTCCTGCATTGAATTCGTCCGAGCCATCGGAGTTGGCCGAAGCTGTTGTGAGAATGGGGCTCGATCATGCTGTGATTACTGTCGTTAACAGAGATGACCTAGAAGACGGCGGTGCTAGACACTACAGAGATTGTATCCTTGCAGTGAATGAGCGTTGTCCGAGTGTAGGGCTGGAGTTGTTATGCTCTGATCTGGATGGGAACCTAGAGGCCCTTGAGGAATTACTAGATAATCTGCCCCTCAGAGTTTTTGCGCACAATGTAGAATGTGTACCTAGACTCGACTCATTAGTGCGTGACCCTAGGGCATCTTTCGAGCAATCTCTGGAAATTCTGCGAGAGGCCCGTAGGCTTCGTCCTGATATTCTAATCAAGTCAAGCATTATGGTCGGTCTGGGAGAGACCGATGAAGAGGTGAGCGAATCAATGAGGTTGCTTTTCGACGCTGGGGTCGATATGCTGACACTTGGCCAGTACTTACAGCCAAGCGATCGGCACCTGCCTGTAGACAGGTTTCCAGAACCTGCACAGTTTGCAAGTTGGGATGAAGAGGCTCGCGAAATCGGGTTCAAGGCCGTTGCGAGTGGCCCTCTTGTTCGTTCGAGTTATCGTGCCGGCTTACTTTGGGAAGAAGCACGCGGAGGGGCGCCAGTCCTTTTGGGCGGGCAAGTAAAGGGATAGGTGATTGAATGGACAAAAAGAAGCCTAGTCTGAATATTCCTGATGCCCCATATCGCCCTGGTGATGAGGCCAGTTTCGAATCATGGCCTTGGCAGCCAGGAGACCTTGAGATGCCTGACCCAAGGAAATGTGGTTCTGAAGATACTGTTCCTCACGCAGCTGGACTAATCCGAGTTCTTGGCGACGATAACAAGGCATCTGGGGCTTGGGACCCGGGGCTGGGTGCGGACGAACTCAGACAGGGACTAGAGTACATGGTAAGACTCAGAATCTTCGACGATCGGATGATGAAGATGCAGAGAACTGGAAAACTATCATTCTACATGCGATCCTATGGAGAAGAGTGCGTTGCCATAGCTCAGACCATGGCACTAGAGTCTCAAGACTGGATTTTCCCCACCTATAGGCAGCCCGGCGCTCAATTCGTTAGAGGTCGAGACATGGTCAGTATGATCTGTCACTGCATCGGTAATGTAGAAGACAACATCAAAGGCAGACAGATGCCTGTTCACTATTCATATCGAGAGGGTAGATTCATTTCAGTCTCAAGTCCAGTGGGCACTCAATTCAGCCAAGCTGTTGGGGTCGCAATGGCCTCGCAGTACAAGGGCTTAGATGAGGTCACCATCACATGGATTGGAGACGGAGCTAGTGCAGAAGGTGACTATCACTACGCCCTCAACTTCGCCAGCGTGTACAAAGCTCCTGTCATATTGAATGTCGTTAACAATCAATGGGCCATCTCGACTCATGCTAACTTCGCAACCGGCGGTGGAGAGTTTGCCTCCAGAGGGCTTCCTTACGGACTTGCATCATTACGCGTCGACGGTAACGATTTCCTGGCACTATACTCTGTAACTAAGTGGGCAAGGCAGCGTGCAGCGGCTGGTGCTGGTGCGACCCACATTGAGGTCCTGACCTATCGCGCCGGGGCTCACAGCAGTAGTGATGATCCAAGTCGTTACAGACCTGGAGACGAGCACACGAAATGGCCAGGCGGAGATCCTGTGGAAAGGTTGCGAGATCACTTGATTGAGATTGGCGAGTGGAGTGAGGAGAAACACACCGAATTAGAGAAGCGAATTGATGAAGAGGTCATGAGCGCGTACAAGGAAGCCGTCTCTCATGGAGATCTAGCAACCGGGCCGTATCCTAGTTCCGATACAATATTCACAGAAGTATACCAAGAGATGCCGTGGCATCTAGAGGAGCAGTTTAACGAAATGATGGAGGAATCAGATGGCTAATATGAACATGATTCAATCCCTAAATAACGCATTGGACATAATGCTAGAAAATGATGACGGAGTGATTGTCTTCGGCGAAGATGTTGGCTATTTCGGTGGCGTATTTCGAACTACTGATGGCCTCCAAGCAAAGCATGGCGAACATCGTGTCTTCGACTCGCCTCTCTCTGAAGGAGGGATCCTATCTGCTGCCTTCGGCATGGGTCTTAACGGCCTCAGGCCAGTAGTTGAAATCCAGTTCGCAGACTATATCTTCCCAGCCTACGACCAGATTGTGAATGAGTTGGCTAAAATCAGGCATCGTTCGGGCGGTGAGTTCTGGTCTCCTGTCACGGTCCGCACTCCTGCGGGCGGAGGCATTAGAGGAGGGCATCACCACTCTCAGTCTCCTGAGTCGCAATTCACTCATACACCTGGTCTAAAGGTCGCTTACTGTTCTACACCATTCAACGCGAAGGGTTTACTGATTAGCGCCATAGAGAGTAATGATCCGGTCATCTTCTTTGAGCCAAAGCGCTGCTACCGAGGGCCATTCTACGGAGACCCGCACAATGTCCCGACTTGGGAAGGACATCCTGAGGCAGAAGTTCCGGAGGCGCACTACTCCATACCTTTGGGAGAAGCTAGACTGGCTATGGAAGGCGATGACTGTACAGTGATTTCTTGGGGAGCCATGGTTCATGTCTGTGAGCAGGCAATCAAAGACAGTGGAGTATCTTGTGACCTTATCGACTTACAGACTCTGGTGCCTTGGGATCGTGATGCAATCATCAAATCGATTGAGAAGACTGGGCGATGTGTGATTGTCCATGAAGCACCCAAGACCAGTGGGTTCGGAGCAGAGATGGCTGCTTCTATTCAAGAGAGGTGCTTCTATCACCTCGAAAGCCCTATCGAGAGAGTTACTGGTTGGGATACTCCTTTCCCGCACACTACTGAATGGGATTACATGCCGGGACCCTCTCGCATAGCCGCGGCGATACACAGAACACAGGTGAATTAGATGTCAGATTACGAGTTCAAGTTGCCAGATATTGGCGAAGGTGTTGTTGAAGGAGAGGTAGTTCAATGGCATGTTTCTGTAGGAGATTCGGTCTCAGAGGATGATCCAATTGTAGATGTAATGACGGACAAAGCGACTGTCACTATTCCATCGCCCGTAAATGGCACCATTGCTTCTCTAAGTGGAGATGTAGGAGATATGGTGGCCGTGGG
>DAON01000015.1:0-40734 GCA_002501885.1 Euryarchaeota archaeon UBA220 | reverse complement strand
GAGCCTGAGCCTGAGCCGGAACCAATTGTACCACCTAGCCCTACTCCCAAGTCCGACCCTGTACCAGTTGCTATGCCGGCCCCCGAACCTGTATCATCTGGCAGAGCACTTGCTAGTCCTGCCGTTAGACGGCGTGCCCGTGAGGCTGGTGTCGAGCTTTCTCAAGTCAGAGGCTCGGGCCCTGCCGGGAGAATCAGACATGCAGACCTGGATGCGTTCATCGCTGCAGGTGGCTCTGTTGCCGGAGCAGCACCAGTTGCATATTCAACCAAGCGTACAGATGTCACCGATGTTAAAGTCGTGGGACTGCGTCGCAAGATCTCTGAACAGATGACCCTGTCAAAAAGTAGGATTCCTCACTTTTCCTACTTCGAGGAGGTTGATGTAACTGAGCTGGAATCCTTGCGTCAAATGCTCAACTCGACACGTGATTCAAGTCAACCAAAGTTGACTTATCTCCCATTCATCATGCTAGCCCTTTCTAGGATAATGCCGGAACACCCGGAGTGTAATGCGCACTTCAATGACGAAGCAGGAGTAGTCAACAGGCATGGAGGAGTTCACTTGGGAATTGCAACGCAGACTGAGAGAGGATTGTATGTTCCTGTAGTCAAGCATGTTGAGTCTCTCGATATTTGGCAGACTGCAGCTGAGATGCAGAGAGTTTCTGGAGCGGCTAGAGAAGGTAGTGCGAGTCTTGATGATCTAACAGGTTCGACATTTACCATTACCAGCCTAGGCCGAGAAGGTGGTCTGGGCGCTACCCCGATTATCAACCATCCAGAAGTTTCGATTCTGGGAGTCCACAAGGCTCGCGATATGCCAGTCGTTAGAGAAGGACAGATTGTGATTCGAAAGATAATGAATTTGTCAAGTGCGTTCGACCATCGAGTCGTGGATGGTGCCGATGGAGCTTCCTTGATTCAGCATCTCAGGAGATTCCTCGAGCACCCTGCCCTGATTTTCATGTGAGGTTAGTATGACTGAGACTCGCAAGTGCCAAGTTCTAGTCGTAGGCGCTGGACCTGGTGGATATGTTGCCGGAATCAGATCGGGGCAACTAGGGTTGGATACAATAGTTGTAGAAGGCGATAAGGCCGGAGGCACCTGTCTGATTCGAGGTTGTATCCCGAGCAAGGCAATTATTCATGCGGCGGATCGGTTCGAGGCTTTGCAGCAGCATAGTGAAGACGGCGGTCATATGGGCATCTCTGTAGAAGGAAGTCCAGAAGTTGACATGGCCGCCCTAGTCTCGTGGAAAGACGGCATTGTAGACCGTCTAAACAAAGGTGTTGAGGGCCTGCTGAAGGCTGCAGGTACAGAGTTAGTAAAGGGCTGGGCTAAATTCACTGGGCCAAAGAGTTGCACCGTCGAGACTCCTGATGGAGAAATCAATATCGAAGCAGAGAACATAATCATAGCAACTGGATCAAGTCACATCGATTTGCCTTTCATGCCGTGTGATGAGGAATTTATCATCTCATCAACAGGAGCACTAGATTTGGAAAGTCTGCCGAAGAGTGTGGCTATCGTCGGAGGAGGCTACATTGGCCTCGAGTTGGGATGCGCCCTCTCCAAATTAGGCACAGAGGTTACTGTAGTCGAAGGATTGAGCAGTATTCTAGCCATAATGGATAAAGAAATTCGTAGGCCATTAGAACTATGGCTCAAGAAGCATAAAGTGAAAGTCCATACTAATGCTCTGGCGAGAGGTGCTGAAATCAAGGGCAAGGGAGCGGCCAGAAAGGTCGAATTGACTTTCGAGAAAGATGGAGAAGACCATTCAATCAAGGTAGACAAGGTCTTGGTTACCGTAGGTAGAAGTCCTAATACTAAGGGATGGGGTCTAGAAAATATGGGTGTACGAATGGATGCTTCTGGCCGATTCATCAGAGTCGATCGAAAGTGTCGTACTTCGGTTCCCGGTGTCTATGCAATTGGTGATGTGGCTGGCGAGCCAATGCTTGCACACAAGGCCAGTGCCGAAGGCGAGATGGTGGCCGAGATTATCGCAGGTCATGAACGCGAGTTTGACAAGGTCGCAATTCCTGCAATAGTTTTCACTGAGCCCGAAATCATCTCAGTGGGACTAACTCCTGATGAGGCCAAGGGGCGAGGTGAGGAAATCATTGTTGGTAAATTCCCCTTGGCTGCCAATGGACGCGCCCTTAGTTTAGAGGCCGAAAAGACTGGTGGATTCATTCGGGTCACGGCCAGAGAGTCTGATCATGTTATTCTAGGCGTTCAAGCAGTTGGCTCTCACATTGCAGAGTTACACTCTGAGTTTGTGCTAGCCCTAGAAATGGGTGCTCTTCTGGAAGATGTGGCTGACACTGTTCATGCACATCCGACGATGTCAGAGGCTTTCCACGAGGGAGTGCTGAAGACTCTGGGGCATGCAATTCATATCTCATGAGGTTAGGATATGGGAGACATCAGAATCCTCAGAGCGGGGATGGTCGAGCACACTGTAATGGCTGAAGAAATGAAGCGACTACAGCAATTGAGAATCGAGGATAAGATTCCTGACACTCTAATTCTAGTTGAGCATCCAGAAGTTGTGACTGTAGGCCCAAAGGCAATTCGTGACGGAGTGGTAGTTGAAGGCTATCCGACAGTGAATACTGACCGAGGCGGTGGCATAACTTGGCACGGACCTGGTCAGTTAGTTGCCTATCCAATCATCAAGTGGGGAGTTGACGAGCAGAATATTCGAGCAATCATAGGTAGGCTAGAGGATTGGGCAATCGATGCTCTCGCTGAGTTAGGTATCAGCGCTTACAAGGATTCGACAATGCAAGGAGCATGGGTTGATGGGTACAAAATCTGCTCAATTGGGCTCTCATTCTTGAATTGGGTCAGTCGTCATGGAATGTCAATCAATGTATGTACACCTGGGACGCGAGTAGAAGATCTCGAAGGATGTGGGATGACAGCTGGCATCCACACGAGTCTGTCACAACTAGGGTACGAAACCGATCCCCAGGGGCGAGAAATGGGGCTAGATAGGATGGAAGAGGTACTTATCGAGACATGTGAGAAGAATCTTGGAAGAGTTCCCCTGGAACCTATGGAATGGACTCCGGGGATGCTAGCATGAGTCTTCCGCGCCGAAGTGATTTTGCTCATCACTGGTCTTTGAGCCCAGATACTGTATTCCTGAATCATGGCTCCTTTGGTGCCACTCCAATTCCCGTTCTAGAAGAGCAATCTAGAATCCGTAATCTATTGGAGAGAGATCCTGTCAGATTCTTTGAGAGAGAATACACTGACTTGTGGAATCATTCTAGAGCGGTTCTAGCGAGCGTTTTGAATGCCGATAAGGATGGTTTGGCTTTCGTCAGCAATGCGACTCAAGGAGTAAATACAGTTCTAAGAAGTCTAAAACTCAAACCAGGCGATGAGATAATTATCTCGGATCATACATATCAGGCGTGCTGGAATGCGGTCGACTATGTTACTCGGAAATCAGGGGCTAGGACTGTTGTAGTCAATATTCCATTCAGAATCGAGGGCCCTGAGGAAATCATCAACCTGTTTATGGATGCTGTCACGGATAGGACAGTTCTGGCTCTGATAGATACTATCACCAGCCCGACTGGAACAAGGATGCCATTCGAGGACTTAACTGAGAAATTGCAATCAAGGGGCGTGGATGTACTCTTAGATGCCGCTCACGGACCGGGAATTGTCCCTATCGATATCACTAGACTGGCCCCTGCATATTGCACTGGAAACTGCCACAAATGGATTTGCTCGCCAAAGGGTTCTGCGTTCCTTCATATTCGCGAAGATCGAAAGAATTCGGTAAAACCGCTGAACATCAGTCATGGATTCTCATTTGAGGGAACTGCTCAGGAGAAGTTTGATTTCGAGTTCGCCTGGCCTGGAACTCAGGATCCTTCTCCTTGGCTGAGCATACCAAAAGCATTGGAATTCATGGAAGGGCTTGTTGAGGGAGGGTGGGAGCAAATTATGGATAGGAATCGGAATCTCGCTTTGCAGGGTAGAAATTTGATTTGTGATGCACTCGGAACTACTCCTCCTGTTCCTGATTCGATGATCTGCTCGATGGCTGCTGTGGAACTCCCTACCGATGAAGAAGTAGGGCCAATGAGTCTTGACGGAGACCCGTTTCACAATCAACTTCTAGATGATTACTCGATACAAGTTCCTGTGATGCCATGGCGCCATCATGGTACGAAATATATTCGAATATCTGCTCAACTTTACAACCACATTGACGAATATGAGTACTTAGCTGAAGCACTCAAAGACAGCCTGTGAGGCGATGCAACCATTCAAGGGCAGTAGGTGAAACGGAGTAACATGCCTGAGGCAGTTGTAGCAATCACTGGAGCTTCCGGAGCGCGGTATGGTGTCAGACTACTTGATGCGTTACTAGAGGCGGGTTGGGAAGTCAGCCTGATTGTTACTAATGCAGGGGCAATCAACCTCGATTTAGAGTGTGGAATAACTCCCGATGAGTTGGCCAAGAGAGATGGAGTTAGGCTCGATGATAACCGCAATCTAGCTGCTAGGTCTGCATCTGGTTCGGCAAAGTACGAAGCTTGTGTAGTATGTCCTGCCAGTGGCACTACTATAGGAAAAATTGCAGCAGGTATTTCCGACAACTTGGCCACACGCAGTGCCCTAGTTGCCCTCAAAGAGAGAAGGAAACTGATATTGGTTCCGCGTGAGACTCCTGTTGCAACTCCTCATCTTGAAGCGATGGCAAAGATGTCTTCCTGGGGAGTGGTGATTCTGCCAGCAAGCCCTGGTTTCTATCATGCGCCCGAGAATATCGATGACCTCGTTGACTTCGTAGTATCGAGGATTCTCGATCAAATGGGTGTTGACCACTCAATCGGCAAGCGATGGACCGGGGAAGAAGTCTCTAACGAATAATCGGCCGCTCATTAGAAGATAGTTTTCCATATCTAAGCACAATGAGCCATTACTGCCTCGTAGTCCGGTTCAATTCCAGGGTTTTCTGCGACCCAAGAATACCCCACTCTACCATCGGCCTCAATCACAAATACAGAGCGTTGAGCGACCGTATAACCAGAGATTACGAAATCGGCCAGAGAAACACCATATGACTCAATTGCCTCCCTGTGAACATCGGATAGAAGAGGGAATGAGATTCCATTGGCATCAGCAAAAGCGGCGTTCGAGAAAGGTGAGTCAACTGAAATCCCAAACACACTGACGCCGCTTGAATTCAAACTGGACATTCCTTCCGAGAATGTGCACATTTCCTTAGTACAAACTCCAGTGAATGCAGCAGGGTAGAACGCCAAAATTACCCGACTCCCTCTCATTTCGCTGAGAGTCACCGAGGACTTGTCTTGGGCGGTCAATGTAAAGTCGGGGGCCATGTCTCCTACTGAGGGCATGGCACCTCCACGAGGTTTGACTGATTACATTTGCTCGGGACAGTCAATTCCTAATAGAGTCAGTCCAGACGATAGAGTTCTAGCGGTCAGATCACAAAGTGCCAAGCGACTCATCCTAATTTCATCGTCTCCAGTTGATAAAACAGGGCAGCTCTCGTAGAAAGATGCGAATGCAGATGCCACTGAATGCAAGTAGGTGCATAGGCGATGTGGAGAATAAGTATGCAGAGATTCATCCACCATAGCAGAGAAGTTGACTAGTCTCCTTGCGAGTAGTGCTTCCTCGGCATGTTCGATAATGAAAGGAATATCGTCACGAAGGGGCCTGGACACATCTGAACGACGAAAAATACTACAGATTCTAGCATGAGCATACTGAAGATATGGAGATGTATTTCCATCAAAAGATAGCATTCTGTCCCAGTCAAATATGTAGTCCTTGGTTCTCTCAGTAGACAAGTCGGCATACTTTACTGCACCAATTCCAATAGCTCTGGCAATATCTGCTCTCTGCTTTGGATTGATTGATGGATTTCTCTGGGCGATTGCCTGCTCAGCTCTGACAACTGACTCATTGAGTAGATCGACGAGTTTGATTGCCTCGCCCTCGCGACTCTTCAGAATCTTTCCGTCGGAATCCAAAACTGAGCCGAATTTGATGTGATTGACATTGTGTGAGCCGTCAATTAATCCAGCTTGTTTAGCGACCTCGAAAACCATCTTGAAGTGCTGAGATTGGGGGGCCCCTACAACATAAAGCAAGTCATTGCAGCCAAGTCTCTCAACTCTGTCGATGATACATGCAAGATCAGTGGTAGCGTAGTTGTAACCTCCATCTGCCTTCTGTATAATTAGTGGCAAAGGATCTCCTTCGCGATTGACCCAGCCACCAGGATACACTACTTTGGCACCATCGCTATCTTCCAACATCTCTAGATTTTCTAACCTAGAAACTACCTCAGGAAGTAAGTGATGATAATTCGACTCGCCCATTATGTCGTCGTTAGTTAGTAGCACCCCAAGCATACCATAGACTTCGTTGAAATATCGCATAGACTCATCCACTAGGACGCGCCACAGCCTGAGTGTCTCCTCGTCCCCTCCTTGCAACATTACTACACGATTGCGAGATCTTTCAACGAACATCTCATCCTTGTTGAATTTCGCTCGGGCCTGTTTGTAGAATCCATCTAAGTCGCCCATCCCAAGTTCGTCGGCAGCATTGTCCTCGCCCAAGTCTAGAAGATGTTCGATGAGCATACCAAAGGGAGTTCCCCAGTCTCCAACATGATTTTCCCGATGCACAGTATGGCCCTTGTGCATCATCATCCGTACAATCGCATCACCGATTACTGTAGACCTGAGATGGCCAACATGCATCTCCTTGGCTACATTTGGTGACGAGTAATCTACAGCGGCTACTCTTGGATTCTCGATTAAAACTCCTAATCGCTCATCAGGAAGTAGTTCGCTAAGTCTTGCTGCGAGCCATGCTGAATCGGCTTTGATATTGACGAATCCGCTAACTGCAGATACTTCTGCGATTCCAGAAAGTGAGGGAGAGAGTACAGAAGTTATCGATTCGGCTATTTCTACTGGTGAGCGCTTGAGTGATGGCGCGAGACTGTGACATGGTATAGCTAAATCGCCATGCTCCTCTACAGTTGCAGGCCCCAGAAGGTTTCCTAAATCCCCCTCAGCGCCTGCTTTAGCAAGTGCCGCGGCCACCTCGTCCTTGACGGCCTGTTTGAGAATCTTCATCTGATTAACTCCATGCATACCTCAGGATAGCGGCGATTCCACCAAATGAGTCGTTAAGCGTAACTCCTTCTTCGGTGTCCATAGAGATGAGGCTGACTTTGGCCGAGATGTGGCCAGCTAGCATACTCAGCTCGTCCACCAGATCCATAGATCTATCAGGATCCTCTGAAATGTTCTCAGAATCGCAAGATGGACAATTTGGAATGTCAGACCTTTTACTTTGAGTAGATTCCCATTCGTGTCTGCACTGCTTACAAGTCCAGCCAACTCTTCGCTGTCTAAGGTTTTCTGATAGAAGTAAGGTGTGTACTGCGCCTTGGTCGAGGGCTGCCCTTACCATCGTTTCACCGTATGTTGCCTTGGGGTGATTCTGCATCACTTCGCGAAGGAACTGATCGACGAGATTCCTCTCGGCATCTAGTTCAATCTGATCCATCAAACCGCCTGCTCGCTGAATCAACTCACGCAGACCACTCTCATTGGAGTAGCCAACATCAAACAGAGGCTCTCTGATTAGTTTCTTGATCTCGTGATGGAAATAATCCTTCTTTACCACGAAATCCTTCGTCGCTCCGGGGCCTCCGACAATAATTCCCTGTAGATTCTCTATTTGGGGCAACCAGTAGTTACAAGCTCGCTCAGCGGATTTCTGAAAGAAGTTGTGGGCAGCCTCTTCGATTAGTCTCTCGAAACGCTGAGCAGACTGGCCTCCTCTGCCGTGCTTTGAAGGAACCTGTGATGTGATGTGCTCCTGACAATGTAGTATCTTGCCCGAAGCTATTCCATAAGCTGACTCAGAGCGATCGATAACAAACAGACCGTATGCTGTCCTATCAATTAGCATCTCTTCTAACTGACTGATTTCGAAAGTTGAGTCGCATCGGTATCTGAAAGACGGGAATGGTTCAGGAGGGTCATCAATAACTGTGCTGATTAGTCTGGTTTTGTTGTTACCAACGATAACATGTCCAACAAATAAGGCGATGCCATGTTCCCCGGGCGTCTTGTATCGATTTAGCGAAGCCAAGGCTGACTCTATCGCATCCCCTACATGTTTTCTTGTCAATTTTGACTTGATATTGGCGGCTTGACCCGCCTCTTGAGACAGGTGCTGCCTGACATCGTGAATCATCCTATCAGGAGGGACAATGACTGTCACCAGCTCGGTTCCCATGCCTCGCATTGAGGATAGTTCCTCCAGTGCCTTCTTCAGACGCAGTCTGCGCTGCTGCTGTTCTAGGTCATCTGACATGCTATGCCTCTGTTAGAGGCCTGAGGGGCGGCATTTCAACCCTTCACCGCACTAGAGGCACAGGCATTGAAAGGGTGCATGTGTACGCAACCATCAATGGCGAAGGTCGTAGCCGCCCTAGGAGGCAGTCTGCTCAGGCCCGAGGTCGAAGAGAGACATGCTTGGTTAGAGAGCCTAATCGAGGTAGTTAGAGACCGTGTAGCAATGGATGACAAATTGGGCATAGTTGTCGGTGGCGGAGCGGCTGCTCGAGAGGGAATAGAGTTGGCAAGGCCACTCATAGACTCGGAAGACAGGTTAGACAGGATAGGTATCGCCGCCACCAGATTGAACGCCGCCATTGTGCGAGAGAGTCTTGCCGATGCTGGGATTCCTGTGTCCGGAAGTATACCTTTGAGCGTTAACGAGGCCGTTTCGCTGCTCGAGGAAAGACAAGTAGTGGTAATGGGAGGGACAAGGCCAGGACACACTACTGATGCTGTGGCGATCAGGCTGGCTGTATCATCTGGTGCTGAGCGTTGTATCATTGCGACTAATGTCGCCAAGGTGCATGACTCGGACCCAAGAACCAATCCAAATGCTCAAGCGTTTGATTTCCTTACTCATTCCGAATTACAGGAAATTGTTGGCCCTGCAGAACACTCCAGGGCCGGGCCTTCACAGGTGGTCGATCCGATCGGCGCTGACGCGGCTGCGGAAGCCGGAATGAAACTGTGCATACTCGATGGCAGGAGTATCAGTGCACTTAGGTCGGCCATAGAAGGCGATGAATTTGGAGGAACCGTGGTAGGATGAGTCAGCGCGACCGGATTATGCGGGATGCTCAGAGGACTGCTGGAGAGGCGCGTGAGGCCGCCAAGCGTGGACGAGAGGCTCAGAAGAAGGAGCGTGCTAAGCGAAACTTCTCAACCCCTGATCATCGACACTGTTCGGTGTGCTGGGCACCTATACCTCTGGACGAAGATCCTCCGGTTTGTTCGGATCAGCAATGTGGTGAGACTCGGCGTAAACGCGAGTCATCTAGGAAGAGGTTGACAGTAATGTTGTACCTATTCCCTGCAATAGCCATACTTTTGGTGTTCTTACAAGTGATAACATAGTGGCGTCAGATTGAACTGTGAGTGAAAGAAGGAGTGAGTGCGATGATGATTAGGATTCTATCAATTCTACCTGCTGCGATGGGAATAATCTGTGCCATTCTATTGTTAATCAGCCTATATTCTCCCACATTAGATGCCAGTCGCACGGATATCCCTCTTGTGCCATGTACTGATGATAGTACAGGATGCCCGGTAGGAATGAGTGATGAGGATCTCAGTTCGCCCACTGCTTTCATACTACTCGATATAGAAGTAACAATCGAATGGGAGCAATTCGCAACTAGTTGGATTGGCGTAATCGAAAGCCCCCCTCCTGAAGACTGCGAGCCAGACTCGAGTGGACTTACATCTTGTACTGCTGAGGATTTCGATTTCGTCGCAGGGGGGCCAGATGAGGATGGCGGTTCACTAACCTTCGATCTAAGTCCGGGAGAATACAGATTCACAACCGCGAGTACAGATACATCAGGAATTGGAGGAGAGCAGTTAGTCACAATTACTCCAGAGATTGCCCTTAACCCGATTGTAGAGATTCTCCTGGCAATTGTGTCAATTCTTCTACTGGCTGGTTCGGGCGAAATGTTCGCTCACCAAAGAATTGTGAAGGCCTGGAATCGATTCAAAGAAGCATGAGTAGATTCAGTCTTGTTGAAAAACCAGTAAGGAGTGCATAGTACATGGACAAGACCTGCGAGAACTGTGGTTCTGCAATCGATGTCTCTGGACTACCGCCTTCATTTGGCGGCTACAGCCTCTACTGTACCATATGTGGGCACCACTGGAAAGTTGACTGATTAGTCATCTCGGTGCCAATTCTCAGGTAGGTTGAGTGGATCGACTACTTCATCAGCCCCTATTACTTCGATTAGTCTAGCCCTGAGTTCCTCTAGTCCTTGTCCGGTCTGAGCACTTATTGGAGTCTCGACTTCTTCTGCTAATGAGCCGATTAAGTCTGCCTTGCTGTGAACTACAATCAGAGGTCGTTCTGACATCAAATGGCTGGCCTCCTCCAGAAGATGTTTCTGTTCATCCAATGGAGTTGTTGCCCCTTCTGACAAATCGACTAGGAATAGAAGGACATCGCCAATGTGCTCTAGAGCAGCGATTGCTTGCAACTCAATTCGGTTTCTCTCAGACATTGGCCTGTCTAGAAGACCTGGTGTGTCGACCATTTGGTATGCTCTGCGTCGATGCTCAAAGTGCCCTAAGTGTAATTGCTTAGTAGTGAATGGGTAGGATGCGACTTCTGGCTCTCCGCTAGAGAGTGCAGAAATCAGTGCTGATTTTCCAACATTTGGAGCCCCTGCTACCACAATGCATGGCTCACTGGGATCTAGAGAGGGGAGGTGACGGAGGGTATCTCGGGCTTCGCCAAGCCACATTATCTGAGGTGAGACCTGGTCTAGAATAGATGAGAACCGTCCGTATGCATGGCGGCGTGCCTGATGGAATCCCTCGATGTTTCTGAGTCTCAGAATCTTCCTCTGTGTCTCACCTGCAATTTTGCGGACCTGTTCAGCAGCCCACTGTATTGTGCCCAGGCTCTTACGGTACTCGTCATTACCTACTGCGGCATCAATCAAAGCCTGATCGAACTGCGAAAGTGCATTCAGACTCGGCCATCTGTCAACCCATTTTAGTAGAGTGGAATCAATGACATCGGCGGCAGACTGGACCATCCTGTCCATCTGCTTGCGGACTCTATGGTACTTGTCGGGGTCTTCAACGAAATCTGACTGTTTACTCGCCCTGCTGAATGCCTTGTCGAGAATCTCCTGTGGATACAATACCGTAGGTATGCTTCTCCAGTTAACCCCTGCCATCCGCTCGCCTCCGGTCTGCGGCCTCTCCCATCACCTTTCAAGCCCACAGTCGGCAAAATCATGTCTCGGGGACCAATCCTACTCCTTTTCTATCACGACTGTGGCGCATTGGCATGGCAGGAACACGCAAAGGCAAGAGAATCGATGATCTCCCGGGATGGGCGAGACGCATACACGAAGAGTATGGCTCGCCCGAGCTATCGGATTTGCAAGATGTATTCCATGGGCCATTACTAGAGCGCAGGTCGGGTCTGCGCAAGGACGATTTAATTGAGATTCTTCTAGATGCAAGAGCTCTGCCCAAGGATGTCGACCCCTGGGTAAGAGGCATGTTGATTGGAACTTCTCGTAATGCCGTCGAGATTCTGGACGAGAGTGGAGGATTCAGATCTATTGCTAGGGATGTAATTGTCGAGGTCAGACTAGTTACTCATCTTCGACGCCCTTACATCGAAGACAAGGAGTTATTGACCTTTGAGAAGGAAGATTTCAGACGCCGCTCCAGCATGCAAGAAGAGGCTGAGAGAAGTGCTGACGGTAGTGATGATAGTCACCTCTGGGGATGATTGGGTGTCCGATTTGGCCGCAAAGAAGTGTGAGCCTTGTGAGGGCGGTGTTCCCCCACTTGTAGAAGATGAGCAATCCGAATTGTTAGTTCAACTTGCAGAAGATTGGACTATCGTAGAAGGGCATCACTTAGAGAGAGAATGGTCATTTTCTGATTTCATATCTGCTCTAGAATTCACAAATGCAGCAGGAGCGATTTGCGAAGAGCAAGGGCATCATGCCGACTTTGAGGTTGGCTGGGGTAGAGTCAAGGCAATGATTTGGACTCACAAGATTGACGGATTGACCGAATCCGACTTCGTACTGGCTGCTAAGTTCGATAGAATCTAGGTGGTGAGATGGCGCATCGATTCAGGAAACATGTATTCGTTTGTACGAACGAGAGGGCTACAGATAGTCCGAGAGGGTGTTGCATTTCCAAGAATTCGCTCGAATTGCTGACTCGTTTGAAGCGCGCTGCTCGCGCTGAGGGGTTGGAAGATGTAAGAGTGAACAAGGCAGGATGCCTGGACAACTGTGAGGATGGCCCATCCTGTGTAATCTATCCAGAAGGAACTTGGTACACCCTGCCAGATGATGATGAGGGATTGGAGAGAATACTCGAGCACCTGAGAGGCGGAGATGTGGCAGAAGATTTTGTGATAGGTGATTAAATGCGTAAGGTAGTTTATCCAAAAGTTGGCGGTGTAGATTCCATACAAATCGTCGAAGAAGATGATTTGATTCCTGGACATGGAGAGGTATGTGTTAGAATTCATCGTGCAGGTATCAATTTTGCAGATTTGATGATGAGACAGGGATTGTACGGCTCTAATCCTGACTATCCATTCACTCCAGGATACGAAGCTGCTGGAGAAATACTCTCAATTGGCGAAGGAGTAGATGGGCTGAGTGAAGGTCAGCGTGTTTTGGCTATGACTGGATTCGGTGGCTATTCCGAGATGGTGTGCCTAGATTCTAACCGGATTATTCCCCTGCCTGATTCAGTATCATTTGACCAAGCAGCAGCTCTTCCAGTAACTTATGGTACAGCCTACCACATGCTGGTATATCTTGGCAATCTATCCGAAGGAGATACGGTTTTGGTACACCATGCTGCCGGAGGAGTTGGTACTGCAGTAGCACAAATCTGTCAGGCCTACGGAGTCTCGAAAGTGATTGGAACAGCTTCTGCTCCGAAGAAGGAATTCGTAGAATCTTTGGGGATGCACTTTGTTGACAGTAAGTCAGAGGACTTCGTCTCAGTCTGTAAGTCGCTAACAGATGGAAAGGGGGTCAATCACGCTATAGATCCAGTAGGTGGCAAGCACCTGATGCGCTCATACAAGGCCCTGTGCCGGGGAGGAAAATTGTACTGCTTCGGAGCTTCTTCTGCTGTCAAGGGTGAAAAGCGCTCTGTGGCAACTGCCATGAGTATGTGGGCAACTACACCAAAATTCGATCCATTGAAGATGATGAGATCTAACAAAGCGGTGTTCGGAGTCCATATGGGGCTACTCGATGATGAGTCAATCTTCAAGGGGCATCTAGAAGCTCTTTCGGATATGTTACTGAAGGGGAAAATCGACCCGATTATCGACTCAGTATGGCGGTTTGAGCAAGTTTCTGAGGCTCAGAAGCACATGCATGATCGTAAGAATAGGGGCAAGATTCTGTTGGATTTCTCGTAATCAAGAGTAATCAGAGCTTGACTGGCCTTGTTGCGCCACAAGCTTGGCACTTCAGCAGACTAGTCCTTCCTTCCTTGATAAATCTAGTATCTGGTGCACGGCACTGCCCGCACAAGATGAATGCCTTGACATAAGCAACTAGTTTCTCCTTGATTCGAACTGGAGGGACTCTTCCCTTGAACATCACACGGACCTGCTCACGAGTTCCTGAAGTTCCCAGCTCGTTTAGCAAGAATTGGTAGACATGATTTGCGTCTCTATCCATGGCACTGACGATGTCGGCAAAGTTGCGTAGAATCGTCTGACTGCCCTCGATTAGAACATCTGGCTCAGGCATGGTCCAGCGTGATCTTTCGCTGATGTCCTTTGGGATGCGCTCACGAGCGCGGTCCAATAGGTCATCGTAGTTGTAGTCGCTCATCGGCTTGGCGAACCGTGGCTCCTTTTTCACCTCACCGGGGCCTGATGGACTTGCGAACGCTCAAAGAACCGAACCGTGCGGCAATGCCATGGGCGCGGACCTCGAAGTCAAGGTAGCCCTCATGCATCCCAATGCTAAGATGCCAACTATGGGCAGTAAACACGCTGCTGGATGGGATCTGTATGCTCTCGAAGACACCGAAGTTCCATTCAGGAAGAGTGTGAAATTGAGGACTGGGGTGCATGTTGCAATTCCGGTTGGTTATGAGGGGCAGGTTAGGGCCCGCTCATCATTAGGCTCCAAGGGTCTGATTCTTCCTCATAGCATAGGCACTATCGACGCTGACTACCGTGGCGAGTTGTTCGTTCTAATGACTTGGATTGGCGAAGGAGACTCGTACACCGTAACTGAGGGCGAAAGAATTGCTCAATTGCTCATTTCACCCATCCCGGAGGTTGCTTTCACTGAGGTTTCGTTTGAGGAACTAGGAGAAACCGAGAGGGGCGAAGGCGGATTCGGCAGTACAGGCCGATTCTGAGACAAAATAGGATTTCCCATAATCTACTGTCGGTGGGTTCATAGATGCCCGTCAGTGGGACGGTTTGATGCCAGTCAGTATAGAGGAGTTGCGAGGCAAGGTCGAGCAGTATCGCAAGAAAGGTCTGAATACTCAGCAGATTGCAGATGAGTTGTCTTTGTCTCAGACCACCATAGATTGGCTTTCCTCTAGTGGTGCCGCTTCAGAAGAGAGGCCTTCGGACATCAGAGTTGGTTGGCGCTCGATTGCTGTCAAGGCAGGCAGGATAGAAGCCGCCTCATACATTTTTGTTGATATCATCGATGAGGAGATTGGGGACGAGGTCGATGCAATTGTAGGTATCAGTCTCAATGGAATCGCTTTTGCTCAAGCAATAGCAGGACAGATGGATCTAGATTTGTCAATTAGTAGAAGTATCAGTGAAGACGAGGGAGGTCATCTCTCGGAGGTCTTCGCTGGAGTCTCAGGTAAGCGCGTTGTTGTAGTAGACGATGTGATATCCTCTGGAAGAACGATGCGTAAGACCATCAGGAACCTCAGGTCAGCAGGTGCTGACGTCAAACTCTGTATGGTTCTCGCGAACAAGTCGAACAATAACGAACTCGAGGGCGTGCCTCTCCGCGGACTAGTCAGAGTGGTAACAGTCTGAGGGAGTCAAATGCACTGGGCGGACCATACCGCGCAGACGCTCTCAAAACGGGGCGGCTCGCAGGTCATTGCTTCGGGAATTACTCCTTCTGGAGAATTCCATGTTGGACATCTGCGTGAGATTCTAACTGCAGAGATGATTCATCGTGCTTGCCTAGATGCTGGAATGGAATCCAGATATATCTTCATTGTAGATTCGATGGACCCTCTTCGCAGAGTCTATGATTTCCTATCTGCCGATTATGAGCAGTACATCGGCCACCCACTCGCTTACATCCCTGCCCCGGGCCCGAATGGGAATCCGAACCCAGAAAGTGGTAGCTATGCAGAGCATTTCCTCAATCCATTCCTAGCCGCCCTGAAGGAGATAGGCGTAGAGCCAGAAGTGGTAATGAACCATGAGACATACGAAAGTGGAGCTTTTGCAGAAAAAACTCACTCAGCAATAGAGCAGCGAGAAGAAATTCGTAAGACTATCGAAGACATCTCAGGTAGAGAAGTCCCAGAAGACTGGTATCCCTACAACCCAGTGGGCTCAGACGGCAGTCTGGACGGTGTCACAGTTACGGGTTACGAACGCCCATATGTGTACTGGACAGATAGGCACGGAGTAGAGGGTAAATCAGATATCAGAACTGCTGAGGGCAAGATGCCCTGGAGAGTAGACTGGGCTGCCAAGTGGGGGATTCATGGGATTACCTGCGAGCCGGCAGGGAAGGACCACGGTGCTGCTGGAGGTAGTTACGATACTGGAATACCAATCTGCGAGATGTTAGGCAGCGAGCCTCCTCACAAGATGGTATATGAGTGGATACAACTCAAGGGAATGGGGCCTATGTCTAGCTCTACGGGTTTGACTGTAGGACCTATGGATGCTCTGGCACTAGTTCCGCCGGAGATAATGCGCTATGTGATTGCACGAAGTAAGGTAGGGCGGCATATTGACTTTGATACTGGCCCTGCCCTCTTCGAAACTGCTGATGAATACGAGCGATTGGTTGCCAATCCTCCGGGCGGCTCAGATGGGGATTTGTCTCGTCGCCAACAGATAGCTCGAGACACTCAGCTCGGTTCACTGAGACTTAGCCAGACGAAAAGAGGAGGAGATCCTGCGGATTCGGTTGCAGGAGTTTCCTTCCGCCACCTATCTATGTTAGCCCAGATAAAATCGAGTGATGAAGATGTGTGGAATTCGCTGAGAAAGTCTGGACACCTAGAAGGAAAACCTAGAGATTCACTATCAGGAAGATTGCGCAGAATGAGGAACTGGGTAGATGGAGCGCACTTCCCAGATGCTGCGAAGATAGAGATTCGTTCCAAGATATCTAACGAAGTCCGAGAGAATCTCACCGGCGACCAAGTCGTATTCCTATCTGCCTTGGGCGAAAGACTTGCTGATTGTGATTGGGAAGAGGATGAAATCAGCAGTAGTATCAAGTTGATTGCATCTAAAACTGGCATCGGAGGCAGAGATGCTTACATCGCACTATATTGGGTCATTCTAGGTAAAGGCCATGGACCCAAGGCGTCCTCTTTGATGGCCGAGATGGAAAGTGAGCATGTAATGTCCCTTATCGATGAATTATAGGGTAGCGTCTGATTTAGAGTGAGCCGATCTCTAGTAATCGCGGCTCCGGCATTCCATTCATTGCCTCTGCAATCGCCTCGACTTCCATATGAGCACCAGCCATTGTAGTAACGAATGGAATGTTCAACTCAACTGCGAGTCTGCGCATCATATTGCCATCGAGCACTGCTCCACCTGTCGAGCGTGGAGTGTTGATGATTAGGTGTATCTTGCCCTGTCTCATCAGGTCCAGAGCATCTGGGCTACGGCGTTCTGCGATTCTGTAACAGGTCTGGACATCAAGCCCTCCGACATCTCGCAGCACATGTGCTGTCCCACGAGTTGCATACAGTGTGAAACCCATCTCCTGTAGTCTGCGGGCCTCGTCAATGATGCCTAACTTATCTCCATCCTTGACGGTGATGTATACTCCTCCCTCAACTGGGACAGGAAGTTCAGTTGCTAGCCTAGCCTTCAGGTATGCAGCGGATGCTCTTGCGTGGGATCCCATAACCTCGCCAGTAGATTTCATCTCGGGACCAGGAGCGGGATCTAGCCCTCTCAATTTGATGAATGGGAAAACTGGTGCCTTGACACAGACTGCATCTGTCTGAGGAACCGGGATATCTAGGTCTGCTAGCTTGTCACCTATTGCTAGTCTGGCTGCTATTCTAGCCAGTGGAACTCCGGTGGCCTTAGCCACGAATGGGAATGTACGGGAGCCCCGAGGGTTTACTTCAAGCACATACAGAACTTCGTCACGGATTGCATACTGGATGTTGAAACAGCCTCTGATTCCCAACTCCACTCCAATGCGCTTAGTCCAATCCTCTACTTCTGCGAGTACATGCTCTGCGATGTTCTGAGGAGGAATAAAACAGGTCGAGTCTCCAGAGTGGATTCCAGCTTCTTCGAGGTGTTCCATTATTGCGCCGACCAGCACTTCGTCTCCATCGCACACTGCATCAACATCGAGTTCGATGGCATTCCCTAGGTACTCATCGATTAGCAGGGGCCTGTCAGGTGCAAGGTAGGCTTCACCCATGTAGGCATCCAGTTGCTTGTCATTCGAGAGAATCTCCATCCCACGCCCACCTAGGACATAGGATGGTCGGATCAAAACCGGGTATCCAATCTCATGCACTGCTCTTCTGACTTCTTCGGGAGTGGTAGCTGTGGAGCCGCGTGGCATCCTTAGTCCATTTCTGGCTGCGAAGGCCTCGAATCTCTCTCTATCACTCGCCTCATCCACTGCATCGGGCGAAGTTCCTTCCATCACAAGATGCAGTCCCATTGAGGAAAGGTGAGGCATGTTTCCGGCCAGAGGTAGTGCAAGATTGATCGCGGTTTGACCGCCGAACTGTAGGAGTATTCCGTGTGCCCTCTCTCTGAGTAGGACCTCGGAGACGAATTCCAGAGTTAGCGGGTCAAAGTAGAGTCTGTCGCTGGTATCGAAGTCAGTTGAGACTGTCTCTGGATTGTTGTTTATGATGATAGCCTCGTGGCCTAAGTCACGAATAGCGCCGACTGCATGAACACAACCGTAGTCAAACTCGATTCCTTGTCCAATTCGAATCGGGCCAGATCCAATCACCACAATTCTCTGTTTGAGAGACTCGTCTAATCCGGGAACATAGTCGACCCCAACGGGTGCGGCTCCACCCTCATATGTGGCATAGTAGTAAGGGGTGACTGCGGCGAACTCGGCTGCGCAGGAATCGACCATTCGGAATACCGGATGAATTCCTAGTTCGTGTCTTCTGTGAGTGACTGCAGCCTCATTCATTCCTTCGGGCAGCATCTTGTAGCCGGATTCGGGGAATCCTGCAAGCGCATCTGCTATGTGAAGATCAGTGAATCCAGCCCCCTTCCATAATCTCATCTCAGAATCTGGTATCTCTGAAATAGAGAGTCCGATTTCTCCAGCAGCCCTGATCTCAGTTTCGATTGCTGCCATATTCTCAAATCGGTGAAGGAACCATCTGGTAACACCGCCTGACATATCCCTGACATCCTCAATCGAGTAGCCTCTCCGGAAAGCCTCGAATAGCGCCCCCATACGTCTGTCTGAAGGAATTCTCAGCCAATCCTCAAGCAGTGCCTCGGGCAGTGGTTCGAAAGCTCGCTCATCCATTGATTCGCCGCCGGATGCATCGGCCATTGTCAGAGGTCTTGGGTGAGGTTGTCCGTACTCCAGACTAGCCCATGCCTTGAGGAAAGCTTCCTCGAAGCAGCGACCGATGGCCATCACTTCGCCGGTTGATTTCATTGAGGTCCCGATGGTTCGATCAGCGGTTCGGAACTTGTCAAAGGGCCAGCGTGGAATCTTGACTACGCAGTAATCCAATGTGGGCTCGAAGGCTGCTGTGGTGCCTTCTCCTGTGATTGGATTTGGCAGTTCATCTAGAGTGTAGCCCACCGCAATCAGTGCGGCCATTCTAGCAATTGGATAACCAGTAGCCTTGGAGGCAAGGGCGGATGATCGCGATACTCTAGGGTTGACTTCAATGACCCTATACTCTCCTGTAGATTGTTCAACTGCAAACTGAACATTGCATCCGCCCTTGATGTTGAGTCTTCTGATTAGTTTCAGCGCGGCATCTCTAAGCATCTGATGGTCGCGATCGGACAAGGTCTGCTGAGGTGCAACGACAACTGATTCCCCAGTATGGACTCCCATCGGATCTAGATTTTCCATCGTACATACGATGATTGAATTGTCAGCGCCATCGCGCATAACCTCATACTCGTGCTCTTGCCAGCCTAGGATGCTTTCCTCAATCAAGACTTGTCCAATTGCAGAGTGGAGTATGCCCTGACTTGCAATCTCTACTAATTCGCCCGTGTTATGTGCAGTCCCTCCTCCTAAACCACCCAAAGTGAAAGCCGGTCTGATGAGAAGAGGAAATCCTCCCAACTTGTCTACCGAATCTAGAACTTGCTCTATAGAATCGCATGCAATAGCCTTGCAAACTGGTAGGTCAATTTCTTCGCAGACTTTCTTGAAAAGATCTCTGTCTTCTGCTTCATCAATCGCTGCTAGGTTGCATCCAATCAACTCGACGCCCAACTCATCTAGTGAGCCGTCATGAGCCAGAGCAGTGGCGATATTTAGTGCAGTCTGGCCTCCCATTCCTGCTAACAATGCATCTGGCTTCTCAACTTCCATTATTCGCTTGACCACATCTGGAAGAAGTGGTTCAATGTAGATTCTGTCTGCCATCTCAGGATCATTTTGAATAGTTGCAGGATTTGAGTTGATTAGCACGACTTCGTAGCCATCGGCCCTTAGTGCCCTACACGCCTGCGAACCCGAGAAATCGAATTCAGCGGCCTGACCGATTCTTATTGGGCCGCTACCAAGAATTACGACTTTATTGATATCGTCTCTTCTAGGCATAGCCATCACCTCTCCTAGCAACGGCCTTTGGCCCGTCAGTGAGATGATTCGCTACAATCTCTGAGAAGCGGTCGAACAATGGAGATGCATCGTGTGGCCCTGGGCAGGCCTCAGGGTGAAACTGGATTGTAAATGCGGGCTTGCCAACCAAATCCAAGCCCTCTACAGTGCGGTCGTTGGCATTCACATGCCGCACTGTGAAGTCTGCCTGCAAAGTATTCTCCCCGGCTTCTGAACACGCCCCGGTAGGGTGTGGGGCAAGCATTCCCTTCTCTGGATCTTCGACTGCAAAACCGTGGTTCTGACTAGTGATGTGAACTCTACCCGTCTCCAAATCCACTACTGGTTGATTGGCGCCTCTGTGGCCATATCTCAGCTTGTAGGTTCGCAGACCTGCTGCCAGTCCCATCAATTGATGGCCGAGACAAATCCCCATCACAGGCATATCAGCCCGAACTGCAGCAGCAAGAGATTCTCTGGCAATTGTTGCGTCACCGAGGTGAGCTGGGTCCCCCGGCCCATTGGAAGCAAATAGAGCGTCTGGCTCCCATTCGGACATAATTTGGTCAAATGGCATAGAGGCTGGGCACCAGACGACTTCGAAGCGTTGGCATAATTCTCTCAGAATGTTGTACTTGACACCACAATCGAGAGCTGCTAGACGGGGGAGTGGATTACCTTGGTCATCGGTCGCGCCCGGATTGAGAAGGGTTGCATCTTCTCTTGAAACAGAAGCAACGAGATCGTCTGCATCTGGAGGAGTCATTTCGGAGAGAATCTTTCGCATTTCATCCGCGCTTTCTTCTGGACCGAAAACACACAGAACGGTTCCGTACTCTCTGACTCTTCTGGTCAGAGTCCTAGTGTCGACTCCCTGTATTCCAGGAACACCATGTGCTGCTAGGAAGTCATGTACACTGCCCACTGAATCTCTGTGGTCAGGGTTGGCCATCAACTGCTTACAGACGACCCCTCTTGGATGGACCTTGGATGACTCAGAAATACCTGGATGGATACCGTAGTTCCCTAATAGTGGCCATGTGAAAGTTAGTACTTGACCAGCGAAAGATGGGTCTGTAAGGCTCTCTTGATAGCCACACATTCCAGTAGTGAAAACTAGTTCGCCTTGTGCAATTCTCTCTGATCCAAACAGACTTCCACGATAGCTGGTTCCATCGGCCAACAGAAGTAATCCGGGCGAACCACTTGGCTGTTGGTGCTCCGAGATTTCGAGTAGCGGGTCGGCAGCATCTTGGAAGGATGGAGGGTTAGAAACACCCGGAACGCCAGCGCCGGGGATGAAGCCCCGAGGCTGTGTCGTACCCGACATCAGCAATCGTGTTTGAGTGCCCCTCTTAATCATTGAGAATCAGTTTTCGGATTAATAGTCCCGATTGTCTCATTCTTCCTCATGATTTACTACATTCTTCCCGCGCTCGCTGGGCACGACTTCTATCTGTCCTCCAGAGAATATTGTGGATTCTTCAATGGGCCCTAACCAGGAGTCCATGAACACTCCAAGTGCTGCTACTTCTGAGTGTGGCTGATTACCGATAGAGACATTATGGTCTGCAATTGAGAAAACTTCTGCAGGAACCTTTGTGCCGCCTACAACAATGACTGCAGGCTTGTCTTTAGGGATACTTCCTGTCACATCCCTCCATGGCTCACCATACATTGTGAGATGAATTACTGTTGCCGATTTAGCAAATTCCCTCAACCAACTCATTGGCTTGGCCTCGAAACGGCATTCGAGCGCCCCTCCGAATCTTTCTGAGACCGAGTTCCATGTCTCTAGGGCTGAGTCATCTTCCTCGCCTGATAAGATTACTTCATCCGCACCAAATGCGCGAGCAGTCAGTCCCAGATGAGAAGTAATTCTCTTGTCACGCTCTCGGCGATGCCCGAGCCTGAGAACTGAGACTCTGAAATCGCCGGTCATCGCCCTCAGACGAGAGGGGGGGCTTCATCAGCATGACTCTCCATAGAGTTCTCTTGTTCTGGAGTTACATCGATGTCCATACTCATCATCGAACCTCGAACCCACTCCAATAGAATTGAGTCGACTTGCATCTTCGTGGCTAGATGAATTAGGGTTGCTAGAATTGCTAGTCTTCCGGAGGCAACTAGAGAATCATCCGTATCGATGTCCCCCATCAACAACGCTCTACCGACCGGCTCTAGGACGAAGAAGGCAGCCAAAACGGCCAATACTCCGCCAGCGTTGGAGGGCAGAGACTGTCCCTTCTCCCTACCCATGGTCAATAGAATCGTTGCAACCAAGGTAAGACCGGGGACAATGAGGCTTAGTCGGTAGAAAGTGAAGTCGCCAATCATCGAGTTGGGTAAGTCGGTGTCGCCCAGCGTGTCGCCTCCATTGTGAATAGCCAGCCACCAAAACAGGATTGAGGCAATTGCGAGCGCTCCGGATGTCCTTCCTCGCTCAGAAATCATATCTCTAATTTGATGGCGATCTTCTGGTTTGAGTCTTTGAACAATAGACTCCATCATCTCCATGTTGTAGGCCGAAGTAGCGTTATCGGCTCCAGATACTGTGGCCGTATCAGCAGCCTGACTGGCCTCATCTAGAGAGTCATCTCCCAGAACCATCGAGGGATTGCCTCTCCGTCACATCATAAAGCATGCGTCGAATGGGGTGACTGAGATGGCCGACTGGCGACCTATGCTGATTCGCCGAAATGATGGATTTCCACGAATTATGGGCGTCCTCAACCTTACTCCAGACTCTTTTCATGAGAAATCTCGGCTCAATTCCATTGAATCTGCTGTTTCAAGGGCCATAGAGATGGTAGAGGAAGGAGCAGACTGGATTGATATCGGAGGAGAGTCTACTCGTCCAGGAGCTGCACCAGTAGATACCGAAGAAGAGATTGAAAGAGTAATTCCAGTAATCATTGCTATCCGCCAGGCTTTGCCTGATACTTGTATCTCGATTGACACTCGTAGGGCCTCGGTAGCCAAACAGGCTCTAGAAGCAGGTGCAGACATGGTTAACGATGTCTCGGCTCTTTCGGATTCTCAAATGGCTGAACTGATTGTGCAAAGTGGATGTCCCATCTGTTTAATGCACATGCAAGGGACTCCTGAGAACATGCAGAATAACCCGAGTTACCAAGATGTAGTCGATGATGTTAGAGATTCCCTTGGGAAAGCATCCTCTACACTCACAGACATGGGAGTGGACCCGAGCATGATTATCGCAGATCCGGGAATAGGTTTCGGCAAGACCCTGGAGCATAATCTATCTCTATTGGGCTCAGGAAGAGATGTTATCCCCAATGAAGAGATGTCTCTGCTTTGGGGAGTTAGTCGGAAGTCGATGTTTTCTCGATTACTTGGCCGTGAATCTACAGATGATAGGCTTGCAGGGAGCCTTGGAGTTGCTGCTAGAGCTAAGGACAAAGGAGTCGATATCATCAGGGTGCATGATGTCGCAGAGCATGCAGATCTATTTGCTGCAATGGGTGCTTTGAGGTGAAAAATGTCTGATTCGAGTAAGAATATCATCGACATTGATGAGAATCTAAGACTTGTGGGGACGGCGCATATCAGCTCGGCCTCTGTGGAACTGGTTCGCAATCAAATCAAGGAGTGGTCGCCCGATTTGGTGGCTGTGGAATTGTGCGAGTCTCGCAAGGCCTCGCTGCTTGAGCCGGATGCACTCGACAATGAGGATTTGCTAAAGATCCTCAATGATGGTAAGTCACACATGATACTACTACAATCTGCCCTGGCTGCAGAACAGCGCAGAATGGGGATTTCTTCTGGAGAGAAGCCCGGGGCAGAGTTGTTGGCAGCTATCGAGGCCGCAGATGAATCCAGCATCCCTGTAGAGTTGATTGACAGAGATGTTCTCATCACCCTGAGAAGGGCGTGGTCAAAAATGGGTTTCTTTGAGAAAGCCAGGGTTCTTGATGCCTTATTGTGGCAGGAAGACGATGAAGATGGGGCATCGGTAGAGGAGCTTCTGGAAGACTCTGATTTACTCTCCAAATTAATGGAGGAGGCAAGAGAGGTTGCACCTGCAGCCGGCTCGGTATTAATCGATGAAAGAGATGCTTTTCTAGCCGGCAGAATCCAACAGATAAGAGGTCGCGGAAAAATACTGGCAGTTGTAGGGGCGGGGCATCTGAAGGGAATTCAGGAAAACCTAGCTGAGCCAGCAATGGAAACTGCTTCTCGAATCGCTGAGTTGAATATTGAGCCACGTAAGGCGATTTGGCCTAAGGCACTGATGATTGCGATTCCTTTGTTGCTTTTTGGCGGAGTAGGGTGGATGTGGTACAATGGTGAAATTGAGGCGGTGAAACAGGCTGCTTTGGCTTGGCTAGCAATTAATGCTGGTCTGACTGGACTGGGAGTATTGTTAGCCCGAGGCCATCCCCTCTCAATTCTAGTCGGAGCACTTGCCTCACCCATCACATCCCTCAACCCCTTCCTTGCGGCGGGATGGTTCGCGGGCTATACACAACTGAAAGTCACCCCTCCGACAGGAGGTGATGCTCAGGCATTCCTACATTTGGACGATTTGTCCTTGTTCTGGAAAAATCGAGTCGGTAAGGTGCTGATGGTGACTTTTGCAGGCAACATTGGATCGGTAGTTG
Organism: Euryarchaeota archaeon UBA220; assembly: GCA_002501885.1. Taxonomy (GTDB): domain Archaea; phylum Thermoplasmatota; class Poseidoniia; order Poseidoniales; family Thalassarchaeaceae; genus Thalassarchaeum. The sequence continues at coordinate 15,963 of DAON01000015.1, read as the reverse complement.
GAACCTGGGTTGCCGCTGCAGGGATAGCAAGTCTTCTGTTGTGATATGGCGAAGGCTCATTTGCCAAGATGGCCTGTCCGCCCTCATAGAGGGCGGACCATGGTCAATTACGGCTTCGTTATAGACAACCGGAAGTGTATCGGTTGCCATGCTTGTACCGTCGCTTGCAAATCTGAGCACGATGTTCCGATTGGAGTCAACAGAACTCATGTGAAGTACATCGAGAAGGGGACTTATCCCGATGTTACTCGTGAATTCAGTGTCCACCGTTGCAATCATTGCGAGGATTCTCCTTGCACTACTATTTGCCCGACCACTGCTCTATTCACACGCTCCGATGGCATCGTTGACTTCGATGATGATCGTTGTATAGGCTGCAAGTCATGTATGCAGGCCTGCCCCTATGATGCATTATACATCGATCCAAACAAGGGTACTGCGGCAAAATGCAATTATTGCGCCCATAGAATCGAGCATTCCTATGAGCCATCCTGCGTCATCGTTTGTCCTGTAGAGGCGATAATTTCAGGTGATTTAGATGATCCTAATTCGTCAATCTCAGGCTATCTATCCGAGCATGAGACAACGGTGCGCAAACCCGAGTCTGGAGCTAAGCCAAATGTATTCTATGTCGAAACGAGTGAAGAGAGTCTGGACCCTCATTCTACTGAACGCTCAGGAGAATACCTGTGGACAGATCAAGCGGCCGGTGTTGGACACTTTGCGAAGTATGCCGAGAAGAGAGCAGGGGCGGCTGACACTCAATCTATGATTATCCAACTAGCACTTGAGAAGAAGGCCAGAGCAGCAGCTCCCAGAGACAGAGCGATTATTCGTGATGTAATGGATAAGCTCGACGATGAGGAGAATGTGAAGCGCAGTTACGACCAGCCCTCAAAGGGCGTATTGTGGGGCTGGGAGGTCTCGGCATATGTATTCACCAAGGCAGTAGCCAGTGGCGCCTACCTTGTTGCGATGTTGATGATGCTTGCAGGCTATCTTGAGATGACTGATGGTTTGTGGTGGAGGCTTCTGATAGTCAGTATCTCATTCCTTGGAATCACTGGAATTCTTTTGGTAATTGACCTAGATAGGCCGTTCAGATTCCTGTATGTTATGCTGCGGCCGAATTGGGATTCTTGGCTGGTCAAAGGGGCCTATCTATTGGGCGGTTTCGGTGGAATTCTCGGCTGTAGTTTCCTAGTTCTGCTGCTTGATTTGGATCGCATGTATCTGGAGTACCTAGCATATGCCGGCATCCCTCTTGCGTTGTTTACGGGGATATACACCGCTTGGCTTTTGCAACAGGCAAAGGGTCGGTCTTGGTCAAAAGACCGTACTCTGACAGTGAAGATGACTGTCGAGGTTTTGGTTGCTGGTGCTGCTTGTGTTGCCTTGCTGTCCCCAACTAATCTGCTCCTATCGGCTCTAGCAATTCCGTGTCTTATCCTTGTCGCTTGGCATGGCCACAGGACGGTAATCGATCCGCAACTTGAGACTCTGCATTGAGGTGAAAAGATGGCCAGGACATTCATTGAGAAAATCGCTCAGAAAATGAGGATTATCCCTGATCTTGACCGCGAGCACTCTACAGGTAGTGAGGGAGATTTGCGTAAGTATCCAAGTCCAGATGACTGGCATGACCATGTCGAGTTAGATGCACAAGAGTGGCCAAAGATGGTCGAGAAGAGATATTCTCTGGTCCCCACTACTTGCTTCAATTGCGAATCTGCGTGTGGGATGTTGGCATATGTCGACAAAGGTACTGGCGAGGTGACCAAGTTTGAGGGCAACCCACATCACCCTGGGAGTAGAGGTAGAAATTGTGCCAAGGGGCCAGCCACAATCAATCAAATCAACGACACAGAGAGAATTCTTTACCCTCTAAAGCGAGTTGGTAAGCGTGGAGAGGGCAAGTGGCAGAGAATCTACTGGGACCAAGCTCTCGACGAGATTTCATCGAAGATTAGAGCCTCTCTCAAGACTGAGGCAAAGGACAGAGTAGTGTATCATGTCGGTAGACCTGGTAACGAGGGTTATGTAGAGAGGGTGCTGAAGGCGTGGGGCGTCGATGGGCACAACAGTCACACCAATATCTGTTCTTCAGGTGCCAGAACTGGATACAGCCTTTGGCACAAGCATGACCGTCCATCCCCAGATCATTCCAATGCCAAGGTCATACTTCTGACCTCATCGCATTTGGAAACTGGGCATTACTTCAATCCGCATGCGCAGAGAATCCTAGAGGGGATGATTGACGGAGCCAAGCTGATTGTAATTGATCCTCGACTCTCCAATACTGCTTCAATGGCCGACCACTGGCTGCCAACTTGGCCTGGATCAGAGACTGCCCTATTCCTCGCTTGGGCAAAGATGATTCTAGAGCGTGGGCTGTACGATCGAGACTTCCTTGAGAATTGGGTAAACTGGGAGGATTGGCTCAAAGCTGACCATCCCGATGAGCCGCGCACATTCGAGAGATTCATCGAACTACTTCTGGAGGAATATGCAGAGTATACGCCTGAGTTTGCAGCCTCGGAGTGCCGTATTCCTGTAGAGCAGGTAATCGAGGCAGGAGAGGCTGTGGCGAATGCTGGAAGTCGTTTGAGTACTCATGTTTGGAGGTCTGCTGCTATTGGCAATCTAGGTGGCTGGCAAGTCTCTCGGACTCTGCATCTACTGAATGTACTGACTGGAAGTGTAGGGACAGAGGGAGGTACTTCGCCAAACTCATGGTCAAAGTTCAGCCCCCAATTGTTTGACGAACCTGGCGACCCGGACGGTTGGAACGAATTGCACTTCCCGCCTGAGTATACTCTTGCACATTACGAAATGAGCCATATTCTGCCGCACCTAATCAGAGATGGTCGGGGCGAGATTGATGTCTACTTCACACGGGTTTTCAATCCAGTCTGGACTTATCCGGACGGATTCTCATGGATGAGGATGCTGGAGGACGAGGATAGTATCGGCTGTCACATCGCCCTGACTCCCACCTGGAACGAGACGGCTTTCTTCGCGGACTATGTCCTTCCCATGGGTCATGCATCGGAACGGCATGACATCAACTCGTATGCAACTTCTGCTGGAAAGTGGGTGGCGTTCCGGCAACCAGTACTACGCGAGTTCGCTCGAAGAGAGGGCAAGAATGTAGAGTTCACGAGTGAGGTTAATCCTGGAGAAGTTTGGGAGGAAGATGAGTTCTGGAATGAGTTGTCATGGAGGATTGACGATGGAACTATGGGTATCCGTGAGCACTTCATGAGTCCATATCGAGAGGGAGAGAAAATCACAATCGATGAGTACTACCAGTATACATTCGAGCGAGTTCCGGGGCTTAGTGAGGCAGCTGCCAAGGAAGGTCTTGATGCCCTAGGATATATGCGCAAGCATGGTGCCTTCCTAATTGAGGAATCGACTTACTCAAAGCATGAACAAGAGGGTTGGCCCACTCCGAGTGGGAAACAAGAGTTCTACTCTAAGACCATGGTCGAGTTCGGATATCCGGAGCATGCGATTCCACACTATAGAATCCACAGTCATGTCCACCCAGACAACTTACAGGGAGAAGACGAATACTGCCTACTTCCTAACTTCCGACTTCCACAACACATTCATTCTAGATCTGCGAATGCAAAATGGCTAGTTGAGATTGGACATCGTAATCCAATATGGATTCATCCCAAAGATGCTGCGAAACTAGGAGTCTCGGAAGGTGATTTGCTAAAGATTGAGACTGAAATTGGTTGGTTCGTCGACAAGGTCTGGGTAACTGAAGGAATCAAGCCTGGAGTAATTGGATGCTCTCACCACATCGGCAGATGGAGACGTTCTCAAGACCAAGGTAATCGATTCCTAAGTAATGAAGTTCAAATCGAAGATATCGGAGAAGGTAAGCAACGGATGAGGACGGTCTCAGGAATTTCTCCGTGGGAATCAGACGATCCAGATACCAACCGAATTTGGTGGAGGGACGGAGGAGTCCATCAGAACATCACTCACGCAGTTCAGCCGGATCCAATTAGTGGGGCACACTGCTGGTTGCAGAAGGTCAGACTTAGTCGCCCTTCAAAGGATGAGAAATATGGTGATGTTGAGGTCGACACTGAGAAGTCATTCCAGTACTACAAGCGCTGGAATGAGATGGCAAAGGAGCGCGAGACACATCCAAGAGGTGAGCGCAGACCTATGTGGATGAAACGCCCACTATCTCCAAAGAAGGAGCATTGGTATATCGAGGATTAGTCAGCTAGGACGCCCCAAGTGACAGCTTCCCATCCGCGCTCATGGAGATAGTAGAAGACCATCTTGAGAGATGCATCGGCCGCTAGGAATGCCCCTCCGTGTTCCATTTCTCCGGTTAGAACTACCACTATTGCAGCACCGGTTAGAGACGCAATTGCCCTCCAAGAGGCCGCCTTAATCAAACTCCGCTTCCGCGTCTGCCCCATGTTAACTGAGCGAGGGGCCTTTGCATCTGACAAATAATACCGACGGTCTTCAAACGAATCATCGAGAGTTTTTCTTAGTTAGACTAGGATGCCATCAGTGCATAGGGCTAACATCTGGAGCATCTGGATCTTCAAGACCCCAATCAGAAGCGCTCCAAGCCCTCTCATGGAAATAATACAATATCATCTTAGTGAAGACTTCAATGGTTCCAATCGCAAGTCCTTCAGTCCAACTACCTGTTATTACTCTTGAAATAATGATGGTGTCTGTCGTCGCTATACCCCTCCATAGGAATGTCTTGGCAATACTGCGCTTTCTATTAGCGTGACCTGCGGCATCGGAGTCTCCAAGGCCCCAATCAGAAGTGCTCCAAGCCCTCTCATGGAAATAATACAATATCATCTTGGTGAAGACTTCGATAACTCCAATCGCAAGTCCTTCGGTCCAACTACCTGTTATTACTCTTGAAATAATGATGGTGTCTGTCGTCGCTACACCTCTCCATAGGAATGTCTTGGCAACACTGCGCTTTCTATTCGCATGGCCTCCTCCAGGTAAGCCTTTCACCATGATAATCGGTAGTATCCATTATGGATAACTCCTCCTACGGAGTGATTACGGTTGTAATTAGCAAGATTCGATGATTACAGCGATTCCCTGTCCGCCGCCAATACACGCTGTCGCAACACCATATTTGCCACTACTGCGCCTGAGTTCATGGGCCAGAGTTAGGATTAGTCTGGTGCCTGTTGCGGCGAGTGGGTGACCTAGTCCAACTGCTCCTCCGTTGACATTTACCTTGTCCACATCTAGGCCTAATTCTTGGATGCAAGCAACCGCTTGACCTGAGAAAGCCTCGTTAATCTCCCATCTGTCAATGTCCTCGATACCGAGGCCTGCTCTTTCTAGGGCTAGCCTACTGCTCGGAACCGGGCCATAGGCCATGATTGAAGGATCTAGTCCGACTATTCCCCAATTCACAATTCTGGCCAAAGGTTCGTCGCCATCTGCTGCAGCCCTCTCAGCAGATTTCAGAACTACTGCTGCTGCGCCATCTACAACTCCTGAGGCATTGCCCGCAGTTACCAGGGAATTGGGGCCGAAATGTGGCCTTAAGCCCGAGAGCGATTCTACAGTAGTGCCCCTGACGAAGTGATCCTCATGTGCAGCGGTGATTGTACCGTCTTCTGTTTCTACATCTACAATCTCTGTCTCAAAGAGTCCTGATTCTATACTCTGCTCAGTCCGAGAGTGGCTGAGGGCAGCAAACTCGTCTGCCTGTTCACGGGTCACGCCAACCTTGTGACACAGTCTGTCACTGGTCTGGGCCATGAATGAGTCACAAGTATTGTCGAGAAGATTAGTGAACAGATAATCCTCCATATCCTTGGTCAGAGTATAGCCCTCTTGGGGCGGCCTGCCCAATTTGTGTGTTGAACGCTCGCCCCTCAGAACATGTGGAGCCTGGGAGAGATTTTCCATGCCGCCGGCGACAACTATCTCTGCCTCTCCGAGCATAATCATTTGCGATCCGGTGACGATAGACTGAGCACCGCTTCCACAAAGTCGGTTCAATGTGAGCATCGGAGTTTCCTGAGGTATTCCTGCATTGAGACCAGCATGTCTAGCTCCGAAAATTGCCTGACCAGATGTCTGTAAGGCGTGGCCCATGACAACATGATCTACCGAATTTGGATCGGTTCCAGACTTCTCAAGCGCTCCTTGAATTGCAATCGCACCTAAATCTTCAGTGGATCTTGACGCTAGCCTACCGCCGGGTTGGCCGTCTCCACGCTTTCCGCCCAACCATTCGCAGAATGGAGTTCGGGCACCTCCGACAATTACCACATCGGTTTTCGACATGGCATGGCCAAGCAATCCCTCTTCATGAGGATGACTGTCCCTTAGGGACAGTCTACTCGCCGTCTTCTTGTGTGTCCTCTGCCATTGAGCCGAGATATTCAGGCAAGTCTACTCCTGCCATCTTAGCAACATCATGGATAGGTGGAAGACTCTGCACTAGGCTGCTAACGAAGTTGCTAGTCGCGGACGAACCGTCGGCGTTGTTGCCTCCATCCCAGACGGTGACCTTGTCGATCTTGAGGTTTCGAATAGCCTCGACCTGGGCCGATACCATGTTCTCAATCTTCTCAACCATTAGCAGAGTTGCTGCTGCCTTGGGGTCGCCAGCAGCGCTGTTGACTAAGTTCTGGTAACCCTGAGCCTTAGCATCTAGAACTTGTTGGATACCCTTAGCTTCTGCCTCATACACGGCAAGAATCGCATCTGCCTCACCACGAGCCACGCGACGCTGGCGTTCGGCCTCGGCCTCTGCAGCAATCTCAATCTGCTGCTTCTGGATATTCTCACGAACAATCTCGCTGGCCCTCAGGCGCTCTGTCTCCTCACCAGCAATGGCACGCTGGATGGCAGCCTCGGACTCGGCCGTAGCTACATCTGCTCTCTGCTTGGCTGATGCCTCGGCCTCCTTTAGGTCGGCGTTGGCATTGGCAATCTCTGCCTGAGCGACGTTCTCACCGGAAACTGCGAGGGCTTCCTGGTTCTCGACATAAACACGCTTGTCGGCCTCAGCCGCCTTGCGTCCCTTTGCTGCCTCAGCCATGTTCTCAGCAACCTGAATCTCACGGGTCTTGTCAGCCTCTGCTGCACCGATGGCACCGTCCCTCTCTGCGTTTGCTACGTCTACACGTGCATTCTCTACTGCAGTTGCTGCAGCCTTCTTTCCGATGCTCTCGATATAGTCGGAGTCATCGGTAATATCGACAATGTTCACGTTGATTAGACGTAGACCGACCTTCTCAAGTTCCTTCTCGACGTTGTTGTTAATTCGCTCGAGGAAGTTGTCTCTATCTTGATTAATCTGCTCGATAGTCAGGGAAGCGACAGTCAGACGTAGTTGACCAAGAATGATTTCCTCTGCCATCTTCTCGATGTCCTCCATCTTCAGGCCAAGCAGTCTCTGAGCTGCATTCTGCATGATGTTATCCTCGATGCTGATGCCGATAGTGAAGGTGCTCGGGACATTGATTCTGATGTTCTGCAGAGATAGAGCGTTTCTGAGATCAATGTTGATTGTAATCGGAGTTAGTGGGAGGTACGCGTAGTCCTGAATCAATGGCCAGACTAATGCCGCACCACCGTGAATAGTCCTAGAAGGGCGGCCTTTGTCTGTACGCCCGTAGATGACCATAACCTTGTCAGGAGGGCACCTCTTGTAGCGCTGTGCAAAGAAAATTGTCACCGCCACAAGTACCAGTACAGTTGCAAATATCATCGTCGTCAATAGTGCTCCGCTTTCTGCCATATGCTTCGCCTCTACCCCTAAGAGGAGATATCAGGTCATGAAGGCTTTCCCTGCGCACTGTAGAAAGTAAATTGAAATGTGAGTGATTACTTTCTCTTTACTATGAGTACATCGCCCATTGTATCGACAACTTCGATGAACTCGCCATTACCTATTTCGGCATCGTCGTGAGACTTTGCATTCATGGTCCTCAAGCTTCCTCCGAAGTTGACTTGTACTTGTCCTGCACCATCATGCGGGATTCTGAGATAGACTGTACCAGTAGCACCAATGGACTCAGAAATCTCTACTGTTCCATCCGATTGTAGAGTGATAAAGAGTTGGAACAACTTACCAGTGCCCCACATGGAGGCGAAGCCTGCAATACCTCCGATTCCAATTGCCAGAGTGGAAGTCTCGGTAGACTTCAGGGTGTACAGTCCGGCTAGTCCGAAGAACATTAGGAAAGCCATCAGTCCTTGGAAGGTGAGTGCCTTGAACGAAGCGTCTGCACCGAGATCACCGACCCCTTCCATCCCCAGTAAGCCCTCAAACACATCTGCAGCAACGCCACCAATCATCATCAATGCAAACCAGAGCAGGAATAGTATGCCCCCTACTAGCGCGGAAGCGGCGAATAGTAATTCGAGTCCAGTTGCGTCTCCGAAGCCAAGTAGCTCGAAGATATCGAAGTCATCTAGTATGCTCATTGTACCTCCAACTTAGGCATCCCCACTTTACCCATTCGGCGGCAAAGAAGTGAGAAATGGCTCATTTCCCGTACCATCTTTCTGCGAAGTAACGTTCTATGCCGAAAATGGGACCCACAGATAGTCCAGTGATTAATGCTGATAGAATTAATGTCATATCTTCAGATAGGACCTTCGAGAGTAAATCGTACACCATCATGAAAACTAGAATTAGAAGTATTGGGATAGTTACTCTCCTCAGGAAGATATGATATCCTCCAAACATATCATAAGCAGGATTGTCGATTACACGGTCGACCATTTCATCAAGACCCTGCTTGGGCTTGCTCATGTCTCACCTACTAGTTGGTCAGCCATGCCATGGCTGCAATGAATGCCAAAATACCAGGAATTACAACATTGGTCATTCTTCTTTTTACTGGTAGAGGATCTACACGCTTCAGCCTTCCAGAATCGCCCCTTGCCATTGTAGCCTTCTCGAGTTTATTGTAAGATTCTTGGAACTCCTTATGATGTCTAGCGACGAAAATCAGCAAATAAATTCCAACTAGTACAGAACTACCTCCTGTGACTTCTAAGATCATCCCAAGGATTGCTAGAGTGGGGTCCATAGCGGCCAACTCTGAGCCGACTAGCAATTGAGTGAAACCGGCTAAGAAGAATAGGACAGAGTCGGACCTTGCCATGTTTATCGCGAACATGAGGTAGCGGATTAATCTGTTCCCGGCAGACCTTCACCGATTCTGGCTACTGGGTCTTGTCTCCCAGATGGCCCATGTCCCCTTGGCGGTTGCAATTTTGGTTCCCTCAGAAGTAACCAACTTACCCTCCAAATGGGCCAGATGCCTTCCTCTACGAGATACCTCGCCTGAAGCGATTAGTCTCTCGCCGACACCCGCTGCATTGAGGTATGAGATATCGATTTGTGCTGTGGCGCACCACTCTTCTTTAGCGAGAGTCGAAACTAATGTGCCACCCATCGCTGAGTCGAGCAGTGTTGCATGAATGCCTCCGTGGGCCACTCCTCCCATATTCAGGTGATCTTCACGAATTGTGCACTCAACAATACAACTTCCTTCCTCAAACTTAGTTACTTCAAAGCCGATAGTTTTGGCTAAATCTGTTAATCTGGGCAAACCTCTCTCGTCGCTCATTGTGAGACCTCTCCGGTCTGGACGGCCCAGAGTCTGGGATATAGTCCGTTGCCACTGAGTAATTCCTCATGAGTTCCTGTCTCCGAAATTGAACCATTTCCTAGAACTGCAATAGTGTCTGCATTCCTGACTGTGGAAAGTCGGTGAGCGATGATTAGAGTCGTCCTGCCAACAGAGATTTTCTCGATTGAACGCTTCAACGCAGCCTCCGTCTCATTGTCCACATTACTAGTAGCCTCATCCAACACCAGTACGGGCGCGTCCTTGAGTACGGCTCTAGCGATTGCAATCCTCTGGCGTTGCCCTCCAGAAAGCCTATGTCCGCCCTCTCCGATATCGGTATCCCATCCCCGGGGGAGGCTCTCGATGAATGGAAGTGCTTCTGCGACTCTAGCGGCTTCCACTACTGCCTCGTCATCAGCTGAAGGGTTTCCATACAGAATGTTGTCACGAACACTTCCTGGAAATAGAGTGGTTGTCTGACTGACTAGAGAAACTGACCCTCTTAGAGATTCTAGAGTAAGATCCCTGACATCGTGACCATCTAGAGAGACTGATCCCGAATTGGGGTCGTGGAATCTAAGTAGCAATCTGACCAGTGTGGTCTTGCCTGATCCTGTAGAGCCAACGAGACCTACAGTTTCTCCAGCGGGAATCGTCAGGTTAACTCCCTCCAGCACAGTTTCCCTATCTGGATAGGAGAATCCCAAGTCATTGAAGCTGATTTCTCCTTTGACTTGCTCGAGCTTAGTATCTCCTTCAACTATGCCAATCTCAGTATCTAGTAGATCAAGGACTCTGGAGGTGGATGCCATTGCGCGCTGATACAAATCAAAGGTCTCCCCCAGTCTCGTGAGTGGCCATAACAATCTCTGAGTGATGAAGACGATGACAGAGTATGCTCCGAGACTGATTTTACCTTCTAGGGCGAACCAACCTCCAACGAGCATGTTGGCCGTAAAAGCGAATAGAATAGCCATTCTGATTATTGGAACGAAGGATGCAGAGAGGCGGATTGCCTCTCTGTTGGCTTCCCTGTAGGAAGTTGAAGCTTCCTCGACCCTGTCAACTTCGCGCTTCTCTGCAGTAAACGACTTAATTGTCGTAATTCCGTGTAGGTTGTTGTTCAGTAGGGAGTTTAGATCGGCAACCTTTCCTCTGACCTTGCTATACCTGACTCCAATCCTACGCTGGTAGATGAACGATCCAGTAACGATAATTGGAACAGGTAGAATTGCCAGTAAGGCGACCTCGTGGGCAACAGAGACCATTATTGCGCCCACGACAATAATCGTGGTCGCGACATGTAGCAAATCTGTTGCACCCTGGTCAAGAAACCGTTCGAGTTGATTCACATCGTCATTCATTATCGCCATCAGACTACCAGTTGGCTGCTCAGAGAACCATTGCATCTCGAGATCTTGGATGTGTGAATAAGCAGACATTCTAAGTTCATGCTGAGCAGTCTGGGCTAGATTCCTCCATAACACGGCGTAGAGGTACTGGAACAGGGACTCTAGAACCCATATCACTACGGTTATTGCAGTAAGGATGTACAATTGCTGGTAAACATCAGTGTATCCAAACTGAGCTAGAAATGAGTCTTCTTGCGCCGCAACCACATCGATAGCCATTCCAATGAGTACAGGAGGAGCTAGGTCCCACACCTTGTTGATGATTGAACAAAATGAAGCGATTAGTACAGTAGTCCTGTGCTCTTTGAGATGTTCTAGGAGTCTCATCAGAGGATGTCTGCTTCCTCCCATGGCTTAGCGTCATGACAGGAGTGTTTGAAGATACTCATGCATTCATTCAGCCAAAGGGCCGCCGGACCACTGCTGGGCCCAGGAATCAAAGATAGCGACATAAATCTCCCCAGTTGAGTTGGTCTTGATTTGGAACAAGTCGCCGGCTGAGAAATACCCAGGCATTGGGAAGTCTATCCAATTAAATTCCCACCATGTACCATCATCGAGAGTCATATTGGAGGATTCTTGATTTACAGTCATCATAGCAACTGAAGATGTGGTTCCATTTTCGGATACCAGGCCATGGAACTCTAACTGAGAGGGATCTATTTCTGTCGACATTTCTAGGGGGATTTCTCCATACCAGACTGTGGAGTCTCCGACTATAATTGGTTGGTCATCAATACTAAATCCAACAGGAATACGAGGTAAATCGTCCTGCAAATCAATCGATACCGAGTTGCCGATTGCAACAGTTAGTATGAATGTATTTTCATCCCCCGAGTAGGTCTCGATTCCAGTAACTTTTGGAGGGGTTCCCATTAGTTCGATGATGATAGTATGCGTATCGTTACTGGCTGATGCTATCTGCTGTGTTGATGATGGATCTCCAGAGATAGTCCAAGTCAGATCTGCCACAGCAGATGTATCGAATGCGAAAGGAGGCCACAGACCATTGGGCTGGTCCGTAGCAAGTTGTGCTAGTTCGATAAACGGATCATTGTATTCGGGCACCTCATCTCTTCCTTCGAACCAATCTCCTCCGGTTCTGATATTAGTCGAGGACTGTCCCTCTATCACTTCGTTATCGATGGTCGTAGTACCTATAGTCATCCTCATAGCAATCGAACGCAGCTCCGAGGTGTCGTCCTTGGCCACATCCCAACGAACCTCGGCGAACTGACCATTGTCTTCATATGTCGTAGTAGTGGTAATCCTAAGTTTGTCATTGGTGGCAGCCAGAGTAACTACATCAAAGGCATTGGGGGCTGCTAGGATTTCAGAAAGGGCATCTGAGTCTAGAGGGAAGCAATCAATTCCTTCACACTCCTCCACTGGCACGCTGAGACATCCTGAAAACGCTGTACTGAGTAATAGCAGTGAGGTCAGTACGGTGGCTCTCATACTCTGTCGGGATTGTACATGAGTCATGAGTTTCACGCTCAGCCGTCATAAGACACACAGTTCTACATTGCGTCGTCCCTATATGGGGCAAGCACTAGCGCCGCATGCTGGAGGGTAAGCATGTCTGCCAAGAAGGTCCTCGTCGTCTTCAAGAAGAATTTCGAAGAGGTGCATGACGAGTCATTGCTAGAGGTCAAGTCAGAATTGGACCAATTATCCAGTGAAGGAGAAGTCAAAGTCGAGTACAAGGTTAGAGAGACAGTCACCAGTGACGACTTTGCTGATAGGGACCTTGCAATCATTCTCGGCGGGGATGGGACTCTTACATCGATTGCACATTCGATTGGTAGCGATATCCCAGTGATGGGTGTGAACAGTCATCCTCAGGATGATGACGAGGATGGATCATATGGATTCTACATGGGAAGTGACCCGGAGAGCTTTGGAAAGGATGTCAGAGTGGCACTTAATGGTGAAGCCATTGTCAATATTCTGCCTAGACTGCAGGCCGAGATAATTACTACTAGTGGGAAGAAGATTCTCTCTGATCCAGCCCTCAACGACCTAATCATCGCGAACACGCACCAATACCAGCCCTCTCGCTATCGGCTAGAGAGGGGTTCGGATTCCGATGCAATTGATGTGATTCAGCGCTCTTCTGGATGTTTATTCTCTACATTCCTAGGACAGGGTGCATGGTTCAGGCATGTTGTCGATATAGAGGGTACTCGATTCCCAGCAGATGAATTGGGCTCACGATATCTGTTCGCGGCTAGAGACTTGCCTAGGAGTGAGCGTTTGGATGATGGTTCATACTGGGAGTGGACTGGTGAGCCGACTGTGATTACTAGTGACATGCATCGTGGCTACATCGTCGGTGATGGTTGGGATGAAACTCATTTCACCAGAGGTGCGAAGGTGACTGTGGCCTTGAATGGGCCTGAGTTGACTCTGCTCACATTCCGTCGAACAATACACGACGGCGTAGCCCACTGGATTGACTACTAGAATCCGAGTTCTTCCAAATCAACATCACTGTTCATGTTGACTCTTACAGGGAAAGCAAGGGTGACCTTATGCTCCTCGAATTTCCTGAGAATCTCAGTTACGAAGGATGACTTCGAGGATCTCATCTTGCGCGCGTTGTCGACATAGTAGCGAATCTCCATGATGACCTCTTGGTCGCCAAAATCTCTGAGAACAACTCCAGGGGGTTTCGGCTTCTGGCTTATTTCGGGATGGTTGTTTGCGATTTCATTTACAATCTCCTCCGCCTTTGTGACATTGTCCCATGTAGCCGTGAGCCCTAGTCGGATTCTGACTCTAAGCTCACTATGACTGAAGTTGGCTACTGCATCCTTGGTCAGCAGCTTGTTTGGAATAGTTAGCAAGACTCCATCGGTAGAACGTACATGAGTTGTGCGTAGACCAATTTCAATGACATCTCCCCAACTGCTGTATATTCCCCCAAGTTTCTTGGGCAGCAGTATTCGCTCACCCTCTCGGAACGGCCTATCGATAATGATGAAAATACCAGCGATTACATTCTCCATCGTATCTTGAGCAGCGAAGGCCACGGCTAGGCCGAATATTCCTAGGGCGGCAACGATACCAGCTACATTGATTCCAAGTTCGCTAGCGGCTGTCAGTATGACGATGGCCCACATAGCGACTCCAGCAATGCGGAACATGAAATTCTCAAGTCCTTCATCGAAATCGGTCTTGTCAAACAACTTCCTGAGTTGTCTCTTTGCGATTCCAATCAGAGGTACGCCGATGACTAAAATCAGCAGCGCAGAAATGGGCCCAGTAGCCAACAGTTCCGAAGCGCATTCATAGTTGGGGTCAATGTTGTTAGGAAGGTCTTCTAAACAACTCATGTCATTTCCGCTTTACCTACGGTTGAAAGGAGTAACGGCGGTTCACAAGGGCAAGATGCCGATTAGAGAATCTGCTCTAGGAACAACTTGGTCCTATCGTGCTTGGGATTAGTGAAGAACTCCTCGGGAGTATTCTGCTCTACCAATTCGCCCTCATCGAATAGTATGCATCTATCTGCAACCTCCTTGGCGAAGCCCATCTCGTGTGTCACCACAATCATCGTTACATCTTCCTTTGCAAGATCGATCATTACATCGAGAACTTCCTTGATCATCTCAGGATCGAGAGCCGAAGTAGGCTCGTCGAATAGCATAATCTTCGGATCCATGGCTAGAGCACGCGCAATGGCTACTCTCTGTTGCTGGCCACCAGAAAGTCCGCTCGGATACTTGTAGGCCTGCTCAGGAATTCCGACCTTCTCTAGAAGTTCCATTGCCTTGTCTTCTGCCTGTCTCTTTGGCATACCCTTGACCTTCATTGGAGCGAGGGTGATGTTCTCCATTATGGTCAGGTGAGGGAAGAGGTTGAACTGCTGGAAAACAAAGCCGACTTCTGCCCTGACATACTTCATGTCAGCCACAGTGGTCTCATCATCAATTGTGATTCCATCTATTACCACTGTACCGCCACTGTGTGGCTGAAGTCTATTCAAGGTCCGGATATATGTCGATTTACCTGAGCCCGACGGCCCTAGGATTACGACAATCTCTCCTTTCCTAATGCTGATGTCAATGCCCTTCAGTGCCCAAAAGTCACCGAAGTTCACCTTCACTCCCTTTGTCTCAATAATCATCTCTTCTTCACTCATGCTGCTTCTCCCCCTCCTTCTCTAACCAGTCCAAGACTCTTCTCGATTCTCATCGAGATCCTAGACAGGTAGAATGCGAATACCCAGAATACAAGGGCGGTGACGTATAGTGGCTCTAGGAAGTTACCTAGGAAGCGCAAGTCTGTGGCAGGAAGATCCTTTGCCAGCTTGAAGAAGTCGAGAATGTTGATGATGAACAGGAGTGTTGTGTCCTTCCATAGTCCAATGAAAACACTGACGATTGAAGGTAGAGTAGTCCTAACCGCATTTGGCAGTTCGACTTGCATCTTGGTCTGGAAGGGCGACAGGCCAAGGGCTAATGCAGCCTCCTTCTGTCCGGAATCGACTGCCTGAAGTCCTCCTCTGAGGACCTCTGCAATGTAGCACCCTCCGAAGATACCGAACATCAGAAGCATTCGGATAATGTCTTCAGCATTGTAGAAGGGATCCATGATGTCAGGCATCAAGAAGACGGCGAACCAGAGCCAGCAAATTAGAGGTCCAGACCGAACAAGCTCAATTAGAGCAACTGATGGTACGCTGAAGAATGGCTGATTGCTCTGGCGTCCGAATGCCAGAACCACTCCTATGCCGAAACCTAGTACACATCCGGCGGTTGCCACAACGAGGTTGACAAACAGCCCGCCCCATTGAGAGGCTTCAATACCATCTCCAGCGAGCTTATCGAGGGTGCTTGGGACTACTGCTCCAGAGGTTATCTCATCGCTCCCAGCTACAGCAGGTGTGCCGCCGAGTACTGCTGCAAAATCCTTCACTAACT